>NZ_JBEZKG010000010.1:0-405772 GCF_040651535.1 Streptomyces sp. NPDC048420
CCTCGCCCCAGCCGAATGACCGGAGACGGGGTATCAACATATCTGGCGTTGATTTTTGGCACGCTGTTGAGTTCTCAAGGAACGGACGCTTCCTTTGTACTCACCCTCTCGGGCTTTCCTCCGGTGCTTTTCCCTTCGGTCTTGCGTTTCCGACTCTATCAGACCGTTTCCGGTTCCGATTTCCTCGGTGCTTTCCAGGTTCCCGCTTCCGCGTTTCCCTTTCCGGCGGCTCCGACTTTATCAGAAGTCCTGAGTCGGATTTCCCGCCCCGTTCGGGGACTGGGTCCGGCGCACGAAGCGGCCGGGTTCCCCCCGAGGCGGAGCCGTAAACGTACTGGAGCGGGGCGCCTCGATGCAAATCGAGGCGCCCCGCTCCCAGTTCACTCGGACGGCCGTCCGACGAACCGTCAGACCTCCACCACCACGGGGAGGATCATCGGCCTGCGGCGATACGTGTCGGAGACCCACTTGCCCAGGGTCCGACGCACCAGCTGTTGCAGCTGGTGGGGTTCGACCACGCCGTCCTGTGCCGAGCGCTCCAGGACCTCGGTGATCCTGGGGATCACGTCGCCGAACGCCGAGTCCTCGATGCCCGAGCCGCGCGCCTGGATGTGCGGGCCACCGGTGATCTTGCCGGTGGACGAGTCGACGACCAGGAAGACCGAGATGATGCCCTCGTCTCCGAGGATCTTGCGGTCCTTGAGCGCCGGCTCGCCGACATCGCCGACCGAGAGGCCGTCGACGTAGACGTAGCCCGCCTGGACCTTGCCCGAGATCTTCGCCTTGCCCTCGACGAGGTCGACGACGACGCCGTCCTCGGCGATGACGATGCGGTCATGCGGGACGCCGGTCAGGGCGCCCAGCTCGGCGTTGGCGCGCAGGTGGCGCCATTCGCCGTGGACCGGCATCAGGTTCTTCGGGCGGCAGATGTTGTAGAAGTACAGGAGCTCGCCCGCGGACGCGTGGCCCGAGACGTGCACCTTGGCGTTGCCCTTGTGGACGACGTTGGCACCCCAGCGGGTCAGGCCGTTGATCACGCGGTAGACCGCGTTCTCGTTACCCGGGATCAACGAGGAGGCGAGGATGACCGTGTCGCCGTTGACGATCCGGATCTGGTGGTCGCGGTTGGCCATGCGGGACAAGGCGGCCATCGGTTCGCCCTGCGAGCCCGTGCAGACCAGGACCACCTCGTGGTCCGGGAGGTCGTCGAGCGTCTTGACGTCGACCACCAGGCCCGGGGGGACCTTCAGATAGCCGAGGTCCCTCGCGATGCCCATGTTGCGGACCATGGAGCGGCCGACGAAGGCGACCCGGCGGCCGTACTCGTGGGCCGCGTCCAGGATCTGCTGGATGCGGTGGATGTGGCTGGCGAAGCTCGCCACGATGATCCGCTTGCGGGCATTGGCGAAGACCTGCCGCAGGACGTTCGAGATGTCCTTCTCGGGCGGGACGAAGCCCGGGACCTCGGCGTTCGTCGAGTCCGAGAGAAGCAGGTCGATGCCCTCCTCGCTCAGCCGCGCGAAGGCGTGCAGGTCCGTGAGGCGGCCGTCCAGCGGGAGCTGGTCCATCTTGAAGTCGCCGGTGTGGACCGCCATGCCCGCGGGGGTACGGATGGCCACGGCCAAGGCGTCGGGGATGGAGTGGTTGACCGCGACGAACTCGCAGTCGAAGGGGCCGATGCGCTCGCGGTGCCCCTCCGCCACCTCAAGGGTGTACGGGCGGATGCGGTGCTCCTGGAGCTTGGCCTCGATGAGCGCGAGGGTCAGCTTGGAGCCGATCAGCGGGATGTCCGGCTTCTCGCGGAGGAGATAGGGGACGCCGCCGATGTGGTCCTCGTGGCCGTGCGTGAGGACGATGCCCTCGATGTCGTCGAGGCGGTCCCGCACAGACGAGAAGTCCGGCAGGATCAGGTCAATTCCGGGCTGCTCCTCCTCCGGGAAGAGCACGCCGCAGTCGACGATCAGCAGGCGGCCGCCGTACTCGAAGACCGTCATGTTTCGGCCGATCTCGCCGAGACCGCCGAGTGGGGTGACCCGCAGGCCGCCCTCGGGGAGCGGCGGGGGCGGGGCCAGTTCGGGATGCGGATGACTCAAAAGACTCTCCTCACCACTCACGCCACGTACCGGTGGGGCACATGGCGTGCGTGACGTTCGTGCGTGTAGCAGTTGTCGTTGTGGTGCGGGCACCGGTGGCCCGCGTATTCAGTTGTTGAGTCTGGTTGCGCGCCGGGCGCGCGAAGTCTGGTGCTAGAGCTGTACCCCGCCGGCGGCAAGATCGATCTTGAGCTGCTCGATCTCCTCGGCGGAAAGCTCGACCATGGGGGCGCGCAGGGGCCCGGCGGGCAGGCCCTGGAGGGCGAGCGCCGCCTTGGTCGTCATCACGCCCTGGGTGCGGAACATCCCCGTGTAGACGGGAAGCAGCTTCTGGTGGATCTCGGTGGCCTTCTGGACGTCGCCGGAGACGAACGCCTCGACCAGGGCGCGCAGGTCCGGGGTGACCACATGGCCGACGACCGAGACGAAGCCGACCGCGCCCACGGAGAGCAGCGGGAGGTTCAGCATGTCGTCGCCGGAGTACCAGGCGAGGCCGGAGCGGGAGATGGCCCAGCTCGCGCGGCCGAGGTCGCCCTTGGCGTCCTTGTTGGCGACGATCCGCGGGTGCTCGGCGAGCCGGACCAGCGTCTCGGTGCTGATCGGGACACCGCTGCGGCCCGGGATGTCGTAGAGCATGACGGGCAGCTCGGCGGCGTCGGCGACGGCCTTGAAGTGCCGGTACAGGCCCTCCTGCGGGGGCTTGTTGTAGTACGGCGTCACGATCAGCAGGCCGTGCGCGCCGGTCTTCTCGGCGGTGCGGGCCAGCTCGATGCTGTGGCGGGTGTCGTTGGTGCCGACGCCGGCGACGACGTGGGCTCGGTCGCCGACCGCCTCCAGTACGGCTCGTACTAGGTCCTTTTTCTCCGCGTCGCTGGTGGTGGGGGACTCGCCGGTGGTGCCGTTGACGATCAGGCCGTCGTTGCCTGCGTCCACCAGGTGGGTGGCGAGCCGCTGTGCGCCGTCGAGGTCGAGTGCGCCGTCCGCCGTGAACGGCGTGACCATGGCGGTGAGGACCCGCCCGAAGGGGGTCTGCGGAGTGGAGGTCGGAGCCATGGCATACACGCTACTCGGTGCTCATCACACGGTCTGCCCTCGGGGGCTCGGGAAAGTCCGGACAAATGCGGAGCCCGGCACTGCCTGCTCGGGGGTTCAAGCAGTGCCGGGTCCGTTTGATCAGGCTAGATGAACTTCTCCAAATGCCGCAATCCGGACACTTCGCGAGGTGGATCCGCACATCTGTGCCCTACCGGGAAACAGGCGTCCGTTACGGCGCCATACGGCCGTTCGTGTTGAAGGCCGCGTAGGTGAGCGGCATGAGCTTCGCCCACTCCGCCTCCATCTTCTCGCCGACCATCTCGATCTCCCGCTGCGGGAAGGACGGCACCGTCGCCTCCTCGTGCTGGGTGCGCAGGCCGAGGAAGTGCATGAGCGAGCGGGCGTTGCAGGTGGCGTACATCGAGGAGAACAGGCCGACGGGCAGGACCGAGCGGGCGACCTCACGGGCGACGCCCTCGGCCAGCAGCTTCTGGTAGGCGGTGTACGCCTGCTGGTAGGAGTCGTCGAGGACGCTGCGGACCACCTCGTGCTGCTGGGGGGAGCCCTCGACGAAGACGTACTTGCCGGGGCGGCCCTCCTGGACGAGTTTCCGGTCCGCACCGGGAACGTAGAAGATCGGCTGGAGCTCCCGGTAGCGACCGCTCTCCTCGTTGTACGACCAGCCCACGCGGTGCCGCATGAACTCACGGAAGACGAAGATCGGCGCCGTGATGAAGAAGGTCATGGAGTTGTGCTCGAAGGGGCTGCCATGCCGGTCCCTCATCAGGTAGTTGATCAAACCCTTGGAGCGCTCGGGGTCCTTCTGCAACTCGTCGAGGGACTGCTCACCCAGGGTCGAGACACGGGCAGCGAACAGGACGTCGGAGTCCGAAGCGCTGGACTTCACCAGTTCGACGGTGACGTCGCTGCGCAAGGAGATATTGGGGTCGGCGGCGGGGGTCACGGAAGGTCCTTCCCATCACATCTGCGGTCGGCGCCCACTCTACGTGGCTCTCGTCAGACGATTTGGCGATAGTTGGGCACCATTTGCGGTACCCGCTCGTCTGTACAGGCAGCAGTTGCTGTTTCGATCCCCGAAGGGAGACGTACCCCCATGCTGTTGCGTCGGCGCGAGCCCGTACCGTTCGCCTTTCTCGCCGAAGCCGACAGGTTCCGCAGCAATGTCACTCCGCCACCCCGGCAGCGTGCGTCCGCCAGTGAGATAGCCGGGCGCTGGCTGATGGGAGTCACCGTCGTCGCCGGACTCGTGGGCTCCCTGGTCCTCGGGATGCCGGCGCTGTCACAGGACCAGGCGCCCTCACAGAACCAGCAGTCGCAGGCGTCCCAGGGACACTGACTCAACCGCGCCCCCGAAGGTGGCTCGCGGGGACACCGGCGGATAACCTCACCGGGCACAGCCCACGTATGGATCGAGTGAGGACCCGCCGTGCCCCTGCCCTTCCTGACGGCCGACCGCGCATTCGAGACGCCGGACGACGTCGCGCTGCCGTTCGACGACCGTGACCGCTGGCGGCGTCCTTACCGGCCCGGTCCGTGGCGGGTGGGCGTGGCCGCGATCCTTCTGCTGCTCGCCTCGTACGTGCTGTTCGCCGCGGTGATCATCGCGCTGACCGACAAGCCGTCCGAGGCCGGCGTGGTGCTCGGCATCGCGGTGCTCGTCATCATCGGCGCGCTGCGGCTGCTGCGCGTCGGTGTGTGGGTGAGCGCCCGCGGGGTGCGTCGGGTGGGTTTCCTGTTCACCCGCACGGTGCCCTGGGACCAGGTCGTCGGGGTGCGGACGGCGCAGCAGCCGGTGCGCTGGCTCGGACTGCCCCGCACGGTCCAGGGACAGGCCCTGACCCTCGTACGACAGGGCAGGGCGCCGGAGGACGTGCCGCCGCTGCTGACCACGCACAGCGCGGACTTCCTGGCGCGCGGCCAGGCGTTCGACCGGGCCGCGGACGCGGTGGAGGCGTGGGCGGCGGAGTACGGGCGTATCTGACCGGCTGTACGCCGAAGGGGCCGGTCCGCGACAGCTGCGGGCCGGCCCCTTCGGTGTGTGCGTGAGACGTCGGCGTAGGTGGGGCTAGGCCTCGATCGTCCTGCCGTCATGCAGGGCTATCGCGCGCTGCATCGCCTTGCGGGCCCGCGGGGTGTCGCGGGCGTCGTGGTAGGCGATGGCGAGGCGGAACCAGCTGCGCCAGTCGTCGGGGGCCGCCTCGGTCTCGGCCTTGCGTTTGGCGAAGACCTCGTCGGCCGAGTCACGGTCGATCCGGCCGCCGGGCGTGCGCTTCAGCTCGTCGACGGGCAGGCCGCCCTCGGCGTCGAGTTCGGCGGCGAGGGCGTTGGCCCGGCGGACGAACTGGGTGTTCTTCCACAGGAACCACAGGCCGATCACCGGCAGGATCAGCACCGCCACGCCGAAGGTGACCGTCAGCAGGGTGCCGGACTGGATGAGCATGACACCGCGGCTGCCGACCAGCACGAAGTAGACGAGCAGGACGGCGGCCGTTACGGCGTAGGACAGCTTGGCTCGCATGACGGTGTCAGCCCAGGTCCAGGAAGTGTTCCAGGCCGAAGGTCAGGCCCGGGGTGGTCACCACGCGGCGCGCGCCGAGCAGGATGCCCGGCATGAAGCTGCTGTGGTGGAGGGAGTCGTGGCGGATGGTCAGCGTCTCGCCCTCGCCGCCCAGCAGGACCTCCTGGTGGGCCAGCAGACCGCGCAGCCGGACGGAGTGGACGGGAACACCGTCGACGTCCGCGCCCCGCGCGCCGTCCAGTGCCGTCTCGGTGGCGTCCGGGGCCGGGGCCGTACCCGCCGCGCGCCGGGCCTCGGCGATGAGCTGGGCCGTGCGGGCGGCGGTGCCGGACGGGGCGTCGACCTTCTTGGGGTGGTGCAGCTCGATGACCTCGACGGACTCGAAGTAGGGCGCGGCGATCTGCGCGAACTTCATGGTCAGGACGGCGCCGATGGAGAAGTTGGGAGCGATGAGCACGCCCGTCTCCGGGGACGCGTACAACCAGCCCTTCAGCTTCGCGAGGCGTTCGTCGGTCCAGCCCGTCGTACCGACGACGGCGTGGATGCCGTGGCCGACGCAGTACTCCAGGTTGTCCATCACCGAGGCCGGCGTGGTCAGTTCGACGGCGACCTGGGCGCCACTCTCGGCCAGGGTCTCCAGCTTGTCGCCCCGGCCCAGGGCGGCGACCAGTTCCATGTCCTCGGCGGCCTCGACGGCCTTGACCGCCTCGGCGCCGATCCGGCCCTTGGCACCGAGGACCGCCACGCGCAGCTTGCTCATCTTCTTGCTTCCTTAAGGGGAGGGCTTACGCGACCGCTTCGTGCAGTCGAGCGGCCTGCTTGTCCTTCAGCGGGCCTATGACCGACAGCGACGGGCGCCGTCCCAGGATCTCGCGGGCGACCGCACGCACGTCGTCCGGGGTGACCGAGGCTATCCGCGACAGCATGTCGTCGACGGACATCTGCTCGCCCCAGCACAGCTCGCTCTTGCCGATGCGGTTCATCAGCGCGCCGGTGTCCTCAAGGCCCAGGACCGTGGAGCCCCTCAGCTGGCCGATGGCGCGGCCGATCTCGTCGTCCGAGAGGCCGTGTTCGGCGACCTGGTCGAGTTCGTCGCGGCAGATCTTCAGCACGTCGTGGACCTGCGAGGGCCGGCAGCCGGCGTACACGCCGAACAGGCCGCAGTCGGCGAAGCCGGAGGTGTAGGAGTAGACGCTGTACGCCAACCCGCGCTTCTCCCTGACCTCCTGGAACAGCCTTGACGACATGCCGCCGCCCAGCGCGGTGTTCAGGACGCCGAGGGCCCAGCGGCGCTCGTCGGTGCGGGCGAGTCCCGGCATGCCGAGGACGACGTGGGCCTGTTCGGTCTTGCGGCCGATCAGCTCGACGCGGCCCGCGGTGCGCAGGGCACGCCTGCCGTCTCGCGGGGCGATGGGCGTGGCGTCGGGGTTCTTGAGGGCGCCGGCCTTCTCGAAGGCGGCGCGGACCTGGCGTACGACCTTGTTGTGGTCGACGTTGCCCGCTGCTGCCACGACCAGGTGCGTGGGGTCGTAGTGCTTCTTGTAGAAGCGGCGGATGCGGTCGGCGGTGAGGGCGTTGACGGTGTCGACCGTGCCGAGGACCGGGCGGCCGAGGGGGTTGTCGCCGAACATGGTGGACGCGAACAGGTCGTGCACGCAGTCGCCCGGGTCGTCCTCGGTCATGGCGATCTCTTCGAGGATCGCGCCGCGCTCGACGTTGACGTCCTCTTCGAGGATCAGCGAGCCGGTCAGCATGTCGCAGACGACGTCGATGGCGAGCGGCAGGTCGGCGTCGAGCACGCGTGCGTAGTAGCACGTGTACTCCTTCGCCGTGAACGCGTTCATCTCGCCGCCGACCGCGTCGAGGGCGGAGGAGATGTCCAGGGCGGACCGGCGCTGGGTGCCCTTGAAGAGGAGGTGCTCCAGGTAGTGCGTGGCGCCGTTCAGGGACGGTGTCTCGTCACGGGAGCCCACGTGCGCCCAGATGCCGAAGGTCGCGGAGCGGACCGAGGGGAGGGTCTCGGTGACGATGCGCAGGCCGCCCGGGAGGGTGGTCTTGCGGACCGTGCCGATGCCGTTCTCGCCCTTGATCAGGGTTTGGGTACGGGCGACGGCCCGCGCCTCCGAGGAGGTGCGGGCCGTCGCCGTCGAGCTGCTCGACGTCACTTGTCGGTGTCGTCCTTCTTGTCGTCGTCCGCTTCTTCGCCCTCAATGACCGGGATCAGGGAGAGCTTGCCGCGGGAGTCGATCTCGGCGATCTCGACCTGGACCTTGGCGCCCACGCCGAGCACGTCCTCGACGTTCTCGACGCGCTTGCCGCCGGCCAGCTTGCGGATCTGCGAGATGTGCAGCAGACCGTCCTTGCCCGGGAGCAGCGACACGAACGCGCCGAACGTGGTCGTCTTGACGACCGTGCCCAGGTAGCGCTCGCCGACCTCCGGCATGGTCGGGTTGGCGATCGAGTTGATCGTGGTGCGGGCGGCCTCGGCGGCCGGGCCGTCGGCGGCACCGATGTAGATGGTGCCGTCGTCCTCGATCGTGATCTCGGCGCCGGTGTCCTCCTGGATCTGGTTGATCATCTTGCCCTTGGGGCCGATGACCTCACCGATCTTGTCCACGGGGATCTTGACGGTGATGATCCGCGGGGCGTTCGGGGACATCTCGTCCGGCGTGTCGATCGCTTCCATCATCACGTCAAGGATGTGGAGGCGGGCGTCACGGGCCTGCTTGAGAGCGGCGGCCAGGACGGAGGCGGGGATGCCGTCCAGCTTGGTGTCGAGCTGGAGGGCGGTGACGAACTCCTTGGTGCCGGCGACCTTGAAGTCCATGTCGCCGAAGGCGTCCTCCGCACCGAGGATGTCGGTGAGCGTGACGTAGTGCGTCTCGCCCTCGATGTCCTGGGAGATCAGGCCCATGGCGATACCGGCGACGGGGGCCTTCAGCGGCACACCGGCGTTCAGCAGCGACATGGTGGAGGCGCAGACCGAGCCCATGGACGTCGAGCCGTTGGAGCTCAGCGCCTCGGAGACCTGGCGGATCGCGTAGGGGAACTCCTCGCGGGTCGGCAGGACCGGGACCAGGGCGCGCTCGGCGAGGGCGCCGTGGCCGATCTCGCGGCGCTTCGGGGAGCCGACGCGGCCGGTCTCGCCGGTGGAGTACGGCGGGAAGTTGTAGTTGTGCATGTAGCGCTTGCGGGTCACCGGGGAGAGGGTGTCCAGCTGCTGCTCCATACGGAGCATGTTGAGGGTGGTGACGCCCAGGATCTGGGTCTCGCCACGCTCGAACACCGCGGAGCCGTGCACGCGCGGGATGGCCTCGACCTCGGCGGCGAGCGTACGGATGTCCGTGACGCCACGGCCGTCGATGCGCTTCTTCTCCTTGATCACGCGCTCGCGGACGAGCTGCTTGGTCAGGGAGCGGTACGCGGCGGAGATCTCCTTCTCGCGGCCCTCGAACTCCGGCAGGAGCTTCTCGGCGGCGAGCGCCTTGACGCGGTCCAGCTCGGACTCGCGCTCCTGCTTGCCCGCGATGGTCAGCGCGGAGGCGAGCTCCGGGCGGACGGCGGCGGACAGCGCCTCCAGGATGTCGTCCTGGTAGTCGAGGAAGATCGGGAACTCGCCGGTCGGCTTGGCGGCCTTGGAGGCGAGGTCGGCCTGGGCCTTGCAGAGCACCTTGATGAAGGGCTTCGCGGCTTCCAGACCGGCGGCGACGACCTCCTCGGTCGGGGCCTCGGCGCCGCCCTTGACCAGCTGGATGGTCTTCTCGGTGGCCTCGGCCTCGACCATCATGATCGCGACGTCGCCGTCCTCCAGGGTGCGGCCCGCGACGACCATGTCGAAGACGGCGTCCTCGAGCTCGGAGTGCGTCGGGAAGGCCACCCACTGGCCGTTGATCAGCGCGACGCGGACGCCGCCGATCGGGCCGGAGAAGGGCAGGCCGGCCAGCTGGGTGGACGCGGAGGCGGCGTTGATAGCCACGACGTCGTACAGGTGGTCGGGGTTGAGCGCCATGATGGTGGCGACGACCTGGATCTCGTTGCGCAGGCCCTTCTTGAAGGAGGGGCGCAGCGGGCGGTCGATCAGCCGGCAGGTGAGGATGGCGTCCTCGGAGGGGCGGCCCTCACGGCGGAAGAAGCTGCCGGGGATCTTGCCGGCGGCGTACATCCGCTCCTCGACGTCCACCGTCAGGGGGAAGAAGTCGAGCTGGTCCTTGGGGTTCTTCGAGGCGGTGGTGGCCGACAGCACCATGGTGTCGTCGTCCAGGTAGGCCACGGCGGAGCCGGCGGCCTGCTTGGCGAGGCGGCCCGTCTCGAAGCGGATGGTGCGGGTGCCGAAGGAGCCGTTGTCGATGACGGCCTCGGCGTAGTGGGTCTCGTTCTCCACTAGCGTGTTCTCCGTTACTTTCGTCTGCGTTTCGTCTTTTGTCCTGGTCCGCCCGTGTGGCGGAGGGACATGAGCGGAGAAGCGCTCCATCTGGTGCGGGCCGGTCTTCGATCGAAGCACCCGGGTTCGCAAGGCCCGGGGGCCACTACCGAGGACCGGCGGCGGCGAGGTGCACTTCTCTCCTCGTGGATACAGCGTTGGTACTGCGTTGTGCTACCACACTACAAAGTGGGTGTGACACCGCGCACGTTTCCGTACGTACGGCAAAGGGAGCGGCCCCCGATCGTTTCGGGAACCGCTCCCTTCACGGCGTCCTACTTGGCGCCCGCCGCACCGCGGCGGATGCCGAGGCGGTCGACCAGCGCACGGAAGCGCTGGATGTCCTTCTTCGCCAGGTACTGGAGAAGGCGACGGCGCTGACCGACCAGGATCAGCAGACCACGACGGGAGTGGTGGTCGTGCTTGTGGGTCTTGAGGTGCTCGGTCAGGTCCGAGATACGGCGCGAGAGCATCGCGACCTGGACCTCGGGGGAGCCGGTGTCGCCCTCCTTGGTACCGAACTCGGTGATGATCTGCTTCTTCGTAGCGGCGTCGAGCGACACGCGTACTCCTCGTAGTCTCTTTGGGTAGCCACCGAGTGCCCCTGGTCCACTTCTCAGGGGAGCTTCCGTAACTCGGGAGGCGGGGATCCGCTGGGCGCGGCCTCCAGAGCGCTGGGCTCCGGGGGTGCGTACACAAACGGCCGTCAGCCAGCGTATCAGCCCGGCAGGAGTGCCCCGGGCCACGCCGGCGTCGTACACATGACGCAGCGGCTGCCACCGGGTGACAGCCGCTGTCAACTGCGCGGGACGGTCGTCAGCTCGTCATGCCGCGGGCCGCCGCGTACAGGTCGAGGACCGCGAGGCAGAGCGGGACGAGCGAGAGGAGCACCGCGCCCTCGCTCAGGTCGAGCATGCGGCCCCAGAACGGGGTCACGCCCTTGCGCGGCACGATCAGGGCCACGGCCACCAGGAGCATGGCGCCGAACGCGACCGCGGCGGAGAGCCAGACGGTGCGGATGTCCAGCGGGGCGTGGTTGTGGTTGTAGACGAGCTCTTCCATGATGTCGGCCGGCGGGTTCAGGGCGAGGCCGAGGACCAGCAGGGCGACGGTGATGATGCCCGAGATCATCAGGGTCACGACCTGGGACGTGTACAGGAAGAGACGGGCCCGCATCAGCATGGCGAGGCCGGCCGCCAGGGACAGGAGCTGGGCCCAGCCGCTGGTGGAGAAGCCGAGCACCACACCGGCGGAGGCGACACCGGTGACCGCGCTGCCGCCGACGAGGCCGAGCAGCAGCTCGTGGCCGCGGCGGGCCTGGTCGGTGATGAGCTGGTAGTCGACCGGCTCCTGCTCCTGCTGGTCCTCGGCGCGACCGCGCTTGGCGATCTGGTCGGGCGAGCGGAAGCCGATGGGCAACCGGGAGAAGCGGGCGGACCAGCCGGGCAGGAAGCCGATCACGGCGACCATGACCACGGCGGTGACGGCGGCGGTCTCGCGCGGCTCGGCCTCGGAGACGATCGCGGCGAAGGTGGCGAGGACGCCGATGCCGGCGCCGAACGCGGCGGCGATGAAGGGCGCGTCCTTCTGCGGGAGCATCAGGACGAGCAGCACCGCGGCGACGAGGACGGCGGCGAAGCCGACGAGGAGGTTCAGCCGGCCGGGACCCTCGCCCGCGTCCAGGCCCATGATGCCGGAGCCGCCGACCATCAGGTGCGGCAGCGAGGCGAGTCCGAGGGCGACGGCCGCGTGGTGGTCGTCGTAGACCCGCGCGCGGACGGAGGCAAGCGCGACGAGGACGACACCGGTGACGCCCGCGATGACGCCGGGCAGGCCGTGCATGTCGTGGCGCAGCGGCTCGGAGAACCACAGCGCCAGCGCCATCATGGTCAGCAGCAGTGCGCCGGCGGTCAGGCCGACGATTCGCATCATGCCGTCGTTCCAGCTGCGCCGGTCGGCCTCGACGACTGCGGCCACGGCGTCCACGACATCGTCGAAGACAGCGGGCGGCAGCGAGTCCGCGAACGGCCGCAGGAGCAGCAATTCACCATCGCGTATCTGCTGTTCGGCGAGCGAGCGGCCGTCGTCGAGGACGGAGCCGTCCCTGCGCACGAGGTTGTACCCGGTGGGCGCGGCCTCTTCGGGCGTCTGTCCCGACAGCCGCAGAATCTCCGGGTATACGTCAGAGAGCGGCACGTCCTCGGGGAGTGCCACATCGATCCGGCTGTTCGGTGCCGCCACCGTGACCCGGCAGAATCCGGTTGCTGAAACCGTACTCACCTGACGGTTCCCCCTAGTCCAGTACTCGGTGATTCGTCGCGGTTTGCCAGGGCGAAACCCGCTCCGCGCTTCGTTTGGAGCGTCACCCTACCGTCCTCTTGCGGCATCTCCTCATCCCCTCCCGGCTCAACGGGCCCGCAGAACAGTAGGATCAACGCCCGACTCACGTGTGGGCTGAGCCCCATGAGTCGACGAACGTACGGGGGCCGTCACGACGGGGGCGGTTCGACATTGCGATTGCGTGAAGGACTGGTGGATCGGTGAGCGTTGTCATCGTCAAGCGCCCGCCGCGGGTTTACCCGCCGGAGGTGCCGAGTGAGGAGGTCAAGCTCGAGTCCCCTCCCGAACTCCCTCGTACCGAGGACGACAGCATGCTGATGAACCTGCTGCCCATGCTGGGCATGGGTTCGTCAGCAGCGTTCTTCTTCATGCCGAACAGCTCCGCGAGCGGCGGCTTCATGAAGGTCATGGGCGGTCTGATGCTGGCGTCCACGGTCGCCATGGTCATCGCCCAGATCGTGCGGTCCCGCAAGGGGCCCTCCGGTCAGATGGCCGAGGCCCGGCGCGACTACCTCAAGTACCTGGCGCAGAAGCGGCGCGAGGTGCGGCGCACGGTGCACAAGCAGCGGGACGCGCAGTACTACCTGCACCCGGCGCCGGAGCAGCTGTGGGCGCTGATCGCGGAGGGTTCCCGGCTGTGGGAGCGGCGTTCGACGGACCAGGACTTCGTCCAGGTGCGGATCGGCCTGGGCCCGCAGCAGTTGGCGACGCCGCTGGTCGCGCCCGACACCGCGCCGGTCGACGAACTGGAGCCGCTGACCGCCCACTCGATGCAGCAGTTCATCGCGAGCTACGGCACGCTCGGTGACCTCCCGCTGGCGATCGGGCTGCGCTCCTTCTACCACGTGACGATCTCCGGCGACCCGGAGACGGTCTACGGCCAGACCCGCGCCGTGGTCGGCCAGTTGGCCTCGCTGCACTCCCCCGACGACGTGGTGATCGCGGTCGTGGCCGCGCCCGGTGCCGCGGTGGACTGGGAGTGGACCAAGTGGCTGCCGCACATGCAGCACAAGGAGTCCGACGGCGCCGGCAGCCGCCGTCTGCTCTGCTTCGACCTCGGCGAACTGGAGGAGATGATCGCCCACCAGCTGGAGGGCCGTCCCCGCTGGAGCCGGGACGGCTCGGCGGTGCTCGACCAGCCGCACGTGGTCGTCGTCCTCGACGGCGGCGGGGTCCCCGCGGACTCGGTGCTCGCCTCGGCGGAGGGCCTGCAGGGCGTGACCATCATCGAGGTGGTCCCCGGTGACCTCGACGAGGCGCGCGGCTCGCTGTCGGTGCGGGTGTGGCCCGACGGCATGGAGCTGGAGGCGGGCACGGGTGTCTTCACCGGTGTCCCGGACGTGCTGTCGCAGGCGCAGGCCGAGTCGCTGGCCCGGCAGCTGGCGCCGCTCAGGCTCGGTGCCGCCGACGCGGACGAACCGCTGCTGGCGAACCTGGACTTCACCGACCTGATGCAGATCGGTGACGCGGCGGGCGTGGACGTCTCGCGCACCTGGCGGCCGCGCACGCTGCACGAGCGGCTGCGGGTGCCGATCGGTCTCGGCGAGAACGGCGAGCCGGTCATGCTGGACATCAAGGAGGCCTCGCAGGAGGGCATGGGCCCGCACGGCCTGTGCGTCGGCGCCACCGGTTCCGGAAAGTCGGAGCTGCTGCGCACCCTGGTGCTGGGCCTCGCGGTCACGCACTCCTCCGAGACGCTCAACTTCGTCCTCGCGGACTTCAAGGGCGGTGCGACCTTCACCGGCATGGGCTCCATGCCGCACGTCTCCGCGGTCATCACCAACCTGGCCGACGAGCTCACCCTCGTCGACCGCATGCGCGACTCCATCACCGGTGAGCTGACCCGCCGCCAGGAGCTTCTGCGCACGGCCGGCAACTACGCCAACATCACCGACTACGAGAAGGCCCGCGCCGCCGGTGCCGCTCTCGACCCGCTGCCCTCGCTCGTCCTGATCATCGACGAGTTCAGCGAACTCCTCGCCGCCAAGCCGGACTTCATCGAGATGTTCATCCAGATCGGCCGGATCGGCCGTTCGCTGGGTGTGCACATGCTGCTCGCCTCGCAGCGACTTGAGGAGGGCAAGCTGCGCGGCCTGGACACCTTCCTGTCGTACCGCATCGGCCTGCGGACCTTCTCGGCCGCCGAGTCCCGTACGGCGATCGGTGTGCCCGACGCCTACCACCTGCCGAACGTCCCCGGCGCGGGCATCCTCAAGTACGACACCGAGACGATGGTGCAGTTCAAGGCCGCGTATGTGTCGGGCACCTACCGGGCGAACGGCCCGATGGCGCAGGGCGGCGGCCGGATCGACCGCTCCCCCGTGCTGTTCACGGCGGCGCCGGTGCCGGTGCGGATCCTCGCCGAGCCGGAGCCGGAGACCCGCAGCAACCAGGTCGACGACGCCCTCGCCGACACCGTCCTCGACGTCATCGTCAGCCGCCTGGACGGGCAGGGTCCGCCCGCCCACCAGGTGTGGCTGCCGCCGCTGGACGAGCCGTTCAGCCTCGACCAGGTGCTGCCGGCGCTCAACATCAGCGCGGAGCGCGGTCTGCACGCCGAGGCCTATCACGCCCAGGGCAAGCTGATCGTCCCGGTCGGTCTGGTCGACAAGCCCTTCGAGCAGCGCCGTGACGTGATGTACGCGGACCTGTCGGGTTCCGCCGGTCACGCGCTGATCGTGGGCGGTCCGCAGTCCGGCAAGTCGACGCTCGTTCGCACGATGATCACGTCGTTCGCGCTCACCCACACCCCGGCCGAAGTGCAGTTCTACGCCCTCGACTTCGGCGGCGGCGGCATGCTCGCGCTGGAGAACCTGGCCCACATGGGCGGCGCCGCCTCCCGTCTGGACCAGGAGAAGGTCCGCCGTACGGTCGCTGAGGTGCACGGCATCCTCAACGCCCGTGAGGAGTTCTTCCGCTCCAAGAGCATCGACTCCATGAACACCTTCCGCTCCCGCCGGGCGCAGGGGCACTACCCCGACCAGCAGTGGGGTGACGTCTTCCTGATCATCGACGGCTGGGCGACGTTCAAGAACGACTACGAGATGCTCGACCCGGTCATCGCGGACATCGCTCAGCGGGGTCTCGGTTTCGGCATCCACCTGGTCATCACCGCAACCCGGTACACGGAGATGCGGCCGGCACTGCGCGACCAGATCCTGAGCCGGCTCGAACTGCGGCTCGGTGACGCGATGGAGTCGGAGTTCGACCGCAAGCGCGCCGAGAACGTGCCGATGGGCAAGCCCGGCCGCGGTCTGTCCCCGGACAAGCTGGACTACCTCGCCGCGACGCCCCGGATCGACGGGTCGACACAGGTGGAGGACCTCGCCGACGGCATGGCGCACCTCGTGCAGAGCGTCAACAACGCCTGGCAGGGCCCGACGGCCCCGAAGGTGCGGATGCTCCCGACGATGCTGCACGCGTCCGAGCTGCCCGGTGGCGGCGACTTCGGCAGCCGCGGTATCGCGATCGGCGTCGACGAGCTCACCCTCTCGCCGGTCTTCGTGGACTTCGAGACCGACCCGCTGTTCGTCATCTACGGCGAGAGCGAGTCCGGCAAGTCCTCGCTGCTGCGGTTCATGGCCAAGCAGATCTCGGAGCGGTACGCCCCCAACAAGGCGCTGTTCGTGGTGTCGGACTTCCGGCGCGCGCTGCTCGGCCAGGTGCCCGAGAGCCACATGTACAAGTACTGCGCCTCGGGTCCGCAGCTCCAGGAGGTCATGGAGTCGCTGGCCGGTTCGATGAGCCGCCGTATGCCGGGTCCGGACGTGACGCCGGACCAGCTGCGCAACCGGTCCTGGTACAACGAGCCCGACGCGTTCATCTTCATCGACGACTACGACCTCGTCGCCACGTCGATGGGCAACCCGATGTCGGTGCTCATGGAGTACCTGCCGTTCGCGCGTGACCTCGGTCTGCGCATCATCCTGGCCCGCACCACCTCCGGTGCCTCACGCTCCTCCTTCGAGCCGGTCCTCACCCGGATCAAGGAGCTCGGCGCGCAGGGCATCGTGCTGTCCGGCGACCCGTCGGAGGGCCCGGTGTTCAACAACATCAAGGCCACTCCGCAGCCGCAGGGCCGTGGCCAGTTCATCTCCCGCCGGTCGAGCGGCCAGCTCGTCCAGACGGGATACCTGCCGGAGAGCTGAGCCTGCTCTGGTGAGGGGGCGGGCCGTGTCTGCGGTCCGCCCCTGTTTGTTGTCGTGAAGAGAAGCTGTCGAACGGGGAGAGAGATCGTGACGGACTACTTCAAGACCGACACCGCCGAACTGGGGCGCTTCAGAAAGACGTTGGAGGACGCGAAGGCGGAACTCGACAACGTCCGCAAGTGGATGCAGGACGTGACCGCGGAGGGCATCGGCACCAAGGAGCTGGACGACGCCTGCGCCGAGTTCCACGAGCACTGGAAGTACGGCTCCGAGCAGATCGCCGAGCTGACCGGGAAGTTCGCGGACAGCGTGGGCCAGAGCAAGGCCAACTACGACGAGGTCGACCACGCCCTCGAAGAGGGCTTCCGCAAGGCGGCGGCGCAGGGAGGCGGCAAGTGAGCTCCTATCCTTCGCTGGGCTTCGATCCGGCACCGGGCAACGTCACGGTCGTATCGGAACTGACGTCACGGCTCCAGAAGTCCGCGCAGACCATCTCCGACGCTCACAAGATGATCGAGAACCTGCGCTCGGGCGGCGACTGGGAGGGGGACGCGGCCGTTGCCTTCCGTGAGCAGCTCGACGGGGCACTGCCGACGAACCTGAAGAACGCCCACTCCTCCATCACCAGGGCGGCCACCGCGCTGGCCGACTGGCAGAAGGCGCTCGACGGCTACCAGCAGCGGGCGCGCGCTCTCGACGGTGACGCGAAGGAGGCGAAGGGGAAGATCGACACCGCGGAGGGCCAGGAGAAGACCGCTTCCGCGAACCCCGATCTCAAGCTGGCGGGCAAGACCTTCACGGACGACGCCGAGCTGAAGAACGCGCAGGCGCGGCTGGACCGGGCGACCGAGGAGCTCACCAAGGCACGCGAGGCGGTGACCAACGCCAGGACCGCCTACAGCGACGTCATCAGGAAGGCGCAGGAGCTCCAGGAGGAGCACGGCACCGACGCCCGCGGCAAGGCGCGTGTGCTGCGGGACTCCACGGACAAGCTGGCGCCCGAGGAGCCCAACTGGTTCGAGAAGGCCATGGACTGGGTCGGCGACAACCTCACCGACATCCTCGGCACGATCGCGGCCATCGCGGGCCTCGCGGCGCTCTTCTTCGCCGTACCGGTCGGCCCGATCCTCCTGCTGGTCGCGGCGGCGGCGAGCGCGGCGACGCTGATCAGCCGGTTGTCGAACCCGGTGGTGCGGGCGTCGCTCAAGGACGGGTTCACCAAGGGGGAGTTCGACGCGGACTTCTGGAGCAACGCGGTGGGTGTGGTCGGCGACAGCCTCGGCATGGTGCCGGGCATCGGTGCCGTCGCTCGCGGGGTCAACGGTGCCGCGCGGTCGGCGAGCGCCGGCGCGGAGGCGCTCACCCTGGGCGAGAAGCTGAGCAGCGCGGGCGGCAAGACCTGGCTGGCCGCGCAGCGCATCCACGCCGCCGAGAACCCGCTGACCACCTGGCTGGTGAAGGGTGCCGCCGACCCGTCCTCGGCGGCGCGGATCATCGACGTCTCGGTCTCCGGCGCGGGCGCGCTCACCGGGACGTACGGCGTGGCCAAGAACCTGTGGGACGAGATCAAGAACCCCGTCGCGGAGAACGCGGCGACCGGGGCGGACGGTGTCCGGGCCGGCAGTTTCGACGGGGCCGGCCATGGTGCCACCGCCCTGAAGACGCTGAAGATCCTGTTCGGCGCGACGCACTGAAGGAGTGGAACTCATGACCGACGACACGGACGAGTTCGAGTACGCCATCGACGAGTCGGCCATGGAGCGTGGCTGCGACCTGTGGTTCGCGCTCGCGCCCGGCTATGTGGAGGTCCCCTTCCGCGACCTGTTCGCCGATCCGGAGTCGCCCGAGGGCGCGAGGGTCGTCGAGGCCGTCAACTCCCTCCTGGAACTGGTCCCTCCGGAGCAGCAGTCCGGCTTCCTGGAGCAGCTCGCCGAGGCCCGGGCCCTGACCTCGCAGATGCGGCAGGAAGGCGTGGTGAGCTTCGCCATCGGCGCGCACGAGGGGGACGACGGCGCCATGCTGGAGTCGGTCGTCATGCTCGCCCGGCGCGAGATCCCGTGGACCCCGCCGAAGCTGGCGGCGGCACAGGCGGCGACCGCACGCGACAACGCGCTGCCGGTCTCCGTGACGGACCTGCCCTGCGGGCCCGGCGCGTTCACCGAGGCCTTGGTGGAGCTTCCGGCGGAGGCCGATGCCCGGCAGCGGTCCCTGTACGAGGCGACCGCGTACCTGCCCTTCCCGGACGGGCGGAACCTCGCGGTGCTCACCCTGACGACGACGGCCGTCGACGCCCGCGAGCACTACCGTGACATCCACCGTGCCATGGCGGAGATGGTGAGCTTCGACAATCCGCTCCCCGAGGAGTTCAAGGCGCAGATTCCCGAGTCCGAGGTCGAGGCGTCCGTGCGCGCGGTCTTCGGCTGACCCGATGGAGACAGACGCAGTGGACGTTCCCCTGACGAAGACGGCGTACGAGGACCCGGCCACCCGGCGGGCCTGGCGCCGTACGGCCGCGTTCCGACTCAGTGCCTTCGTGCTCTCGCTCGGGGCCTTCGTGGCCTGGCTGTACGCGGTGCTGCTGACGCCCGTGTGGACGCTCTGGGTCCTCTTCCCGGCCCTGTTCGTGCTGATCTACCTGGCCATGCTCAACACGGCGAGGGTCCTGGGCATCCGGTCGCTGCGCCGGATCCTGAAGGTCTACCCCTGGCAGTCGGTCCCCGGAGCCGCGTCGACCGCGAAGAACGGAACCACCAGGTTCTCCTTCACGGACCCCGAACGCCCGGACAAGACCGTCTCCCTCGGCTACGGCAGCTTCCTGGGCAGCGGTTACACCTTCTGGGTCCGGAAGGTGAGGTCCGGCGAGGTGGGCGAGGTCTGGTTCGCGGGCGACCCCCGCTTCCTGGGCGTGGTCGCCGTACCGGGCCCGCGCCGGCTGTTCGGGGTGGCCCAGCGCACGGCGGTGGACGACCGGACGTCGGCCCGCAAACGCGGCGTGAGCCCCGAGGCGCGGGAGCGGGCCCGGGCGGCGGGGGCGCGGGTCGGTTGAGGGGCTGAGCGGTTGTGGGTACGGCGGTGGCGGCGCCCGGGGTCGGGTGCCGCCACCGCCGTACGCGCACGGTCGTGGTGCGGTGGGCCCGGGCGGTCAGGTGAACCAGAAGTGCAGCAGCTCGCCGAGGCCCGGGCCCTGACCTCGCAGAGGCGGCGGGAAGGATGGCGACACCCGGGAAGGGTGCCACCACCGCCGTACGCGCACCGTCGTGGTGCGGTGGGCCCGGGGCGGTCAGGTGGACCAGAAGTGCAGCACGGCCTGGGCGTAGGCCACGCGCGGGTCCAGCTGGGAGGGGCGGAGCCTGTACTTGTCGGTGATGCCGTAGAACTTCAGCGGGGCGGGCCCGAAACCGCCGCCCGTGCGCCAGGCCGTGCGGCTGGGCAGGTGCCAGTCGATGCCGTAGCCCCCGACGAGGCTCGCCGCGTTGTAGAGGAGCGCCAGGGGCGAGAGGACGACGTACACGGCCCACGCGGGGACCGTGCCGACCCGGCCGACCAGTCGTGTGCCGTCCGGGAGTTCCAGCTCGTACCGGCGGCCGCCGGCCGGTGGGTGGAGCAGGGCGAGCACGGAGCCGTCGGGTGCCGTCACGGTCAGCGTGTGGTTCGGTCCCCGTCGGGCCACGGAGCACAGGGGCTTGTGGCCCGCCTGGTCCTCGTAGAGGGTGAACTCGGAGGCGAGGTCGTCCGGTGTGCCGTCGTTCGAGGATCCTCGTGCGACGTAGACGGGGTTCCCGCCCCGCACCTTGATGACACTCTGGAGGTTGAGGGCCGTGGTGCCCTGGGTGGCCTGCGCGTGCACGCCAAATACAGTCGTCATCGCCATCTCTCTCCGGTGACCGGCTTCAGCCAGGCAGGCAGTTGGTGATGCGGGAGTCCCGCCGCCGACAGGACCTGAAGGTACCCGTTGACCTGATCGCGGGTACCACCGCGCAGCCAGACGTGGCGCAGCCGGAACGCCCGGGCCAGCAGGTACACGCTGAGCGAGAGCAGGAGCGCCACCGGGGTGCAGAGTATTGCGCCGACCGCGGTGCCGGAGGCCGCCCAGTCGACGGTGTCGACCAGGAACCAGGCCCCGACCGCCCCGGGGGCGAGCAGCAGGCCGCCCCAAGCCCCGCGTGAGTTCATCCCGCCCAGCAGCCGGCGGTGGCGCTGGAGCATCGCCGCGACCTGCGGATCGGCCAGGTAGTCGATGCCCCGGTCGTCGCCGATCTTCCGCGCCGTCTCGGCCAGGCCCGGCACCGTCGCCAGCTGTGCGGCCCTGACCTGCAACAGGTCGAGGGCCTCGGCGGGGACGGTGCCGTCGTCGATGCTCATCCGAAGACGTCTCGCACGGACTGCGCCTGCAGGGGTGCCTGGACGCCGCTCGTCGCGTCCGTCGGGGCCTCGGGCGGAAGGTTCTCCGGCTGCTCGGGGACCGGCGCCCCGGCCGGACTCCCGCCGTCGTTGAGCTCGATGGTGTTCACGATGTTGAAGAAGAGGTCGGAGTACAGGTCCCAGTCCTGCATGCACGGGGTGCTGAGTTCGAACAGCACCAGCTCCGCCTCCTTGCGCAGCGGCAGGTAGACGGCGATCTTCCCGACCTCCACGTCCTCGGGGCGGCCGGAGTCGGTGACCTCCGCCGGGAGGGTCGTGATGTCCGCGGAGAACCGGGCCACCGCCTCGCCGGCCGCGAGCCAGACCGTCTCGACCTGGGCCTGGTCCCCTCCCAGTCCGGCGAGCTCCGCGGCCACGCTCGACGCGGTCATCTTCTGCCCGTCAGGTACGGACTCCAGCAGAGCGGCCGTCACCGTCGCGGTGCTGCGCCGCCCGTCGAGGTCGAGCAGGCAGAACCCGGCGTAGCTGACGCCGGCGTCCATCATCTGGGCGACCACCGGCAGTTGGGTCGCCGCGTACTGGAACCAGAGCTCGGGGGTGCCCTGCGGGTAGATGTCCTGGGCCAGCTCGATCAGCGCCTGGCCGACCTGCTCATCACTCTCGTAGACAGGGAGTTCGAAGAAAGCGGGCGGAACGCGGAACGTCAGGCGCTCGGTGGTGACGGTCGCGGAATCGGCCGAGCCGTCGCCGGGAAGGGTGGTGTTCATCGGTTACGCCGCTCCCGCCGCCGACATGAACGCGTTGCTGGACGGGGCGGCGGCGGGCTTGGAGCTCATCGCGTCCGACACCAGGCCGTACCCGAGGGCCGCACCCTTGACCCCCATCATCGTTCCACGCATGGTCCAGCTGCCGACGTCCAGTGCTTCGTCGCTGAGCTTCAGTCCCCTGCCGGCCAGGACCAGGCCCTTGTACATGACGCCGTCGGCCATGCCCCTGGCGATGTTGGTCGATGTCGCCATCGTGTCGGCGCTGGCGAAGACACCCTTGAGCCGGTTGCCGGTCGCCGCCGCCTTGGCCGCCTTCCCGGCCGCCGTCATGCCCTTGACCGCGCCGATGCCCGGCAGCACACCGAGCCCGGCACCGACCCAGTCCATCACCCCGACCTTCTCGCCACGGGCCGTCTTGGCGCCGTAGCCTGCGAGCGCGAGGGCGCTGGCGCCGATGGCGAGTCCGCCGAGGATCGCGCCCACGGGCGGGATCGCCATGGTCGCCAGGGAGAGGATGGAGAGGACGGATCCGATCTTGGAGAACAGGTCCGCGTGGTCGGCGAGGAAGTCCGTGAAGCCGTCCCAGGCGGCCTTCAGGCCGTCTCCGATCGACTCCCAGATGCTGATGTCCGGCGGTCGGTTCTGCGCGGCCTCACGAATGGCCTTCTCGGCCTTCGAGGACTGCTCGTTCCAGTAATTGCGCAGCGCCTCGGCGTTGTCGATGAGGCTCTGGAGGTCGGACGCGGCGTCCTTGGCCGCCGCCGAGGCCGAGTTGGCCTCCTCGGAGAGAGCCTTGGCCTGCTGCTCGGTGAGCTGCTGGAACTGCGCGCCCTCGATCTTGACGTTGACCCGGTCGACGTCGGCGTTCTTCTGGTCGAGCCGCTTGCGGGCCTCGACCGCGCGCTCCTCCAGGTTCTTGGCCTGGCGCTGCATGGTCTCGAGCTCGTCGTGCCAGCCGCGCAGTGCCCGGGAGCAGGCGGCCATCGACTCGTGGCCCTGCTGAAGGTACTTGGGCAGTTCGCCGACCTTCTCCTGGAACTTCTTGGCGGCCTCGCCGTCCCACACACCGTCGGTCCTGCCGATGCTCACGAGCATCTCGCGCATCTCGTCGAGCTCGTCGCCGACCGTCTTGACGTCGTACGCCAGCGACTCGATCGTGTGCAGATCCCCCTTGGCCGGGTTGAACGTCAGACCTGGCCAGTTGGGATCGTCGAGAATTCCCATCGTCTTCTCCCCGTTGCTTGCGGTTGCGTGTGTGCGAGGTGTCGGTGCGGTGGCGGCGCACCGGCTACTTCTGGCTGAAGCCCTTCTGCAAATCCTGGTCGGTCGTCTGGTACAGCTCGACCGTCTTCTGCAGCCCCTCGTGGAGGGTCTTGGCGGCGTCGGCGATCCGCTTGATGCCGTCGCCCCAGTCGTCCTGGAAGTCGTCGCAGGCGTTGTCGAGACCGTCCGTGCCAAGACCTGTCGGACCGACCTTGTTCAGCCGCTGCTGGGCGCCGCGCATGCGGTCGTCCACCTGGTCCAACCTGTTGATCAGGGTCTTCATCTGATCGACATCGATCTGGAAGTCCGCCATCCCGTGTCTCCCCGTAGTCGTGATCCAGTCAACGGCGGTCAGGTTATCGGAGCAGCAAGTTCCGAGGTAGCTGGGGATGTTCGCTGTCGCCAATTCGCCACACGGCTGCTCACGCCCGGTCCCACACGTGCAGCACGGCCTGCGCGCAGGCCAGCCGGTGGTCCAGACGGGGTGAGGCGAGACGGTATCTGCGACCGGTCTGGTACTCGATGACGACGTCCGGTGCGTCGGCCGAGCGCTACCGCGTCCACGTCGGCGGCTCCATCTCCCAGGCGGCCTCCTTCTTCGCCTCGCCCTTCTCGCCGAGCAGCAGCCAGATCGCTCCCTGTGCGGCCATGACCGCCCAACACAGGAAGTACAGCGGGGAGATCAGCGCGAACACCGTCCACGCCCTGCGGGTCCCGACCTCGCCGGCCGGAGATTCGCCGCCACCGGCGGGCTGCACGCTCCACCGCACGCGACGCGGCCAGGGCAGGATTCGTCCGCCACGCCGCGTGATCCGGCCGATCGGTGCGCCGTCCCCGCCGTACACCTCGTAACCGCCCTCGCCGAAGGACCGTACCGAGACCATCGGTTCGCCGTCCGGGCCGCTCACGGTGAACGGCGGACGCGCCCGGCGCCCGCCCTTCGGGGCGTCCCGGGGCACCTGGACGTACGCGAGCGGTTCACCCTGCGGGCCGGGGCCGCTCCGCCTGATGATGGCCGCGCACTCCCCCGCCTCGACCTTGTCGAACCTGTGCAGCCCCTTGTTGGAGAGCTCGATCACGGTCTCCGACGGGGCAGGGGTCTGCGGTGGGTGCTGCGGAGCCCGTGCCTGGCCGCTGTGGTTCATGGCCGCCCAACTGTCGACGCGGTTGACGATGACGACCGACAGACTGCCAAAGGTCGGTCGGCCCTGTCGCGGGGCGGTCGGCGTCGAGCGATGGGCGGGCGAATCGTGCACAGGGTGTTCACGAGATGTCCCCGAGGACGCTACAGCGGTGCTTGAAGGGACCGCGCCTGCCACAGATCCCGCAGCAGCGCGATCTCCGCCATGTGGTGGATGAGTTCCAGGTTGGACCCCCACAGCACGGAGATGTACGGCTCGTCGGGGGCGGAGCCGTACGGGTACTGGGAGAAGCCGATCGTGTCGAGTTGTTCCTCGGTGACCCGGCCGACCGCTTCGCGCCAGCGGTCGAGCAGGGACCAGAAGCGTTCCTGGGCCAGGGCCGCCGAGGGAGTGAAGTCGACCAACTCACGGGGATCGGTGAGGCGTTCGCCGAAGGTCCACTCCCACTCGCCCGCGAAGCAGGAGTGCAGGTGCCCGAGCCGCCACGCGATGGTCGTGACCGGCGTGATGTCGGGTTCCACCGGGCCGGTGTGGGCGAGGACCTCCTCGACCCGCTCGACGCTCACCTTCCAGTCCTCGGCGATCTTGGCGACGCTCATGCCGTCGGCGGCCTGCCGGGCGACCTCGGCGTACTCGCCGGCCGGGATGTCCGGGGCGCCCTGGTCGAGCAGCCAGTCGCCGGGACCGTAGGCCCTGGGTGTCACCGCCTCGCTCCGGCGCCGGATCGACCAGCAGCCGGGCACCGATTCCCAGAGGTACTCCTCGTCGCCGAGCCCCTCCAGCCGTACCTGCGCCCGCTCCCGGACGCAGTCGAACTGGTCCAGCAGTACGCCCAGTCGGTCGGTGCGTACGCGGTTGGTCTCCATCCCGGCTCCCCCTCGCGGCCACGTGCGTAAGCCACGCTCACGCGGAGGCTAACGGCTCGACCGCGGGAGGCGCGACGGATTTCCGCGCCCGCAGGTTCCGTTCGGAAAGGTCTGCGCCAACTGGGCCACATATCAAGTCAAGTGTCTCCTGGTGAACTTGTTCCCATGAACCGTTCAAAGTTACGTTTTCCCAACTGCTTTTCGAACGGGGGTTCTTGTGGGTGTAGTCCTGCCGAGCGAGCTGGATGCGGCCCTGGACCTGATAGGCATCAGCTGGCCCAACGTCGACGAGGACGACTACCGCGACATGGCCCAGGCCATGCGGGAGTTCGCCGACAGCATCGACGACGGTGCGGCGGACGCGCACCAGGCGATCACCGACCTCATCGGGGCGAACGAGGGCCTGGCGATCCAGGCGCTGGAGAAGCACTGGGACCTCGTCAAGGGCACCCATCTGACCAACCTCGCCGAGGCGGGCCGAGTGGCGGGGACCGCCCTGGACGCCGTCGCCGTACTGATCGAGGGCGCGAAGATCGCGGCGATCGCCCAACTCGGCATCCTCGCCGCCGAGATAGCGGCCGCCATCGCCGCCGCCCCGGTCACCCTGGGCCTGTCGACGCTGGGTGGCATCGCGGGTACGCAGGCCACCCGGATCGCGGTGAAGCGCATCTTCCAGGAGGTGTGCGAGGAGATCGCCGGGCGGATCATCGAGGTCGCGACGGGACCGATATTCCAGGCCCTCGGCGCGATGGCCGGCGACCTGGTGGTGCAGTTGGGCGGTAACGCCCTGGGGACGCAGAACGGCGTCGACCTCGGCCAGACCGCGAAAGCGGGCCGGGAGGGCCTGGACGAGGGCGTCGACAGCCTCAAGTCGGGCGGGGGCATGCAGCTGGCCAGCGCGGGCGGGGGCGGGGGCGGGTCGATGCAACTGGCCGGTGCCGGCGGGGGCGACGGGTCCGGCGGGTCCAGCAGCGGCGGCGGTGGCGGTGGCGGTCAGTTCAGCATGGACCTGGACTCCTACGACCGTGCGGGCAACGGGCTCAAGGGCGCGGGCGGCAAGATCCGCGACGGGGCCGGCAACAAGCTGTCCCGCGTGAAGTCCTCGCACGGCCGCGCCCGGGGCAAGGACCCGCTCACCAGCGCCCTCGACCCCATGCTGGACGAGGTCGTGGAGGGCATCAGCCGGGGCGTCAAGCGCTCCGCCGACCATCTCGGCGACAGCATGACCGACGGCCTGCGGAAGATGGCCAAGAACCACCGGGACAACGACGACGACGTCGCGACCAAGCTCCAGGGCATCAGCAAGCAGCACGTCTACCACGTGGACGACCAGGGGAAGGTCACCCGCCTCACCTCCTCGGGGCACCAGGACCTGACCGACAAGGACCGGGAGCGTCTCGCCCCGCTGAATCTCCAGAGCGACGACAACGTCGGGCGGCGGGTCGCGGGCGACTACCGGCTGCCCGACGCGGCGGACCGCAAGAGGAAGTCGTCGGAGCAGGTCGCGTTCGGCAGCACCGATCTGTCGCAGGCCACACGTATGGCACGTGATGCGAACAAGGATTACGGCCAGACGCGAAAAGGAAAGTTCTCGAGCCGGAACTACGCCGCGGCACGGTACGGCGAGCCGGGTGGGAAAAACGAGTTCATACTCGTCGGCCGGAGCAAGTGGCCCTCCTCCCACTCGGAACGTCAGGTCGGTATCCCGTTCCTCAACAATGGCACCGAGAAAGGGATGACCGAGCTCTATACCGAGCGTGAGCCATGTACGACGGGTCCAGGGGCCAAGGACTGCAGCGCCTGGATATCGGAACACCTGCCCGATGGCGTGAAGGTTTCGCACACCGTGGAGTACGGCCACACGACGGAATCGAAACAGAAGGGCAACGACGATATGGAGCGATACCTCAACGGTATCAATCCGAAAAAGAAGTAGAAATTGACCTGGGGTGGCAGCTCCCGATAAAATGCCCCGCCCAGCAGCAGTGATGGTGAAATAACCGACAGGACAGAAAATGCCCCAGCTTGTCGACCGCGCGATGATGGAGTCGGTCTTCCCCCCCGAGCGGCTTGTGACGCTGGAAGGGGGAAAGCTGCCCGCGGAACTCCACGAGTCGGCCCGCTCGGTCCTGACCGGGGTCGGCCTTCCGGACGACCGGAGTTCCTTCTTCGTGATCGACGGAGCACTCTTCGAGGGGGAGACCCCCAACCGGTTTCGCCGTTGCGCGGAACTCCGTCATTTCTCCGACTACAAGGACATGCCGGAAGGCTGGGAGAACTGGCTCGTCATCGGGGAGATCTTCGAGGACGTCGTGGCACTGAACCCCGTGTCCGGGATGGTGTATTGCCTTCCGGACGGCGAGCCCGGTACCTACCCGATCAACCAGAGCCTCGACTCCTTCGTCTACTTCACCTATCTGCTGGAGCTCGAACGCCCCAACTACGACTTCACCGTGTCGGACGAGATCCCCGATTCGGAGGGCGTCGCGGTGTCGTTGCGGGAGCGGATGATCCGGGCCGATCCACTTCCGTTCGAGGGTGTGGAGCCCGCCTGGTCGGAGGAGTTCGACTGGGAGGACGAGGACGCCCCGCGCATGCCCGCGTGGGATCTCGTCCTGTCGAACGTGTACGAGTCCATCGGCTGATGACACCCCCCATCGACCGGGAAACCCTGGAGACCGAGTTCGGTCCGGACGAACTCATCACGTTTCCCGAGGCCGTGCTGGCGAACATTCAGCACGGTCCGAGTGCGCGTTTCCTGCGTGATGTCGGCCTCCCGTCCCGCCCCAATCCCTGGTTCGACCTCGTGGACGGGAGTCCGGAGCAGACCAGGACGCTCGGCGCCTGCTACGACGACCTCCACGAGCGGTGGACCAACCTGCCCGAGGGCGCCGGGAGTTGGCTCCTGCTCGGCTCGGTCCCCTACGACGACATCGCCCTGGACGGGGTCACCGGGGTCGTCCATTTGCTGCCGGGCGACACATCCGACAGCCGCCCGCTGAACAGGGATCTCAACTCCTTCGCGCACTTTCTCCACCTGCTGGAGAAGGAGCGCCCGAACTACGACTTCGCATCGGAACAGGAGACCCTCGATCCCGAGGGAGCGGCCCGCCGGCTGACCGAGCGGATGCGGGAGATCGATCCGGAGGCCCTGGCTGTGAGCCGATCGCGCTGGCACGACATCCTGGAGTACGTCGAATTCCCCGAAGCGCGATAAGGCGGAGCCATCCATGACTGTCCCCGACAACGGCGTCCGGCACTTCCGGCAGGAGGCGACCGGTGACGCCTTCGACGTGCCCGCGAGTGTGCGCCGGCTGGCGGAGGTCGCGGTCCCCGTCCAGGTCGGGCCGTACTTCGTCACCGCCCCCGACGACGCCCTACGCCTGGGGGAGTACGCCGAGACCGCAGGCCGGCGGATCGTGGAGGAGTCCTGCCGGGACTGGGCGCGGCTCGGCTCGGACCGCGGCTTCGAGATCTGCGCCGACCCCGAGGGTGTCGTACGGGCCGTACTCCTCGACTGGGCCGAGGAGTCGAGGTTCGTGAACTCCAGCCCTGAGGCGTTCGCCGAGTCGCTCGTCGTGCTCGACCGGGCCCTCGCCGAGATCCTCGGCACTCAGGAGCCGCAGGAGGCCTCGGCCGTGTTCGCGCAGCTGGAGCAGCGGCTGAGGACCCGCGATCCGCAGGCCTTCGAGGGGCGCGAGAACTGGTGGCCGCTCGTCCTGGACGACATCCGGGACACCGCGAGCGCGGAGTGGTTCACCGCGTTCGAGATCGTCGACGGCCGGGGTGAGAAGCAGATCGTCACGCAGGCCGGCGGAATCGGCGTCCACCCGGAGGAACGGCTCTGGTCCCGGCTGCGGGCCGCGGGTGTCGAGCCGGAGCAAGTGCTGCGGATCCACACCGAGTTGGAGGCCTGCTTCATGCCGGGCCACTACTGCTCGCTGTGGCTCGGACAGGTCTTCCCCGACGCCCAACTGACACACAACTTCCCCTACGGCGAGACTGCCGAGTCCCGCGCCGAGGGCATCCGGCTGCTGAGCGAGGCCGCCGAGCAGTAGCCGCAGTAGGACACGGAGACACGGGAAGAGTGGGGAGCAGCACGCCATGACCGTCGGTGCCGTCGTACCGGACATCGCCTCCTGGCCGCCGTTGGACGACGAAGAGCGTGCTCTCGGGCGGCAGTTGCTCGACTGGGCGGCCGACGCCGGCG
Source organism: Streptomyces sp. NPDC048420 (assembly GCF_040651535.1). NCBI lineage: Bacteria > Bacillati > Actinomycetota > Actinomycetes > Kitasatosporales > Streptomycetaceae > Streptomyces > Streptomyces sp. NPDC048420. The sequence goes on from NZ_JBEZKG010000010.1 coordinate 29,186, forward strand.
GGGCCGGGCCGCGGCTGTGCCTGGTGCGGGGCGCCTCGGGCAGCGGCAAGAGCCGGCTGCTCGCCTGGTTCCTGGCCGGGTCGGGCGGCCACCCGGCGACCACCGTCCACGCCACCGTCCTGGCCGAGGGGCTGACGGCCGAGTCCTTCGCCTGGGCGGCGGGGCGCCAGCTCGGCTACGGCCCGCTGGCCCCGGCGCGGCTGCTGGACCGGATGAGCGAGGACGAGCGACCGGTCCTGCTGCTCGTCCCGGATCTGCACCGGGCCGGAGCGGGCCCCGTGGATCTTCCGGCGGCGGCACCGGCGACCCTGGTCGCCGAGCTGCTGGAGCCCCTGCTGTCCCTCCCCCATGTGCGGGCGGTCGTGGAAGTCGGTGAATCCGGCCTGCTGCCCGCGGACGACGCCGAGACCATCGACGTGGGCGGCGGCACCACCGCACGCCCCCACACCGACCGGCAGTCGTTCGCGGACCTCGTCGCGACGGTCCCGCACACCGCCGACGGCCGACCGGACTGGGCCCTGGCATCCGCCCCGGTCCTCCGGCACGTCCTCGACGCCGCGCTGTCCGCCGACGACCAAGGGGCCGCCGTACGCGGCCTGTTGAGCGATCCGGGGTTCCTGGTGCACGGCTCGGTGCCCGCGCTCACCGCCGTCCTCGCCGACGAACGCATCCCCGTACCCGGGCAGTTGCGCCGGGTGTGGCGGCGTGCCGCGCCCGGGCTGACGGCCCAGGACGACGACAGCACCGGCCGCGCCGCCGTGCTGCACACCGCCGCCATGGACACCGACGCGCCCCTGACGGAGTTCCTGCGTCCCCTCGCCCAACGGCACTGGTGGTCCGCCGTATGGGCGCGACCCGACCTCCCGGTGACCGCGCTGGCGCTGCTGCCGGGCACCGGGCGCGGACTCCTGGCGGCCGACGTGACGGGGCGGTTCAGGACCTACGACGTGGACACGGGCGCCCGGACCGGCGTGCACCCCGCCTCCGGAGCGGGCTTCGTGCGGCCCGGCTCCGTCGCCCCGCGCGACGCCCGCTCGGCGCTGCTGCTCGACGACCGGGCCGACGCGCTGCTGCCGTGGGTGCCCGAGGACGATCCGACGGCGGCGATCGTGCTCGGGCACATCGCCGAGTACCACGGCTCGCAGTCCCTCGCCGAGCATGACGCCCGGGTCACCGCGCTCGGCAACGGCCCGGAAAGCCCGTACGCGGTGGTCGGCGACGGCTCCGGTGCCCTCCACCTCTGGTCCCTGACCGAGTACCAGGACACCCCGCGCTCCCTCCCGGCGCACGAGGGGCCGGTCACGGCCGTCGCGTGCCTGCCCCTCACCGACAAGGGCCTCACCCTTGTCTTCAGCGCGGGCCTTGACGGGGCCGTGCGGCTGTGGGAGACCTCGGCCGAGCCGATGCCCGAACCCGTGGAGCGGCGCGGGTCCCGGCCCACCGCGCTCGCCGCCGCCGACACCCCCGTCGGCCCGGTGCTCGCCGTGGCCTGGAGCGACGGCGAACTGCACCTGTGGCACGTGTTCTCCGGCAGAGTGCGTGTCCTGCCCCTGCTACATCCCTGCACCGCCCTCGCGCTCACACCCGAGGGGCTGCTCGTCGCCGGGGATCCCGAGGGGCTGTACGCCGTGCAGCTGCGGCTGGACGTGTTGCCGCGGATGTGACGCGGGCTATCCGAAGGGGCTCGCGCCGGCGGGCGCGCTCTTCGGAACCCGGGCCGGTTCCGGTGCCGTGAAGGAGATCCCGGCGGCCACCAGCGTGGCCAGTTCGAGGAACTCCTCCTCCGCCTCGAAGACCTCGGTGGACAGGGACACCACCACTGCCTGCGGGATCCGCGGGAAGGCGAAGTGGAACGTGGCCGTGCGGACGGCCGAGGTGCTCTCCCCCTCCACGCCGAACAGCGCTCCGGGGACCGTGACGGCCTGGTCCGCCACCACGACCGCGGCGAGTCCCGCCGGCAGCGGGACGACCGCCTTGTGCGTGTCCGGCTGGTCCGGATGGGCGCGCAGCGCGCTGTGCGGGTAGAGGTGGGGGTCTCCGGCGGGACGGTCGGTCACGGAGATCTGGCAGATCCCCGTGAGAAGCAGGTCGGCGTCCGTGCGCAGCACGAAGGAGCTGAAGTGGACCAGGCCGTCCGCGACCAGTCTGCCCAGCGCGGCCTCGAAACCGAGGGCGCTCGCGACCAGTTGCCCGGTCGTCGCGTCGGGGCAGAGCTCGGCGAGCGCCGTGTAGTGGGCTTCGAGGCGCTCTTCGGGATCGGTCGAGAGCTCGACCGGCCGGAAGCCCTCCGGCAGCGTGTACCAGAGCGGCAGCGGCAGGCCGGTGCCGGCGGCCTCCGGCGCCTGGGCCGTCACAGGGCCCTGGCCACGGCGAAGATCTTCTGGAGGGGTTCGACGGCGAGCCCGCCCGCCATGACGCCGTCGGCCGCGACGGTCGCGTTCGTGGCGGGTGTCGCCCACCTGTCGGTGTAGTCGGGGTCGAGGGTGATGGCGGTGGGCAGGGCCAGGGCTCCGGTCGCCACGGCCTGCGTGACGTCCGCGGCCATCGCGCCGGCGGCGGACGAGGAGCCGAGCTTCGCGGCGGCCCACTCGACGGGCCTGGCGATGAGCGGGTTGGACGGATCCGCGGCCTTCGCCGCCCAGTTGAAGGCCTCGCCGCCGTCCTTCACGGCCTGTGAGACGGTCGCACCGGTGCGGGCGAGCGTCTCGGCGCCCCGGGCCGCCTCGAAGGCGGTCCTGCCCCCCTCGATGGCGGCCTTCGTACCGTCGATGGCGGGGCCCACACCCGGGACCGCGCCAAGCAGGTCACCGCCGACCGTGGCCCACTCGCTCAGGTTCTTCGACGTCGGCGGCCACATGTCCTTGCCGCTTTGGACGTACTGGTAGGTGTGCTGGGCCGCCGCGGCCAGGCTGAGGCCGATGGCGATGGGCGCGAGGACGGGGCAGAAGATCGCGGCGATGCCGACCACCGTGGCCGCGACGGTGAGCAGGTCACCGCCGTGCTCGTTCCACCAGTCCTTGAACTTCTCCCAGGCCCCGCCCTCGGGGGCGTACTCGCTCGCGTACTTGCGGATCGCGTCGGCGTACTCCTGGGCCCGGTCCCCGTGCTGGGTCTCCAGCCTCTTGGCGTCGTCGATCAGGTCCTGGAGCCGGCTGCGGGCGCCGTTCAGGGTCTTGCCGGCGTTCTCCAGCCGACTGTTGGCGCTGTCCAACCGGGCCTGGGCGTTGTCCAGTTGGGCCTCGTCGGTGAACATCTGCCCGGCCAGTCGCAGATCCGGGTCCGAGCGGGCGGTCTCGTAGTCCCGCTCGGCCTGGTCGGCGCTGCGGCGCGCCTGCTCGGCGTCCGCCTCGTAGTGGCCGGCCCTGACCTTCAGGTCGTGCAGGGTGTCGCTCCACTTGGCGATCTCGCCGCCCGCGGCCTTGAGGGAGTCATGGGCACGCCGGAGATAGTCGGGGAGGTCCGTCACCTTCTCGGTGAACGCCTTGGCCGCCTCCCCCGACCACCAGGAGCTCTCCTTGGAGAGGGAGTTCAGCAACTCGTAGGTGGTCTGCAGGGTTTCGGCGGTGTGCAGCAGGTTGTTCGACAGGTTGCTCGCCAGGTGGGGGTGACCAGGCGTCGGATTCCAGCCGAGGCCGCTCCAGTCGTCGCTCACTTCGCCACCCCTGCGGTGTGGGCTCCGGCGGGGGCTCCGGCGGGGGCTTCGGTGTGGGCTCCGGTGTGCTGGAACGCGCCCTGGATCTCCTGCTCGGTCTGCTCGTACGCCTTGATGATGGCGGGAAGGGCGTCGTTGAGGACCTTGATGCGTTCCTGCGTCTTGCCGAGCCCGAACTCCCAGCCGTCCTCGAAGTCCTCACAGGCCTTGTCGAGCACGCGCTTGCCCAAATCCTTCGGCCCGGTGTCCTTCATCCGCCGCATCGCCTCGTCGAGTTGGGCCTGGCTGTCCTCGAGCTTCTTCTTCAGCTTGCGCAGTTCGTCGAGACTGACCCTGAAATCGGCCATGTTCCTTCCCCCGTCTTCCGGTCCTGCGCGTCAGTCGGAGACCCGGCGCAGGAAGAGCCACATTCCCTTGGTGCCGTGGGTCTGCCGGGCGAATCCCTCTTCCCCGGCGATGGTCTCGGCCTCTCCGGCGGAAATCCCGGGGTACCGGGCGGGATTGACCCGGATGTGCCCGCGCACGTTCGGGGCGCCGTTGCGGATCTCCCCGCGCAGTTCCTCGCGGAGCTGCCCGGGCGGGACCTGCCTGCGCCGACGCCGTGATCCGAACGCGATGAGGATGTTCACGAGCACCAGTGCGGCCACGCCGGCACCGATCCACCCGAGGGTGACCGGGCTGACGACACCACCGGGCGGGGCCGCGAGCGGAACACCGGCCATGTGCATCGGGGAAGGACCTCCAGGAGACAACGGCAGAGGGCCCGCACCCTAGCGATCCCTGGTAAGGATTCGGCCAGGTGGACAGCCGCCGGATCGTCACGTTCAAGCGTCCGTTACGTGGCCCTACCGACGCTGTTGCACCCCCGGAGGCCACGGTTCCCACACAGGAATTCACACCATCACCCCGACCGGCCCACACCACCCCCATCGGTCTTTTCCGTATGGATCACCATCTTTTTCCGCCCGGATGAGGAAGGCCGCGAGCAGCGGCACCAGCCGGAAACCGACAAGCTTGTAAGGTGTCATGAGCATTTCGGGGGAGCTTTTGATCACTTGAGCGGCATGCTCCATTTCGCTGTCGGCTCCCACGCATCATCGAGACTCACGAGACTCATGGGGAGAGGGAGTTCATGTCGTACCCTCCGCCGCCCGGAGGGCCGGGCGGCGCGTATCCACAGGGGCAGGGAGGGTGGGCACCACCTCCGCAACCGCCGCAGCCGCAGCCGCAGCCGGGTGGCGTGCCCTATCCGCCCCAGACAGCGCCGGGTCACTACGGCTATCCGCCCCAGACAGCGCCGGGTCCTTACGGCCATCCACCGCAACCGCCCACCGCGGCGCCGGGTTGGCCCACGGCACCCCACGCGCCGTATCCGCAACAGCAGCCTCCCGGCGGAGGCGGCGGAGGCGGAGGCGGCAAGGGCCAGGGCGGCGGAAGTGGCCTGAAGAAGGCCGTCATCGGCGTCGTCGTCCTTGCCGTGCTCGCCGTGCTGGGAATAGGTGGCCTCGCCGCCTACCAGGCCCTCGGCGGCGGCGCGTTGCCCACCGCGGCGGGCGATGCGCAGGGCGAGCAGCTGCTCAGCCCGGACGACATCGAGGAGCTGCTCGACGGCCGTAGCCGGGCGTTGAAGAGCGGTGACGAGGACACGTATCTCGCGCCCTTCGCCGGCGAGGCCAAGGACACGCAGAAGGACCTCTTCGAGAACCTGCGCAAGATCCCCTTCACCCAGGCCGAGTACTCCGTCCTCAAGACGACCGGATCGAGCACGAACGAGTACGGCGACGGGGCCACGATCGCCCTCGACGTCGCCTTCGTCCACAAGATCCAGGACGTGGACGTCCGGCCGGTGTCCGAGTGGTACCGGTGGATCATCAAGCGGGAGTCCAAGGACGCCGAGCCGCGGATCACCAAGGTGGGCCCCTCGCCCGGCGCCTACGGCTCCAAGGGTTATGTGTTCTACCCGGCTCCCTGGGACCTCTACGAGGACATGCATGTCGTCAAGAAGGCCCACACGCTCACGATCTCGGACAAGAAGCACGCCGCCGACACGGACCGCTACGCGCCGTACATCGAGAAGGCGGCGGCCGACGACATCTCGCTCTGGAAGGCGAACGGTCCCGAGGACACCGAGACGCCCACGGGATTCGTGACGGTCCTCGAACCGGACCGCAAGACCTACTCCTCCCTGTACGGCTCCCCGTACGTCGACTGGGAGGCCGGCCAGAGCGTGGCGATGCCCACCTTCGACGCCGGTTTCGGCGGGGACCGGAAGGACCTGGAGTACGGCGGTGCCCGGGTCAAGATGGACACGTCCGGAAGCCGTTTCACCAACGCGACGTACTGGCCCAAGCTCGTGCAGGAGATCTCCCACCACGAGTTCGCGCACGCCATCGTCCAGCCGCTGGAGGCCACCGGCACCTTCGTCACCGAGTCCAACGCCCGCTGGTGGGTGGTGGAGGGCTTCGCCGACTACGTGGCGTTCCGCTTCGACACCGAGCTCGGCGCGTGGAGCGTCCGCAACGACGTCACCGGCAAGGAGTTCAGCGGCACGCTGCCCACCTCGGCCGGGAGCGGGGGCGATGTGGGCACGGACTACACGGTCAGCTACCTGGCCATCCGGTTCATCGCCGAGAAGAGCGGCACCGCCGCCGCGCTTCAGTTCGTCGCCGACCACTATCGCGACCCCAAGCAGCTCGACCAGCAGCTGCGCGACGCCACGGGCATGGGGGAAAGCCAGTTCCAGGCCGCCTGGGCGAGTTATGTGAGGAGCCACAGCTGATGAGCACAGACGGCACGCAGGGAGCCGGCGGGGCGTACGGCGGGCAGCCTCCACCGCCCGTGCCCCCGCCGGGATACGGCTATCCGCAACAGCCTCCGGCGCCACCGCAGGCAGCTCCGCCGCAAGGTCCCCCGCCGCAGCAGTACGGCTACGGATACGGGTCCCCGCAGCAGGCCCCTCCGCCACCCGTGCCCGGGTACGGGACTCCGCAGGCACCCCCGCCCGGGTACGGAGCCCCGCAAGCGCCTCCCCCGGGGTACGGGGCTCCGCAGCAACCCGCGCAGGGCTACGGCTTCCCGCAGCAGCAGCCGTACGGCCATCCCGGCCCCGTCGGTCCTGTCGGCGCGGCGCAGCCGGGGAGCTCGCGCAAGAAGCCGGTCGGGATGATCGTGCTGCTCGTCATGGCCGTGCTCGTCCTGAGCGGGGCCGGGTTCGGGGCCTGGTACATGTTCATCGGGTCGCCGAGCAACAACGTGCTGTGGAGCGTGGAAGCCACCGAGCAGAACGGCGACGAGCCCGGCGCGGCACCCAAGGCGAACACCCGGGGCACCTGGTTCACCGACAAGGCGGTGGTCCAGACCCTGTCCAACGGTGTGAAGGCGTACGACCTCGACACCGGCAAGCAGCTGTGGGCCACGGCACTGCCCGGCGACAGCAACGAGGCGTGCGTCGCACCCGAGAACTCCTCCGGTGACATCGGGATCGTCGCCTACGGCGAGGGACAGGCCTGCGATCACGTGGTGGCCTACGACCTCGGCAGCGGCAAGCAGCTCTGGGACAAGGACCTCAAGCCCGGCGACACGACGTCGAAGGACCAGGTGTCGGTCGCGCGGGCCGGCGACGTCGTCGTCATCCACGCCGCGAAGACGACGCTGGCTTTGAAGGCGGCCGACGGTACGACGGCCTGGGATCCGAAGAAGTTCGCGACACAGGACTGCGACAGCGGCGACTTCACCGGCGGAAAGGCACTGATCCGGGTCCGCGGCTGCCAGGTCAACGACATCGACGACCCCGACTGGGGCCAGAACTGGGACGAGGTCTCGCTGATCGACCCGGCCACCGGAAAGGCGCGCTGGACCTACCACCACAAGGTCCCCGAGGACAGCTTCGGCGAGATCGAGGGCGGCGACGTCGTCTCGACCTCCCCCGTCGTCCTGCTCCGGCACGGCGACGACGGGGACGCCCTCTTCTCCCTCGACGACGAGACGGGGAAGGTGCGCAGCCAGTTCTCCCCCGCCCTGCCGGCCGAGTACGTCAGGACCGACGACTCGCTGGGCGGCCCCTGGTCGGAGGCGGGCACCTTCGGCGACACCTTCGTCATCGGCGTGACCACCGAGAAGAGCAAGGACCTGCTGGCCGCCTACGACCTCGACAGCGGCAAGCAGCTGTGGAAGACCGAGGCGGTCGAGTTCAGAGCGTTCTATCCGTTGCCGGCGGCCGGAAGCGACCGGATCCTGGCCTACCGGGCGAACAACGACAACGACGAGGGCTCCGAGCTGGTGGAGCTGGGCACGAAGGATGGTGCCGTCAAGACCGTCGTCGAGTATCCGGCGGACGTCCACAAGGGCATGTCCATCTTCGCCAGGCCCTACTGGCACGACAACCGGCTCTACGTCTCCGAGGCCCACCCGTCCGTCATCTCCGGGGAAACCCCGTACACCCTGGTGGCCCTCCCCACCACCGACTGACGGCCGGGCCGTCGTACACGAAGAGCCCCCGTCGCCCGGTTCCTGGCAACGGGGGCTTTCTTCGTACGTGCTTCGTACGTCCTTCGTACGTCAGTGAAGCGCGACGACCCTGGTCAGCCCCGAGCAGTCCTGCCCACCGGCGGGGTCCGGCTCGTACACCCAGTACAGGGCGGCGAGTTGGGCCAGCAGCAGGACGGGGACAAGGCATACGGCGACCAGGGCGAGGGTCCCCGGACGCTGCCCCCGGCGTCTCAGGAACAGCAGGAGGAACAGTGCCGTCAGGGCGCATGCGGGCGCGGCCCAGGCGGTGACGTACATGCGGGTGGAGGGGCCGAGGTAGTGGCAGTCCTGGAAGGTGTCGCCGTCGAAGGAGAAGTGGGCCGCGAGGAGGCCGGCCGAGGCGACGACCAGGACCGGGACCAGCCAGGACCATCGGTGCGCGGGTGTGTTCATCAGTACCAGTCCGGGTTGGGGCGGACGATCCGGATGTTCTGCTGCCCCTCGTGCTGCTCGGTCGCGGGGAGCCGGCCCTCCAGGCTGACGTTCTGGTACGAGTCGCTGTGCTGGGTGTACTTGATCTCGCCGTCCGGCATCACCGCGGTGACGATCGCCGCGTGGTGCGTGTTGCCCTTCTCGATGGAGTCGTTGGGCCCGGACTGCTCGTAGTAGATGATGTCGCCCGGCTTCACGTCGGAGCGCGGGACCTCGCTGCCGCCGTGCTCCAGCATGAAGTTCTGGTTGTTCTCGGCGGCGGCCCAACTGTCGGAGTACGCAAGCCGTTTGTCGACCGAGTCGACACCGGTACGGTTCCCGATCATCCACGAGTCGTCGTCGGACGTCCCCCAGATGCTGGTCTTCTCCTTCATCCCCGCGTGCAGCAGGGCGTTGGAGACGAAGTTGGTGCAGTTGTTGCCGAAGTCGGTGGGGTCGTCCTTGTCCCAGTTGGCGAGGGCGTACTCGACGAGCTTCACCCGGTCGTACTTGCCGTTGCCGCGCAACTCCCGCCGTACGTCGGCCGGGATGCCGTCGAGGTTGGCGATGGCGACCGGCTGGGCCAGCATGAAGTCCTTGCGCTGCCGTTCGGTCAGGCCGCTCCACCACTGACGGACGGTGGTCGGGTCCTCGCTGACCGGGATGTCGGACGCGAGCATCTGCATCTGGACGTGCGAGGCGTGCGTCTGAAGGTCGTTGAGCGCCTTGCCCGGATCGGTGAGCCCCGTCTGACCCGCGAGCCTGGCGAACTCCCTCGCGGCCAACTCGTCGGCGGAGGTGACCTGTTCGACGGCCTGGTCGACAAGATCCTGCACCTGTGTGCGGTACGGCCCCATCTCCTCGGCCTCGGTGCGGCTGCGCGGGGGCGGACCGGTGACCGTCCCGTCGACGCCGATCTCGAGGCCGTACTGCGTGGCGAGGTCCACCGCGGCGCGCATGGTGCTGTGCGCGGTCTCGATGGTCGTCGTCATCCCGTCCGCGACCATGTTGACCGCCAGGAGGATGTCGTAGGCCGCCTCCAACTGGTTGGCGAGCAGCTCGAATTCGGCGGCCGCGGTGGCACCGACCTCGTCGGTCCAGTTGTCCTTCAGCGGCTTCGCACCGTACTCGCGCAGGTCCTTCGCCGCGTCCAGGGAGTACTTGGCGAGGGCGTGCCACTCGTCGGCGGCAGTCGCCCAGGTCTTGGGGCGGGCGTTGTTGATCCCCTCGTACGACACCATGGTCAGGCCCTCCCGAGGTCGTGCAGCCCGGCCCGCAGCCGCGATTCGGCCTCGGCGTCCGCGCGGTCGTACCCGTCGGCGGACTCCCGCAGCTTCCGGCTCAGCTCACCCATCCTCTTGGCGAGGGAGACCATGTGCTCCTCCCACTTCTCGGCGCACACCTTGAGCTGCACCGGGCTCGTCCAGCCGTTGCCGTAGTGGGCTCCGTACACCTCGTCGCTGGTGTCGAGGGAGTGGCTGAGACGCTTCATCGTCTGCTGGGACAAGGACTCGGTGTCATCGGCCGCGGCGCGTACGCGCGCAGCGTTGATCTCGATGTCGGCCATGGACAACTCCCCCGATATGAACTGGCTGCCGGCGATCATCGTAAGGGGGGTTCGGGGGGCCTTCTCGGAACCTTCACACGTGCGCGGTCGGGGCGGAGCTGGTGAGACAAGGCTGCCGCTTCCCGCTCTTCACAGCGCCTGCTCCGACTCCCACGGCCCCCTCCTGATCTCGCTGGTAGCTTGCTCCCCCTGTCAGTCGCTTTTTCCTCGGGGGATTCCATGAGCCAGCCGCCGCCCTACCCACCGCCGCCGCAGCCTCAGCAGCAGCCGCAGGGCATCCAAAATCCCTACCTGCAGCCGGGGTACGGCCCGTCGCCCGTCCCCGGGCAGGCCCCGTCGTACCCGGCGCCTGCGTTCCCGCCGCCGCAGCCGCAGCCCTTCGCCCAGCGGCCGGCCACCGGCGGCAACCCGGTCGGCGCGATCGTTCTCGGCCTCGCGGTCTCGGTCCTCGTCTCGCTGCTCTACACCGGGCTCATCGCGGCCACGTACAAGGAACAGTCGGTCACGGTCGCCAACACCCTCTACCTGGCTCACGCGCTCGTCAACGGTGCCGTCGTGGGGGCTTTGATCGGCCGGATGGCCGGCCGCAACACCGGCGCGGCCATCGGCGCGGCGGTCACCGGCGCACTCGGCGCGTTCTTCGGCTACGTCAACGCGCTTCCGCTGATCATCGCCGTGGAGGAAACTCCCCTGGCCGCCTGGCAGTTCCTCCAAGCCGAGCCCTTCTTCCCGGCCAAGGCCTGGTGGAACGACGAGGCGTCCGGCGGCGTGGACTGGTTCTCTCCGCTCGGGCTGGTGGTCGCGGGGGTGGCGGCGTGGGGGTTGGCGTATGCGATCGGTAACAGGCGCCGTGTGATGTGACGTCGACCGACGTCTCCTGGCTCAGGCTGCCGCCGCCCTGGGCCGGAGAGCGGCTTGTTCACCGGTGGCCTTGACACTGCTGGGTCGCCGCCCCGGGTGCCATCCTGGCCATCGCCTGCAAGGTGAAGCCGACACCCGGAGCGAGCGCCCCCACCGCGGCGGTCCACCACCGCCAGGCACCGCTGTCCGGGACGAGCAGCAGGGTGGCGAGGCAGCCGAACGCCACCGCGAACCCCACGACTCCCGGCAGGGACGCGGTCACCATCCAGCCCCCCCGAGGTCCAGCAGCCTGATCCGCCGTTCGGGGTCCGGTTGCGCGGATTCGGTGAGCCCTTCCGCTACGGCCTGCCCGGCCACCCGGACCGGAACCGCGCCCGGCAGTTGCCAGCCGTCGTCACCCACCAACTCGGCGAGGACGTCACGGCCTCGACGCTGACCGGAATGCCAGAGGAGTCGGCCCTGCGCGCCGGACAGGACCGCTCCGGCTGCATCGATGCCCGTCTGGGAGTGGAAGGGGATCTTTTGACCGCGGCATTCCAGTACAAGGCACTGCAACCGGCGGGTGTTCTCCCGGTGCTTCTTCTCGTCGGCCGCCTCGGGGCTTCCGGGCAAGGGCGCTTCGGTGTGCTGTTCGGTTCCGGTGACGGGGACTCGTAGGGTGTGCCAGTCGGTGGTGACCGTGCGGGTGGGCCGCCGGATGCTTTCGGTCAGGCAGACGGGCTTCCACCCCCGCGATGCCTCCAACACTGATCTCCGTGGCTATGTGCACGGCAACCATCCATCGGCATTCGTGGGAACCACCACCAACCCGGACGCCAACTGGGTGTCCCGATTCCGGTACGAGATCGACGCCCCCGGCGGTCTCGACGTCAACAAGAGCATGCCGGACAACCCGTACCGCCATATCGACCAGGAGGTCGCCTTCCCCGGCGGCATCGACCGCAAGCACATCAAGGGGGCCTGGGAGATCCTCCCCGACGGTTCAAAGGGAGAATGGATGCCCAACCCCCACTACCAACCGTCGACTCCGAAAGCACCTCCCAGCCCCCCACCCGCCTCTTCACTACCTCCTGGATGGACCCGATGAGTGGCTACCTGGTCCCCGACCGCTTCGACGTCACCGCCTACAACGGCGACCATCAAGCGTCCGTGATCGTGCGCTGGGAGGGCGAGAACCACGACTTCACGATGACCGCCGACGGCCCCTGGGGCCAGGTCGGCGGCAAGGGCCCGGACTGCTTCGACGCGCTCACCCGGATTCGCGAGCAGCTCGAACCCGCCGGATGGTTCCTGGGTGTCAACGGCGCCCGCCGCGACACCTGGCCCTCCGGCTCCTGCCGCGGTGCCGGAGGATTCCTCGTCTGTCACCTCACCCCGGGCGTCCTCCCCACCCGCGAGGACCTCATCCAGACCTTCCACGAGGCCCCCCGGGAGAAGCTGGCCACCGTCGCCGAGCAGATTCACTTCGAACAGCAATGGAGAGCTTCCCTGTGACCCCGCCGCCCCCGGCCCCGCCCCTGCCGTCCCCCCCGATCACCGACGCCCTGCGCGCCCAGGCTGCCCAACAACGCGGCGGCTACGTCTACGCGATCGACCCGTACTTCGACCCCGACGGCGCGGTCCCGCCGTACGGCATCGTCGGCGGCTGGTCCGTCAGCGACACGGGCCAACTCGTCGAGTTCTCGCACAACCCGAACTACCGCCCCTCGCCGGTGGCGCTGGAGTTCCCGGCACCGGCCACGGCCCTGGACGCCGCCATGCACCAGGCGGTCACCGGCTACGCCACCGAGGCCGACCTGCTCACCGCCTTCCGCGACGCCACCCTGATGCTCTTCGCCCAGGAGGGCCAACAGGGCCTCTACACCGTCGTGGACGACGACGGCACCCGCTACGTCCCCGCCTTCACCCACCCCACCCACGCCCCCGCCAACTGGCACCAGTGGCACCACACCACCGGCCACCAACTCGCGGCCGCGGGGGTCCCGGTGCGGCTGAATCCGGGGGGTCGGGTCAGCCTGACGATCCCTGTCGAGGCCTTGGGCCGACTGGGATCGCGATGACCTCGGCGCACTTACGTGACGTACCGAGGGCCGCGGCCGCCCGTCGGTACATCGCGTACGGCGACACCCAGCGCTCGGACTCGCGGGCGACGGACACGCCTTGGCTGTAGTGGTGCCGGGGACGTCCCGTCGGCCGTGCCGAGCGGGTGGTACCCGGTGTCGTTCGCGCGCCGCAGCCGCAGGCCTTCGCCGCCGTGGACGGGGCAACCGCTCTCCGGACCCTCCATATGCTGCCGCCTCGCCCCGGAGTGCCGGCCGCCGACGAGCAGAGCGGCTCGCGCAGCCGTACCGGCACCCGGTTCACGAGGAGAGTCGCGCCGGCGTGGAACATCCGTGGCGCGCCGCCGACTGTCCGGCGAAGTGCTCCAGATCCGCACGCTCTTCCTTGGTGAGCGGAGCCGAAGTGAAGTTGCGATCGTTCCCTTCCACCGGCGATGCGTGGTAGTAACCGATACCCAGGGAACCCTGGCAGGTGGATGACGTCCAGGTCGTGGACGCTTCGACCCCCGAGGAAAAATCATGGCCGCCGTACTTGCCGTTCACGACCGCCTCAGAGGTGTCGCTGAAGGGTCCGTACGCGGCGGTCAGTTGCATACTGCCGACGAGGACGCACTCTTCCACCGGCGCCCTCTCCGCAGCGGTCTCCTGCACCTTCGCCACAGATGTCGTCCCGGCGCAGGTCCCCGTCGCATCGTCCGCCGACACGGTCCTGGCGGTGGCAGCAGGAGCGGTGAGCCTGTCAGCATCCCCGGCTTCCGTTTCGCAGCCGGTCTTCTCCGCCGCACGTTGCGCTGTTCCGGTGGCCACGCGGGCAAGCTTGACGCGTATGGCCTTCGTGACCTCGGTGTCGTAGGGCGACTCAGCCGTCACGAGTATTCCGCTGCCCTTTTCCGGCGTCCAGTTCTCGCAGTCGAGGAGCACGGACGCCGTGGCTTCGTCGTCGTCAGCAGCCATCAGCCCCTGCCAACCCGCGTTCAGAGGTACGGGAAAGCTCTTCGGATCGCGCTGGAAGGTGTAGGCGCCGTATGCGTTGTGGGCGCCTGCCGAGGTCTCGATGGCGACCTCGGCTCCGCCCACCTTGCACCGAGTGGCCAGGCCGGGGGGCTCCGTCACATCGTCCGAGACATCGAATTGCCAACTCGACGTGTGGAAACCGAGACCGGACAAGGACAGCTTCGACTTTCCTACGAGATCAAGCACCGGGCCGACCGGGAGCATCCCGCTACACGCCCGACCGGTCCGGGTGGCGGGGTACTGCAGCTGAAATCCATAGAAACCGGAACTCAGTACGGCAAGCGCCACCACGGAACCGACCAGACGACGCCCGCTTTTCTCACCAAGGAAACGTCGGAAAGTCCGGTAGTCCACACCCATGTCGGTCTCAGCCGCCCGAAGCCCTCGGGGAGGCCGACCCGGACGCAGCTGCGGAGGGGGACGCCGAGCACTTGAAGACATCGTCACCGAGGTAGCTCGTGGCGATGGTCAGAGCGGAGACGAACGCCTTGGTCAGTGAGTCGTCGAGATTCCGCGCCGGGGGTGGTTCTTTCACCTCGACCTCCAGCACGGCGTGATCGCTCGTCGCCTCTCCCGGAATCGCACATGGAAGAGCCAGCCACGCCCGGTTCTGGTTCACGTTTCCCTTGGCCACCCGCACCTTGGTCGTCTCCAGGTATCCGGTGGTGGAACCAACCTTGAAGGTCTTGACGGTGGAAGGGCCCGGAGACCTGTACCGGTCGAGGTTGTCGATGCTGTCCGAGTGAAAGAGGTAGTCGACGACCACGGCGTGCTTCTTGCCGTAGACAGAGCAAGACCCGGCGGCAGTCCACTCGGTGGGAGAGAACTTGTCGACGTCCTCCTCGATGACGCCGCCGTCGCCGGCGAGCGTCTGGAAAGCGTCTCCATCGAGCTTGCCGCCGCACACCGGCTTACTCTCGTCGTTCGTCTGCTTGTCCGAACTGCTGCAACCTGCCACGGCCACCAAGGCAACGGCGAGTGCGATCAGGTGTCGAGTTCTCCGAGGAGCGCGTGACAACACAGTGATCATCGTCCATTCACTGAGGAGTTCCAGGCGGTTCCCGCCGTGTGCCCGGACTTCGCGGCCTGTTCCACGGAACCGGCCAGCTGGTTGAGGTCTTCGTCCGACATCTGCCGACCCGAGTGCAAGATGGCGTCCCTTACCGACGAGGCGCTGGATTCACCTGCCGCCTTCCAGCCCTCGGCGTACTTGGTGGCTGCCTCTCGTTCGGCTTCGTCCGTGGTGTCCTGTTGAACCTGTTCCACCACCATTGCCTGGATGTCCTCGACGGCCCAACCTGCGATCGTTCCCACGATCGGTGCGGCCGTACCCGTCGCCGCGCCGACCGCCATGCCGAGACCTCGACCGGCCCACTTGTCGCCGGTAGCCACGGCGTCGTTGAAGTCCTTGTCCGAGGCGGAGTGTTCCTCGAAAATGGCCTGGTCACGTGAGTCGCTGAGAATTCCCGCCACGACGCCTCCGGGATAGGCGACGTTCTCCATCGCGGCGGTGAGGTCCGACGGATTCCCGTTGGCCACCTCCTGCATCCAGATGGCCGTGTTCGCCTGGGACGCCTCAGTGATCGCGACATAGGCGTCAGGATCCCGCCCGACCGTCGAGAGGAACGGCTCCAGCGTCCCCATGTCGAGGTGGGCGTCCGCGCCGAAGGGCTTGATCGTGCCCTGTTCGTTGGCAATGGAGGCCTGCACATCCGCCATGTACTCCGCCGTCATGTTGCCCAGGCTGTCACGGAGCGCCTCGCGACCGTCGTCACTGGCCAGGCTGGTATCGCCGCCGACGGTGTCGACCACTTCCTTCATCAGGGCCGCACGCTCGGGGGTGTGCTTCACGGGAGCGCCGTCGTCGTCGAAAGCTCGGCCCGAAGTGGCGGACTCCATGGCGTGGCCGAGGTTGTTGTACCCGCTGGGGTTGCCGGGGTCGCCCGTGTAGCCCGCACCTTCAGGCCAGTGCCGGTCCTTCAGCAGGTAGTCGAGGTGGTCCACCTTCTCACCATCGATCGTGGCGTCGGAGGTGAGGAACTCGGTGGAGGCATCCGGGTTGTGCCCCAGGGCGTCCATGAATCCCGTCATCGGGTCGAGCGCCCCGATGTTCGTCGAACCCAACGTCCGTGGATAGCCCCAGTAGGCATCCGGATTCTGCCCGGCGTTGGCTCCGTTCTTCTCCGCGGTGATCAGTGCGTCGCCGTAGTCCTGAAGGAAGTCCTTGTCCCACTTGCCGTCGCTCATCAGGCTGCTGGTGAGCTGGTAGCCGCTGAGGCCGTACGGCGACTCGGTGGGGTTGGCGTTGAAGTCGCGCTGGCCCGCCTTGAGGAGGTCGTTCTGGAACTTGGTGATCTCCGGGTCGGGTCCGCCCTTGCGGTGGTCGTCCGAGGTCGTCGCCGTACCGACGGTCGTGCCCAAGTTCGCCTTGAGCTGCTTGAGTTGGGCCAGCTGTTCCTTGGAGAGCGTGGTCCCGGCCGGGGGGCTCATGAGCTCGTTGTACTTGCTCAGCATGTTCTCGCCGCCGGTCTTGATCGCGAAGTCCCTTGAGAACTCCGGGTCGTTCTTGTTGGCGGAGAGGAGCAGGTTGAGCTTGGTGATCTCGGCGTCGGAGAGACGCCCCTTCTTGTTCATCAACGCGGCCGCCTGGTCGGCTTCGACCGCGTCGAGGGTCGTATAGACGCTGGTGTTGAAGGACTGGCTGTCGCCGTTGTTGTCGCGTTCCAGGGCGGCGCTGGCGGCCTCGTCCGCGGCGGTAGCCACTTCCAGGACCCGCGTCAGCCGGGAGACGACAGAGTCCAGCTTCTCCTTGCGTTCCTTGGCAAGGGACGGCGAGGCGGAAGCGGTCGGGCTGTCCAGCCGCGGATCGACGTCCTCGACGCGGCCGTCTTCGTAGACCTTGAAGTTGTCGTTACGGGCCTCGTCGAGCAGCGCGTGCAACTGCTTCTGCGAGGCGCTGAATTCACCGTGCGCGTCCAGGAGCAGCTTGGCTATGCGCTCCGCCTCGGTGGCGGCGTTCTCGTACTCCGTCCGGGCCTTGCCCATGGTGACGAACGCGGCGTCGGCCGCGTCCCCGTCCCAGTGGCCCTTGAGGTGGTTGATGACCCGCTGCTCGAACTCCCGTTGCAGCGCGTCGTACTTGGCCGGCAGTGCTTTCCAGGACGCGGCGGCGTCGGCCAGCGGGCCGAGGTCGGCCTTGTCGAGGTAGGGGAGGGACACCATGTGCGACAGCTCCTTGTGAGGGGGTTTCGGTCCGACTCGATGGGCTCACCCGGACGGCGCGACGCCGGCCCGGGCGGGCTGGTTCACCCGAAGGGTGTGCCGATCGAGTTCTGCCGGGCCTGCTCCTCCTGCTCGGTGCGGGTGTAGTGGCCGCTGGTGGTGTGGAGCTTGTCGCTGATGTCCTGGAGCAGACGCTTGAGATTGATGACCTGGGAGCCCCAGCGGACGTCCATGGTCACCAAGGAACCGGCGGTGGCCCAGGACCCGCCCTCGGCCATGCCCCCGGCGGTGTGCTTGTTCAGGCCCCTTGACGCGCTCAGGCAGTCGTCGTCGGCGCCGTTGTCGGCGTTCTCGGTGTCACCGCGGAGTTCGACGAGCGCGTTGGCGGCTTCGTCGAGCCGCTGGGTGTCGACGTTCGTGCCGCCGCCCCCTCCGCCGCCGTCCGCGGGCACGGAGTTCAGCCGTGTCTGAGTGGATCCGCTCTGCTGCGGCCCATCGAAGGGAGTACTCATCCCTTGTCCCATCCCCGTTGTCAAAGTGGTGGACATGCCCGCTTCGCTCCCCGTTCTACGGCCTTCATGTCATCCGTACGACGTGAGGTGCCCACTCCGGCCGAGCCGCGCGCTCGGCGCCGTAGGCACGGACATGCCAATCAAGCAGGCCGAAAGATACCGGATCTTCCTCTGCGTGGACCACCGTTCACCGGACCGTGAGACGCGAACGCGAACGGCCCGACGGACACCCGCCCGCCGAGCCGCCCTTCACTCGCCGCGGATCACAACTTCGGCGCCGCCACGACCGCACCGGTCGGCGCCTTCGCGCCCACAGACGTACCGAAGTCGGAGTCCGCGAGGTCCTGCATGTCGGAACGGGTGCTGTCCTGCTTGATGAAGTACGGCTTGCCGGTGGTCGCCACGTACCACGTGACGGACTCACCCTTCTCCGCCAGTACGACCGCCACCGCCTGCTGGCCGTCCACCGTGCTGACCTTGCCCTTGGTGGCCTTGGTGTCGGCGTCGAGCGTGTCGGGGGCGGTGATCTGCTCCGAGTGGCACCAGGAGGCGAGCTTCGCCATCAGTGCGTTGCTCGATGTCCCATGGACCCACTTGTCAGCGGACAACGCGGTCTCACCGATGGCCGAGTTCATGCCTTTGGCGAACGTCGAGTCGGGCTTGGCCCAGATATCCTTCCCCTTGCGGATGATCTCGAAGGAACCCTTCCCGGAGAGTTCGACAGTGCCAGCACATTCCGTGGCGGAGAGCCGCAGATCACTCTTGGTGCCCTCACGCTCCATCTTCTCGTGGAAGGATCCCGCCGCGGCATTGGCCTTCATGCCGGTGTCGTAGATCTCCTTGGCGGAGAGCTTCTCGATTCCGTTCGGCTCTGCGGCAGGACTGGCGGACCCGACCGTGGACGGCGTGGAACCGGCTGCGGACTCCGCGGCATCGCTGTCGCTGTTGCAGGCGGTGAGAGACACCAGAGCGGCGGTACAGGCGACCGCGGTGACGGCATGCCGAATGGAAAGGTTGTGCTTCTGCATGGATACCCCGTAGATATTCGTTTGCGGGCGAACTGAGGTGATCATTCAACAGCAATCGCCCGACAATTCAACTCGGTTCCCCACCGGCGGAGTCATAGCCCGAAACCCTCAGGGATATCGCACGCACCTCAACACCGATAGGGCCGTCGCAGCTTACCGGAACTCGCGAGCAAGCGAAGACAGAGTCTAATCGCCGGAGTCGGCCCGCCCGACACAAGAAACAGCAAAGGAACAGCGACAGACAGCCGCACGCTCGAACAGGCAGTGAATCACAGCGATATCCCCACCCCATGACCACCAACACTTCACACAACCCACCGAGATTCTCCGCTCCACGCGGAACCATTACGGGTGCTCTTCAAACACCCCGGCGCCGTGCTCGAAAATTGATCCGATGGGACTCTTCGACAAGTTGACCAGAACCCAGCACCCAGCCGACGATGTCGCATCGGCCTGGGCGAAGGAGGTACGGACAGCACTGCTCGGCCTCAACCGACCCGACCTCCCTACGTCATCCGAGACGGCGCCCCGGAGGACGCCGACCTGGTCGCGGTCGAGGTCGGCCTGATCCAGGCCTTCGTCCCAGTTCCAGGCGAAAGAGTGCCTGGCGCACAGGACTTGATGGTGATCACCTTCAGGACCCCCAGCACGGATCACATGGGAGGACTACTGCGGGGTGATCGCCGAGCTCTTGCGAAGCCTGGCGCTCGCATCCGACGGGGCGACGGTCCGAATCCTTGGCTCCAGCAGGGGCCAGTGGATGCCTTTCTGACTCCGCGGCCTCAGACCGGGGCTTTGATCTCCGCCCACACCGTCTTCCCGATCCCGCCTTCGCGTTCTTGTACGCCCCAGCGGTAGGTCAGCGCGTCCACCAGCATCAGCCCACGCCCGCCGATCTCATCCTCACCGGGGTGCCGCACCCTTGGCAGGCCCTCCCCTGCATCGCTCACCTCCAGCCGTAGCAGCGCTTCCTCCCTCAAGTGGGCGATGCGCAGACCGACTTGGCGGTCCCCTGGTGCCCGTGCCCGCAGAGCGTTGGTCACCAGTTCTGACAGCACCAACTCCGCTGTGTCGAGAACGTCTTGATCGACACCCCAGCCAACAACTGTGGCGTAAAGCAGTGCTCGCGGTCTCGGGACAGTGCTGCGGTGACGAGGAAGGCGGCAAGTGATCTCGTGAGCATCTGATGGCTCGGGCTGCATCGCCAAAGCGACCCCTGGAGTTCGTAGCTGATACGCGTTACCCCGGGCTATGGGCGTGGACCCCATGCTCAGCCCAACCGGCTCTCGCAGCGTAGGCTCCGTGCAAAATTGCACAGAGCTTCAGCAGCTCTCTTCACTCTTTCGAGTAAAGGCCTGCTTCTCGACGGGCATCGGCTGATAGGGAGTTGCACATGCCGTCTGTGAAACCGTCCACCGTCCTCGGCAGGCAACTCGGCGACGAGCTCAAGCGCTTCCGTGAAGCCGCAGGAGTCTCCATGGCAGAGGCCGCCGAAGTGCTTGACTGCACCAAGGGAAAGATCAGCCGTCTGGAGAACGGCCATGTGCCGGTCCGCGCACCAGATCTGGAAGCCCTGATGCGCGCCTACAAGGTCGAGAACCCGGAGACGCGCGATCGCCTCACCTCCTTGGCCCGGAAGGCCAACCGGCGCCGGCGTGACGGCTGGTGGCATGAGTACGGTTCCGTGCTCGGTGACTCCTACCGGGACCAGATCGAGCTGGAAGCGATCTGCGAGCGCGTTCGGACATACGAAGTCCAGCTCGTTCCCGGGCTGTTGCAGACGGCCGAGTACGGGCGCGCGGTCACGGTCGCGTCGCGCGCTTGGCAGACGGCCGAGCAGATTGACCGGTTCGTCGAGGTACGACTGGCCCGTCAGCGACGGCTGACAGACACGACTCCTCTCGAGCTCTGGGCAGTACTGGCCGAAGGGGTCCTACGTCAGCATGTCGGGGGTCAGTCGGTGATGTGCACTCAACTGGAGCACCTGCTCACGATGGCGGAACTGCCCAACATCACCGTCCAGGTCATGCCGTTCGCGCGCGGTGCACACTCGGGTATGTTCGGTCCGTACCTGGTGTTGAGCTTCCCACGGGTCGCCTCGCTCGATCTCGTACTCACGGAGACCCCGTCAGGCAACATCTGGGTGGAACAGGAAGCTGAAGTCGCTTACTACCGGGCTCTCTTCGACGACGCACGCACCACTGCGCTACCGCCGACGGAATCGCTCGCGCTGATCCATCGCATCGCGAAGGAGTACCGAAGTTGAACCGTGAAGACCACATACCGACCGTCCTCGCGGGAGCAGCGTGGCGCGCAAGCAGCTACAGCGGTGGGCAGGGCAACTGCGTGGAGGTCGCCGACGGCTTCGTCGCCGTACTCCCCGTCCGCGACAGCAAGCGCCCCGGGGGCCCTTTGCTTGTAGTCAGCCGCGACGCTTGGCGCACCTTCCTCGACCAATTGCGGTGACCAGACGTATCCAACAGCGGGCCCGACCGTACCAGCGCCCCTTGAGGAATCTACGTCCGCTCCACTAGCGGAAATCGCCGACGCCCCTGCCGGCCGTCCCCGTCTCCACGGGCAACCCGGTCCGCACCACTTGACTAGATTTTTTGCACCATCTTCAAAAGAGTCGACATTAGGGATAGATCATGTCAATCGGAACGGGCATCGACGATCCGTCAGCCCTGAATCGGGCCGGCGTCGGCGCGCAGGAGATGGCGAGTCGAACACGAACCGTCGGCACTCACCCCGTGGGCGAAACCCGCTCGGCGTCCAGGGATTTCAACAGTGGCAACTGGGATGGTGGGTTGGGCGGAACGCTGACCGGACTGGCGGAAGTCTGGTCAAGTCAGGTATCTGCGCTAGCAACCGACTGCGACAGCCTCGCCAGTCAATGCGGCGGTACAGGCATGCTCTACCAGCGCACCGAAGAGACGAACACGCAGGCCATGCACGCGCTGTCCAGCAAGCCCTCCCCCTTCGGCTGAGCTAGCCCCAGATCCATCAGCCACCAGAGTCACCGGTCCGACGAACACATCACGCCACGGGGGAATCACCACAGCCATGCCCACCTATGAGCAGCTGTACCACCTCAACCTCAGCAACCTGAAGGCCGCCGCTGACCGCTGGCAGGAGACGGCCACCAAGTTCAAAGATCTGCACACCTCGTACGATGACCAGGTGGCTCGGCCCTTCCGAAGGGCCGGCTGGACCCAGCCCGTGCTGACGGCGGGGAAGGCGAACAACGACGTACGCGCTGCCCACCAGGAGTTCGAAGACGCTCACAACGAGGCGAAGGGCATCGCTGGTGTCCTTGCCTCACTTCATGCAGAGCTCCAAAAAGCCAAGGCCGACCTCCATCATCTCGCCGACGTCGACGCCCCGAATCAGGACTTGCACGTCAGCGGCACCGGCGTAATCAGTCCACGCCACAACCTCTCGCAGGACGGCGGTGCCCGTCACGATCCCGACGGCCAGGCCCTCATCCGCGAACAGCAGCAGGCATGCGATGCCTTCGTCCGCCGTGTCGAAGCCGTCCTACAGCTTG
The DNA here is from genome assembly GCF_040651535.1 of Streptomyces sp. NPDC048420. Lineage (NCBI taxonomy): Bacteria > Bacillati > Actinomycetota > Actinomycetes > Kitasatosporales > Streptomycetaceae > Streptomyces > Streptomyces sp. NPDC048420. The sequence goes on from NZ_JBEZKG010000010.1 coordinate 51,587, forward strand.
CCGCCGAGGCCGACGAGACGGCCTGTTGGGCGCTTCGCCGCGACCTCGGCACAAGCCGAAGTGGCTTCAACTCGAAGGCCGTCGTCTCCCTCGATGACGCCGCAACGACCCGCGCGGCCGAACTGAAGAAGAAAGACACCACCGACGTGAAGACCGACGGCTGGGTCGCTGAGGGCAAGGCCGAAACTTCCGGCCTCGGCGTCGGAGCGTTGGCCAACGGCCCCGACACCGGGGCTGGCAGCCTGGGTGAGGCCGAGGCACATGCCGACCTCGGCCGCGCGAGCGCAGAGGGCTCGCTCACCAACGGCATCTTCAAACTCGCGGGGGAGGCCGAGGCGTACGCCGGAGCCAAGGCAGGGTTGAACAGCGGCTTCAACAATGAGGGGGGCCAGTTCGGGGCCAGTGCCTTCGCCGGCGGGGAGGCCTCAGCCAAGGGCAGCGCCTATGTCGGTCCCGTCGGTGTCTACGGCCGGGCAGAAGGCAAGGCGGGCGCCGAGGTGACGTCCACTGCGACTGCCAACCGCGAGGGCCTGACCCTGACCACGGACGCGTTCGCCGGGGCGAAGGGCGGCGGTGCCGTCGGAGCGGACGTCGGCGGTATCGGAGCGGGCGCGACGGCAGAGGGCTGGGCCGGTGTCGGTTATGAAGCGGAAGCGGCCCTCGGTAAGGCCGAAGACGGCAAGTGGAAGATCGATACGCATTATGGTGCCGCTCTGGGCCTGGGTGGCGCCGTGGGCTATGAGTTCACCGTCGACCCGGGGAAGGTCGGAGACACGATTGGTGACATCGCCAACGGGCTTGGCCGTCTGTTCTGACGCCGGACTCCGCAGCCCCACTCTTCCAGGGAACCGGTAACCCCAGGTACCAAGCAGTAGCAAGGAGAGACCGAGATGGCCACGACTCTGCCCGTACCGATCGAGTTCGAGCTGCCGGACGGCTGGCTTGCCGCGCCGCCAGACGATGTTGGTGCGCCTGATACGGCGTTCATCGCTTTGCATCCTCAGCCTGACGCCGGATTCACCGCGAACATCACGATCGACGGCGAGTACCGGCCGGACGCGGCGACGCTTCGCGAAATCGCCGACAGCTCGGTGGCACGAGTGCGCAAGGCCGGTGCGGTGGTCGAACTCACTGACCGGCGTGAGATGGGCTCTACGGAGGTACCTGGCCTCATCCAGAAACTGGCCATCTCTGCCACTGTCAGCGGCGTGCCTCGCGACCTCGTCCAGGCTCAGGTGTACTTGTCTCTGCTGGACGTCACAGACCCACACAAACGGGCAGTGATCCGGCTGGTCTTGACGTCCAGCGCGGCCCAACACCACACCCTCCTGGGTGACTTCGAAGACTTTGTGCGTACGGTCCGGCCGGGCACCAGGGCGGTATCGTAGCCGCAGCCCACCTTGCACATGCAACTCACACCCTCATAGATTGAGATCATGGGACTTTTCGACAAGCTGACCGGAACGAAACGCCCCGTCGACGGCATTACCCCGCTGTCCGCTGATGAGGTTCAAACGGCTCTGCTCAGCCTCAACAGCCCTGACGTTCCATACGTCATCCGGGCTGGCCACGAGGAGGGCGCGGACCTGGTAGCCGAATGGCGTCTCATGGAACCCGCCTGGCGAACCTTCTTCGTTCGCACTCAGCTGAGCCGAGTGTTCAAGGTCCATATGCGTCTGGTCCCGGAGAAATGCGAAGTCCGTACCCTCGACCAGCAATTCGAGGTTGACTGGGTCGGCGACACACCCCGGCTCGCCGTGGCAGCCGAGGTCCAGCGTGGTCAGGTGAGGACCGTCTCAAAGCAGCGGACGCTCAGCAGAAACGAGGAAGGCAACCGAGAAGAGACCTTCAGTTTCGACAGCAACGACTTGAAGGACCCTCTACAGAACGTCGTTCTGAAGTCCGGCTGGATCTGGCGCGGTGTCATCTCCGGCAAGCTGTAAGAATGCAGGAAAGACCCGCCTTCTCGTAGAAACACTCTTCGCCGGAGGCGGCGTTTCGCAAGGACAGGCACTCTTCGTGGAACCAGCCCGCCGATGTCAAGCCAGCTAAACTGAAGAATGCATGGAGCAAGTCCTCCGTTCAGGCTGATATCCAACTGACAAGCGTGCTTCTCGCGCATCCCTTTTCTCGATCACCTGGATCGGAGCCCCCATGGCCATGCCCCGGCCTCTCGTAACAACTGCAGTCATTTCAGCCGTAACCGCCAGCATGCTCCTCGTCGGCTGCTCGGCCACGGCCAACGTTGAAAAGTCTGAGCCCAAACTGTCTGCGGATAAACTGGCCACCACACTCGCGAAGAAGCTCGCTGCCACAACAGGCCAGCCGACGCCAGACGTCACCTGCCCCGAGGATCTCACCGGTAAGGCTGGTACCACCACCCGGTGCACACTGACGACGGGCGATGGAAGCACCCTGGGCGTGACGGTCACCGTCTCCTCCGTTGAGGGAGACCAGATCAACTTCAACTTCGAAGCTGACGACAAGGCTTCCCCTGCAAGTTGATCTATCTTCATTCCAAGGCTTCGTAGCAGAGATCACCACTCCTGCTGCCGATGAAGTTGGGTCAGCAACGGGGATTCAACCTCCATGAGGCCGGCGCTGCCCGGCGTGCGCCGAGCCCTGCCCATCACAACCCAAGGCCCTCACCGTCTTCCCGGCGATCCAGAGGCGAGCGCTGAGTACGCGTCCCGTCGTACGCCCGGGTACTCGGGAGCTGCCACCCGAGCGCACGCTTACACGACGGCCAGGACACGAGGACGTACATATTGAGCGCCGGCCGGTGATAGCAACAGCACCAGGCCATAGCGAGCACGGCGATCAGGAGGCGCACCTCGCGTCAATCAGCCGGCGCGCGATACGAAGTCTGACCGTCCTGGGGCATAACAGCAGCGTGGGCGCAATGACGAACTGGTCGTCATTGCGCCCACGGATACTCGGATCAGATGAGTCCCGCTGATGCCCGGGCCTACTATTGCTGCGGCGGCCACTGGCTGTGTGGCGGCGTGGGCTGCTGCTGGTACGGGTTTTGTTGCGGCGCAATCTGCTGCTGGTAAGGATTCTGCTGCGGCGGGGCAGGCTGCTGACCGTACTGCGGATAGCCACCCGGGCCGCCAGGCCCACCGTTGTTGTTCTTGTTGCGTCGGGACAGCTTCACAATCAGGAGAACGATGAGGCCGATCACGACCAGGGCGACAATGCCAAGGACCACGAAGAAAAGCATTTGCTTCTGGTCTGCCTTTTCTTGTTCTGCAGAGTCTTCGGTCTTGGACGAGCCAGCAGTCGCGGCAGCAGACGGGCTTTCAGATCCTGTTCCAGAAACCTTGAGCGGTCCATACTTCGAGCCAACAGGGATATTATCCGTCAATGCAGCCAGCGGACGAATTTCGCCGTAGCCGTACTTCTCGTTAGGAAGGGAGATACCCTTGGCCGAAGAGGGAAGGACGGCGGTCTTGACAAGGCGATTCGCGATCTGCCCTGCTGTCAGATCTGGATACTTCGATCGCAACAGAGCTGCTGCGGCGGAAACGAATGCGGTTGAGTTCGAAGTTCCGTCTGAGATGCGGAGCTTATCTCCAGGCCACCCAGCGCTTACGATCCGAGTAGCAGGGGCCGACAGCAGGACCTCCGGTCCAGTGTTTGAACCTTCCCAAATCGCCCCATCCTGCGTCACTCCCCCAACGGCCAGGACGCCAGGATATTTTGCAGGGTACTGGATCAGCGGGTCCTTATTCTGATTTCCGGCACCTGCGACGACCAAGACATCCCGTTCCAGTGCATAGGCAATGGCTTCTCGGTCTGCTGCACCATCTTTGGTAGTGAATCCCGAAATGTTGATGATTGAGGCACCCTGGTCCACCGCGTAGCGAATTTCATCGGCAAAACTGAAGTCGCGGTCGGTGTTGTCCCTAATCGGCAAAATCTTGGATTCTGGAGCCAGCCCCATTACGCCATCGGCGTCGCCTGATCCGTGGCCATGGCCAGCAATAATTGCGGCCATTTCAGTTCCGTGTGAAGGGTCCTCCTCAGAAGTGTCCGGCGATGCATCATCGTCGCCGTCACTGAAGTCTTTCCCTTTTAGAACGTTTCCCTGCAGGTCCACATGTTCGGCATTCACACCAGTGTCAATTACGGCAACGGTGACACCTTTACCTTCGGAGATCTTCCACGCGGTCTCGGCCTGCAGCGTCTGCAGAGCCCACTGAGCCTGTCTGGTCTGGTCGGCAGAAGCAGCGGGAGCCATTGCCAGGACCAGCGCGCCAGTCAATGCCGTGGCGCTCAGTGCGCACGTCGTTCGCCTGAAGGCCATTTTCCGTCTTCCCTCTCCCAGTGCCGAGCGTGGGCGTGGCCCGGAAGTCACGCCCACGCATCTTGTCACGTGCCCGTAAGCACTGAGCGACTACTCAATCACTCGAGGGGCCGCGTTGGTCTGCGGGGTCCACGTCTCCTCGTCCTCGACCAGGTAGTCGGGACGCTCGCCCTCGTGCTGTTCGTCTTCCTTGCGTCGGCCAGTGCGTGAACCGGGGGCGCCTGCGATGCCCCCCTTACGGACAGCGCTGGCTCCCTTTCCTGCGGCACCGCGGCTGCTGTGCAGACCCGACCCACCGGCAGTGCCCCTGCCCGCGCCCGCACCGGACTTCGGCGTGCCACCGACTACGCCCCCACGAGCCGATCCTCCGACACGTCCGGTTGCGCCCTTGGCGGCACCTGCGCCGCCCACGCCGCCTGCGCCAGCACGACCTGCCGTACCTGCAGCCCCGGCACCACCGACCATGCCACCGCGGGCTGCACCGGCTCCAACCGCCCCGCCAACCGCGCCGCCGCCAAAAACAGCGCCTCCTCCGACGCCACCTCCGCTAGCGGATCCACCACCGACACTGCCGATGCCACCAGGCGAAGGCGCACCTGCGCGACCACCGGACACGCCGTCAATCGCAGTAGTGACTTGAGGTTGCGTCGTGGTCGGCTTATGTGCACCACCCGTGATACCCGAGGGCGGAGCAACAGGCTTCGATGAGCCAATCGTGCCAACCTGGCCCCTAGGAGCGGTGCTTGAGGCTACGGCTCTTGGGCTTCGAGGAGCAGTCTCCGTCGGCACGATTACAGGAGCGGGTGCAACGCCACCTGGATCACCCGGCCAATCATCACCATCGCTGATTGTGCCTGTACCCGGCTTCGGCGAGGGCTTCCACTGCCCCATCTCCGCAGCCCGACTGTTATAAGCCGCCCCCAACGCCTCCATCTTCACAGCCATCCGCAGCTGCGCCTCGCGCCCCTCCGACAGGCTGCCCGCGTTGTCGTCAAGGGCCGACTGCGAACTGGCGCCGCTCTTGAGGGCGTTGTTCGCGCCCGAGTCGTCGCGGTCGCCCATGTTGCCGATGTAGTCGAGCGTGCTGGAGACCTTGCCCGGCTTCTCCATCGCCAGGACCTCGGGGCGGATCTCATCGAGCTTCGCGGCGGCGCCCTTGAGCGACACCGAGGTGTGGTCCGCGTACTTGGCGCTGTCGGTAAGCTTCTTGCTGATCACCTGTGCCCGCGCCTTGAACAGGTCCGCGCTCTGTCCTTCCCAGTGGGCGAGGACATGCTGCACGGCGGTCTCAAGGGTCTCCTTGATCCCGCCGCTCCCCACGAGATCCTTGCTGAGGGCCTCCCAGGCCTGCGCGACCCTCGTCACGGTTGCCGGGTCGGCGTCCTGGACCATGGCCTTCATCTGGTCCATGTCGAAATCGAGCCCGAAAGCCGTGGTGTGCTTCGCAGAAATGCACTGATTCGTCTCGACGTACTCGAAGTCGTCGATGTCCTTGTCGCCCATGTCTACAGCCCCCTCATAACCACGTAGCAGGACATCCCGTTACTTCCTGTTGAACGCCGCATAGTTCTCCGCCTCAGCGTCGCTGAACGCGTCATGCGTCCTCTTCGTCTTCTGCCCGAAGTCGTCGAGCACTTCTTCGAGGTGCGCGACGATCTCGTAGAGACGTTCTTTCATCGCTTCGTGCGCGTCGTACAGCGCCTTGGCCTCACCGAAGCCCGTACCCAGCGCGCCCTGCGGCAGGTACGTGTTGCCCATGCAGCTCGACTTGGACGTCGTCATGTCCTTGATGACGCCGTTGAGCTTGGTGATCGTCCCCTCGATCTCACTAAGATCAACCTTGTACTGCTCAGCCATACCACTCAGCTCCCCGTTGACTCCACGTTCTTACCCACACCCTGCTTACGCCGCCAGTCACTCAGCACCCGTCCGCCCCCGAACAGAAGCAGCACCAGCGCGAACCCGGCCGCCAGGACGTACAGCGCGTAGCGTTCCGTTCGTTGCTGTTCGGTCTCGCCGAGGACCAGGGTCGCGGCCTGGACGTCGGCGGAGCCGTCCGCGGGGCCGGCCGAGTCCGGCTTCGGGCCGTCGGCCGAAGGCACCGTCGTGTCGTCGTTGACCGCGGCCGCCGGGTCGATGACGCCCCAGCCGACGAAGTCGTCGCGGTCCGGCTTGCTCCGGTCGGCGGTCTGCTCGATCTGGGTGATGACCTGCTTGTAGCTCCACTCGGGATGCTTGGCGCGGATCAGGGCGGCGACTCCCGAGACATACGGGGCCGCGAAACTCGTGCCCTGGTCGACGCAGTTGCCGCCCACCGGGACGGTCGAGACCATGTCGATGCCCGGCGCCGCGACACCCACGAACGGGCCCGACTGGGAGAAGGGTGCACGGGCGTTGTTGCGGTCGGAGGCCGCGACCGCCAGCACGCCCGGATAAGCCGCCGGGAACGTCTCCTTGACCTTGCCGTCCGCACCGTCGTTGCCGGCCGCGGCCACGATCAGCACGTCCTTCGACTGGGCGAACTCGATGGCCGAACGGAACTCCGCGTCGACCGACGGAGCCATCTTCGACGCGGTGTCCTGCGAGATGTTGATGACCTTCGCGCCCTGCGTGGCCGCCCACCTGATGGCCTGCATCATCGTGCCGACATTGCCGCTGCCCTGGTCGTCGTTCTGACGGATCGGGATGATCGTCGCTTCCGGCGCGAGGCCGATGAAACCGGTGCCGTCGAGCTTCCTGGCCGCGATGATGCCCGCCACCTTGGTGCCGTGGCCCACCTTGTCGATCTTGCCGTTGCCGCCGGAGTGCAGGTAGTCCTTGCCGTTGGTGACGGCCGTCTTGAGCTGTGCGTTGACGGTGTCCACGCCGGTGTCGATGACAGCGACCTTGACGCCCTTGCCCTTGGTGTCCTGCCACAGCTGGTCCAGGACGACGCGCTGCAGCGACCAGGGTGTTCCCTTGATGATGTCCGACGGGAACGAACAGCTGGTGTCGTCGACCTGGAAGCGCACGTCGTCGTCGGCCAAGACCGTCCGCACCCGGTCCGCGGCGGCTGCCGGTGCGGCGCCCGCGAAGGGCAGCCCACAGGCGAGGACCGCCAAAGCGGCGGTGCCTGCGGCGCTCCGATGCGCGGCGCGCGATGCCCCGGATCCCACTTGTTACGTCCTCCCGTTTTGTTTCCGTACGGCGCGCATGAACCCACCAAAGGAGCCGATGAACCAACTCTGAATCGATACATCAACTCTGAGTCGATAACATCAACTCTGAGTCAGCGGACCACCTTTGAGCCGGCGGACCACCTTTGAGCCAGCAGACCACCTTTGTGCGGGTGGCCACCTTTGAGCCGATAACCCGGCTATGAGCCCAAACGTCCACACGCCCCGCGAACCGCCGATGGGGGCGAGCACGCTGTCGCGCACCCGCCCCCATCAAGCGATCACGTCAGGCGCCCCAGATCCTGGCGTTGCTCGACTCGGTCGCCTGGTAGTTCTGGGCGGCGCTGTCGAGGGCCTTGGCGATGGCCTCAAGCGTCTGCTGCATGGAGGCGGCGCGCTGGTCCCACTCGGCCTGCTTGGCGCGGTAGGACTCCTGCGCCGAGCCTTCCCAGCTGGCGGAGATGCGCTTCACGCCGCTCTCGAGCTCGTCCAGCTGCGTACGGATCTTGCCCGCGGTGCTGCGGACGTCCTGCGCGGCCTGGGAGATCGTGGCGAAATTTACAAGAATCTGCCCGGACATCTCTTCTATGTCTCCTCAGATGTGTGGATGGTCGGTCACGGACGTGCACCGTGGCGCACGGGTCCGATCATCCGAAGGGGGACGAGGCCGCGATGTTCTGGATGGACGCACGCTGCTCCTCTTCCGAAGCCGCGTAGGCCTTGGTGCTCTGGTCGATCGCTTCCTTGATGTCGTTCAAGATCTGGTTGATCTTGTTCGCATCCTGGTTCACCTGCGACTGCAGGTTGTTGTACGCGGTGGCCGCCGAGCCCTTCCAGCCGCCCGTGATCGTGTCGATTACGGTCTGCAGCCGGGAGATTTCGCCCTGGATCGAGGAGTTGACCGAGGAGATCTTGCCGCTGAACGCGACCATCTCCTCCTCGGTCATGGTGAACTGCTGTCCAGCCATGTTGTGTCCCCCATGAGACGTAGGAGTTCTGAGTAGACCCTCACTCGGAACGCCGTCACCGAATGGCGGCAGACGTATCCAGTCCGGTCTGGTTCCACTCTAGTCGCATCCGCTGACAGAGCGAACATCAGTTGGGGCTTGTAGCAAGATCGCGATGAAGTCAACTCACCTTTTTCACAAGTGCGTTCGTGAAGTGTGAGTGACACGGGACCAAGCAGCGGGCTTACGACCCCTGCGCCTGCTCCGCGTTGCCGCTGCTGAGCTCCGGTCCGGCCGCCAGCAGGTCCGCCCACGTCGCCGGGACCGACGCCGCGCGGATCTTGCCGTAACCGAGCCGGACCTGGGAGGTGTTGGTCTGCTGGGTCTGGGAGTCGGCCTTCTCGCCGCCCGTCACCTCGCTGTCGTTACGCGCGGGGATCGAGTAGCGCAGGCCGGTGTCCGTCACCAGGAAGGTGCTGCCGCCGCCCGCGTCGGTGCCCGTGATCCTCTTGAAGAGCAGGCCGCTGCCGGGCGAGACATAGGTCCGGGAACCGCTCTGGGAGACGTCCTTCGGGAAGTCCTTGCCGGTCCAGACCGACATCAGCGCCGAACCGGTCGTCTCGTTCTTCGCACCGCCGTGCCAGATGCTGCACGAGGTGTTCTTGCCGCCCTTCTCATAGACGGTGTTGGCCTGGGTCACCAACTCGTCGGGCCAGTTCTTCCCCGCCAGCCACTCGCCGGACTCCGGTTGGATGTCGTTGAAGAGGACCTTCACCGGCTTCGGGTTCGTGGTCCCGTACACGGCACTGATGAAGGGGTTGTACAGCCACATCTGCGCCGTGAAGTCGGAGACCGGCATGACTCCGTCCTTCAGCACGATGAACTTGTGCGTGGTGTTGCCGGTCGGAGCGTCCAGGACGAGGCCCACCTTGGAGTACTGGGGAAGGAGGCCCTCGATGTGCGCCTCCGATCCCGCCGGCGCCCCCAGATCCTGCAACGTGGGGAAGTCGAGGTCTCCCACGATGTTCAGCGTCTTGATGAAGTCCGCGCCGACCTTCTGCGGCTGCACTCCGCTGCCGAACACGGCGCGCTCGATGTTCGACGACGTCTTGTCGCCCGAGAGCCGCCAGGTCTTGCCGCCGATCAGGTAGGCGCTTCCGTCCGAGGTGACCATGTACCGCGGCCCATGCCCGACCTGCGGGTCCGTCGGACCCTCGATGTACAGCACCTGGTTCCGCTTCAACTGCCCGCCGCTCTTCTCGAACAGCTTGGTGTTGTCGCTCTTGTCCAGCACGTACGTCGCACTGACGGGCTGCCCGTCCTGCCCCGGGGCCTGGCACAGCGCCCAGGTCTTCGCCGTCTTGGCGTCGTCCGCCGAGGGCAGCCGGTCCGGGGCGAAGGGGATGCCGACGGTGGCGCCCATCGGGTACTTGCTGTTGTCGAGCACCGACTCCTTGATCTTCAGGACCTGGGGGTTCTCGCCGTTCAGCAGCAGCTTGGCGGACGCCAGGTTGAGGACCGGGTGCAGGCTGAGCTTGTCCTCGCCCTTGGTCTTCACCAGCACGTAGCGCGTCGTCGACTCGCTGCCGACGAGGATGTTCTTGCCCTGCGCGTTCCAGCCCTTCGGCGCGGCCGGGCTGAGCATGCCCCAGGCACCGAATCCGATGAGCACCAGCGCCGCCACACCGAGACTCGGCAGGACCGTCTTGAGGGGGCGCGGCGCGGCTTCCTCCGAACCGTGCGGTGACGGCTGAAGAAAGGCCGCCACCGTGCGCCTGCGCGCGAAGGAGTAAGCGTTCAGCTCATCCCGACGTGTCGCCATCGATGGGTCAACTCCCCGTTTTTTCGCTTTGTTGCCGAATGCGGAACTCCCCAGGGCCGCCCGGTACTCCGTGGCGTTTGCTCCTGCAGGGGCCTCTACTATGCCGTGTGACGATCGCACCGTACGGTACGGGGTACGGTGATCCGCCGCCAGCTCAAGTCGCGGCCAGACAATGCAAAGGGGTTGTACCGGGGGATGAGCACTGCGACCAGGTCCCGGCGCCGTAACGGCAGCCGTCGTACCCAGGGAACCCAAGGGCCGGGGCCGGAACCGGCACAGTCCTCGCCGCCCCCGAGTCCGGCCTCGCCGTCGCTCGCCCGGCGCCCCGGCAGCATCGGCCCCATCCGCGTCCAGCAGCTGGTCGGCATCGAACTGGCCGCCGCCGTCCTGCTGATCGGCTGGCTGCTGCGCCCCATCGGCCTCACCGTCGGCATCGTGCTGGCCGTGCCGCTGGTCCTGGCCGGACTGCTGCGTCGGCGCGGCCGCCCGCTGCCCGAGTGGTTCAGCACCGCCCGCGCGCTCCGGGACCGCCGCAAGCGCAACGCCGAACCCGTGCCGCCCGGCACCGACCCCGGCTTCGCCCCGGCCGTCGAGTGCGACCCGGCGCTGCGCACCTACAGCTTCCAGGACCGTGAGCAGCGCGAGATCGGCATGATCGGCGACGGCACCTTCCTCACCGCACTGGTGCAGGTACAGGCCGCCGACACCCCCCTGCGGCCCGCGTACGGCACCGGGGACGTCCCCCTCGACCTGCTGCAGGGCCTGCTCGAGGTGGACGACATCCGGCTCTCCTCGGTCCAGGTCGTCCAGCACACCCAGCCCGCGCCCGCCCCGCACCTGCCCCCGCAGGCCATGGCGGTCCGCTCCTACGGGCCGCTGCAGGCCCAGAGCATGACGCCGGGTCTGCGCATCACCTGGGTCGCGCTCAAGCTGGACCCGGAGCTGTGCCCGGAGGCCGTGGAGGCCCGCGGCGGCGGTATGCAGGGGGCCCGGCGGGCGCTGCTGCGGGTCGCCGACCAGCTGGCCAGCCGTCTCATGGGAGCCGGCATGCAGGCCAAGGTGCTGAGCGAGGCGGACATCTGCGGCGCCATCGCGACCTCCAGCTGTGTCAACCCGATGGCCACCACCGGCGGTGCCGCGATGGACGGCAGCCGCTCGGGCCGCCGTACGGCGGAGACCACCCGTACCTGGCGCTGCGACGACCGGCTGCACACCACGTACTGGATCTCCCGGTGGCCGCAGTTCGGCGCCGGTCCGTCCTTCCCCCGGCTGGTCGGCGCGCTGACCTCGGCGCCGACGCTCGCCAGCACCTTCTCGCTCACCATCAGCAGGCGCCGGGGCAACGTCATCGCGCTGTCCGGACACGTACGTCTGACCGGCCGCGGTGAGAACGAACTGGGCGAGGCGGCCCAGCACTTGGAGCGGGCCGCGTCCGCGTTCAAGGTCGGTCTCGTACGGCTCGACCGTGAGCAGCTGCCCGGAGTTCTGGCCACCCTGCCGCTGGGAGGTACCCGCTGATGTCCGCTCCCACCGTTCGTCCCTCGGGCCGTTCCGGCTTCGGGTCCTCCAACAACCCCGGCTTCCCCGGCCAGCGTCCCGGCCATCTGCCCCGCTCCCCCGAGCCCGCCCGGCCCGGTCCGGAGCGGCGGCTGCGGGCGGCCTTCGGTCTGCTCGGCCCCCGGCGTGAGCGCCACCTCGTCGACGCCGGCGTGCTGGCGCAGCTGTCCCTGCCCGTCGGCGACGACGGTCTGATCCTCGGCATCGACCAGGACAACCAGCCCGCGGTGCTGGGGCTGTGCCGTCCCACCCGGCTCGACATGGTGCTGGTGGGCGGCACCTGGATGGCCCAGGTCATCGCCCTGCGGGCGGCGGCGATAGGCGCGCGCGTGGCCGTCGAGACGGCACGTCCGCAGCTGTGGGCGCCGATGGCGCAGGCGGCCGGCGGCGGCCAGCAGGCAGTGACGGTGCACCAGGTGGGGCGGATCGCCCCGCAGGGCCCGTCCCCGGCCAGCCCGGTGCTGATCATCCGCGACCTGGGCATCCGTCCGCCGCGCAGCCGTCTCACCACGGCGCCCTGGCAGTCGGTGCTGACCCTGCTCCCCTACCTCGGCCAGACCGCGCCCCGGCTGCTGGCCAACGCGGACGTGGTCGGCGTACAGCGGATCTCCCCGCAGGAATCCCAAGTGGTCGGCAAGTCCATGCGGTTGCCCCAGGGGGACGCCGCGTCCCTGTCGTCCCTCTCCGACAACGTCGCCCTGTGGTGTACGCAGAAGAGCCGGCAGTACGTGATGACCCAGCCCACCGACGCGGAGACCGGCCTCCTCGGGGCGCCCCGCCGGATGGACTGACGGGCGGTCTCGTGCCTCGGCCAAGGCCCCGGCCCCTCATACGAGTTCGTGACCATACCGTTGCGCCGTGTGAGGGGTCCCAGGCCAAGTAGGGTGCTCCTGCACGAGGTTCGCTCATGAGAAAGGGCCCGCCGACCATGACCGACGCGGACAACATCGCCGCAAAGACACCGGACGCGGATGTAAAGGCGCGAAAAGAGCGGGAACGGGACGAGTTGTACGGCCTCGACATCTCCGGCGTCGAGTGGCACAGCGCGCCCGGTACCGAGGAGCACGAGGAACGCGTCGAGATCGCCTACCTCCCCGAGGGCGCGGTGGCCATGCGGTCCTCCCTGGACCCGGACACCGTGCTGCGGTACACGGAAGCGGAGTGGCGGGCCTTCGTACTCGGCGCCCGTGACGGCGAGTTCGACCTGGAGCCCGCACCGCACTACGGCGGACGCACGGCGGAGCAGGCCGAGTAGCCGAGCAGGCACACCGGCCCGGGCTCAAGAGACAGACAACCGCCACAAGGACGACAAGGCCGACATCGAGGCAGCCGGCGGTCCGCGGTGCGTGCGAGCGCACAGCGGACGGGCCTGCCCCGCCGACGGCCGTGGCGTTTACGCTTGATGCGGGTGCGACGTAAGAACCCACGGGTGGGTTGTTCGCGTCCAGGGGACTTCAGTCGGATCGGACAACAGGAACGGTCGCCCCCAGCCCGGCACATGAGTGCCCACCCGGCACGAGGGTGCTCGACCAACCAGGAGGAATTGTGCAGAGCGATCGGGACGGGCTGCGCGCGGGCTGGACCACGCCCAGCGACGACCAGTCCGACGCGGAGTCCGCCACCGAGTTGACGGGCGAGTTCACCATCGACTACGCCGCACCTGCCTGGTACACGCAGAGCGCGGCGCCCGAGGCCGAGGCACCGGCGCCCGCCCCTGCCCCCGCCGCGCCTGCACCCCACCCCGGCTACCCCGATACGTCCGGTTCCGCACCATCGCCGGTCGGCGCGCCGGCTCCCGGCCCGCAGTTCGACCCGTCCACGGGCGCACCCGGCACGACACCGCCGCCTCCGCCGCCGTGGGCGGGCACCCCGGGCGCGACCCCCCAGCCGCCCGCACCCCCGCACCCGCAGACCGGCTACGGCTACCCGCAGCCCCCCGCACCCCCGCACCCCCAGAGCGGCTACGGCTACCCGCAACCGCCCGCTCCCCCGAACCCCCAGAGCGCTTACGGCTACCCGCAACCCCCTGCCCCCACGGCACCCCCCGCGGCCGCGGCGCCTCCCGCACCTCCCGTGGCTCCGACGGCTCCCGCACCTCCCGTGGCCCCCGCAGCGCCTGCTCCGCCCGTGGCCCCTGCGCCCCCGGCATCGTCCAGCGCCCAGGGCGCCGACGCGGAAGGCCGTGCCGACACCCCGTCCGCCGCCGCTACGACGACGAGCGCACCGCAGCCCCCCGCGACCCCGTCGGCGGAGGCACCGACGGCACCCGAACCGCCGGCCCCCGCCGAAACCGCCGAGGCGTCCGCGGAGTCCGCGGAGTCCGAGGCGGGCTCCGCCGCACCGGCCGCCCCGGCTCCGGGTGAGGAGGCCTCCGCGTCCGGCTCCGACAGCGACGTCACCGCAGCCGACCAGGGCACGGATGCCCCCGAGGCACCCCCCACCCCCGAACCGGCAACGGCAGAGGCCCCGGACACCACCACACCCCCGGACACCACCGCGCCCTCCGCCGCCGCCCCGAACGCTGACACCGAGTCCGCCGCCGAGCCGCAGCCCGCCGCGCCCGAGGCCCCGGCCGCCCAGCCGGCCGTACCGGACCAGCCCCCGGCCCCCCAGGCCCCCGCCCCGGAGCAGCCCGACGCCCAGCAGGAAGGCTGGCGGCCCCCGCCGGCTCCGCAGGGCGCCGTTCCGCCGCTGCCGCCCCAGTTCGCGTCGGCGGACTCCGGTGCGGTGCCGCCGCCGGCCCCGGAGTGGACGACGGGCGGGCAGCCGCAGCCGCCCGCCGCTCAGCCAGGCACCCCGCCCGCGCCCACCCAGCCCCAGGCTCCGCAGCCCGCGCCCTCGGGCTGGTCGGCCACCCCGCCGCAGCCCGGGTCTCCGGCGGCGCAGGGCGGTTACGGCTACCCCCAGCCGCCCGCCCCGCAGCCCGGCCAGGGCGGTTACGGCTACCCCCAGCCGCCCGCTCCCCAGAACCCGCAGAGCGGCTACGGCTTCCCGCAACCGCCCGCCCCCCAGCCCGGCCAGAGCGGCTACGGCTATCCCCAGCACCAGCCCCCCGCGCAGCCCGGCCAGCCTGTTCCGCCGCCTCCGGCCCAGCCGCAGGGGCAGCCGGGGCAGCCGCAGTTCCCGGGACAGCCGCAGCCGCAGGCGCCCAACCCGTACGGGAGCGCTCCGGGCCAGCCCGGTGTGGACCCCCGCACCGGCGCGGCCTGGCCGGCGGCGGTCCAGCACGACCAGCGGCAGCAGGTCGCCGGCGCGGGTGCGCCGCTCGGCTACAACGCGGCCGTCGAGCTGACCTCGGACCGGCTGGTCAACAGCAAGAAGCAGAAGGCCAAGAGCAGCCGTCCCGCTCCGGGCGGGTCGAAGTTCAAGCTCGGTGGCAAGAAGGAGGAGCAGGAGAGGCAGCGCAAGCTCGACCTCATCCGCACCCCGGTGCTGTCCTGCTACCGGATCGCGGTGATCAGCCTCAAGGGCGGCGTGGGCAAGACGACCACGACCACCGCTCTCGGCTCGACACTCGCCACCGAGCGCCAGGACAAGATCCTCGCCATCGACGCCAACCCGGACGCCGGCACCCTCGGCCGCCGGGTGCGGCGCGAGACCGGCGCGACCATCCGTGACCTGGTCCAGGCGATCCCGTACCTCAACTCGTACATGGACATCCGGCGGTTCACGTCCCAGGCGCCCTCGGGTCTGGAGATCATCGCCAACGACGTCGACCCGGCCGTGTCCACGACGTTCAACGACGAGGACTACCGGCGCGCGATCGACGTACTGGGCCGCCAGTACCCGATCATCCTCACGGACTCGGGCACGGGTCTGCTCTACAGCGCCATGCGCGGGGTGCTCGACCTCGCCGACCAGCTGATCATCATCTCGACGCCGTCGGTGGACGGCGCGAGCAGCGCCAGTACGACGCTGGACTGGCTGTCGGCGCACGGGTACGCGTCCCTGGTCTCGCGGTCCATCACCGTGATCTCGGGTGTGCGCGAGACCGGCAAGATGATCAAGGTGGAGGACATCGTCACCCACTTCGAGCAGCGCTGCCGTGGCGTGATCGTCGTACCGTTCGACGAGCACCTGGCGGCCGGTGCCGAGGTCGACCTCGACATGATGCGGCCAAAGGTCCGGGAGGCGTACTTCGACCTGGCCACGATGGTGGCCGAGGACTTCGTGCGGGCCCAGCAGGAGCAGGGTCTGTGGACGGGGCAGGGCGGCAACCAGCCGCCCACCATGGCGCCCCCGATGCCGGGCCAGCCGCAGCCCCCGGCCGGACAGCCGCAGCAGCCCCCGTTCCAGGGCTTCCCCGGCGCCCAGCCCGGCCAGCCCTGGCAGACGGGCCAGCCTGGTCAGCCGCAGCCCGGTTTCCCGCAGCCGCCGTACGACCCCAACGCGGGTCAGCCGCCGCAGCAGTAGCCCCACACGAAAGGAGGGCCGGCACCTTCACGGTGCCGGCCCTCTTCTCGTGTCCTTGATCGGGCGATCAGGCCCCCGCGCCCTCGATCAGCTCACGGCAGCGCTGCACGTCGACGGCCATCGCCTTCAGCAGCGCGTCCAGCGACTCGAACTTCTGCTGCCCGCGCACATAGGCGAGGAAGTCCACCGCCACATGCAGCCCGTACAGGTCGAGGCCGACGCGGTCGATCGCGTACGCCTCCACCGTGCGCTCGGTGCCGTCGAACTGCGGGTTGGTGCCGACGGAGATCGCGGCCGGCATCACCTCGCCCTGGGCGTGCAGCCAGCCGGCGTAGACGCCGTCGGCGGGGATGGCGGTGTGTGGCAGCGTCTCGACGTTGGCGGTGGGGAAGCCCAACTCCCGTCCCCGCTGGGCCCCACGTACGACCACGCCCTCCACCCGGTGCGGGCGGCCCAGGATCTCGCCGGCGCCCTCCACGTCCCCCTCGGCGACCAGACGCCGGGTCAGAGTGGAGGAGAACGGCTCGCCGCCGCCCGCCGCGCCGGACACGTACAGGTCGACGACCTCGACCTCGAAGTCGTACGTCTTGCCCTGCTCGACGAGGAACTCGACGTTGCCCGCGGCCTTGTGGCCGAAGCGGAAGTTGGGGCCCTCGACGACCGCCTTGGCGTGCAGCTTGTCGACGAGGACCTTGACGACGAAGTCGGCCGGCGAGAGCTTCGAGAACTCCGTGGTGAAGGGGAGGATCAGGATCGCGTCCACGCCCAGGTCCGCCATGAGTTCGGCGCGGCGGTGGTGCGGGGCCAGCAGCGGCGGGTGGCTGCCGGGGCGGACGACCTCGCTGGGGTGCGGGTCGAAGGTGACGACGACCGAGGGGACGCCCAGCTCACGCGCCCGGTCCACGGCGTGCCGGATGATCAGCTGGTGCCCGCGGTGGACCCCGTCGTAGGAACCGATGGTGACGACGCTGCGCCCCCAGTCCTCGGGGATGTCCTCCAAGCCACGCCAGCGCTGCACTGTGACCGCTCCTCGTCGAACCCGTGTCCGTATTGACTCTCAAGACCTGCGCAGGTCTAAGGGTGCCATGCCGCGTGCCCGTGGCTCGCATCGGCATGGGGGCTGTGACCCGACGCACGCGGAGGCGGAGGCTCCTCATCGCCCGCTCTCAGGCCGGAACCCGTACGCCCGCCAGGTTCTCGATCATCCGCCGGGTACTGGGGCCGACCACCGCCGCCCACTCCTGCGGCGCGTCGGCGAGCCAGCCGGCCCTCCAGCGCGGCGAAGCCGGGGACATGACGGCCGAGGTCGACGAGGCCCCGGTCGAAGCGGGCCGCGCCGTCCGGGGTGCGCACGAGGAGGAGGCCGATGCGGTGGACGAGGTCGCGGACACCCGCGTCCGCGCGGGCGGCGGCCGCGGGCAGCAGGGCGACCAGGACCGCGGGCTCCTGTTCGTGGGCAAGCAGGGATTCGAGGAGTTCCTGCCGCAGCGGCAGGGAGGCGGAGGTGCCGGGCCCCGCGAGCACGGCCGCCAGCGCGGCCCGCACCCCTTCCGGGCCGCCGTCGAGCAGTCCGGTGACCAGCGGGAGGAGTACGGCCCGGGAGGCCGGGCCCTGGTCGAGGCGCCGGTCGACGTACGCGGCCACGTCCCCGGCGGTCTCCGGGCGCCGCTGGACGACCTCCCGCACCAGCGCGGCCACCCGGCGGGCCAGCGCGGGCGTGGTGACGTCGGCGAGGGTGCGCAGCGCCTTGCCGGCGCCGGGCCGCCGCAGCCGCTCCCGGAAGGCGTCCAGGACCGGGTCGGGGTCGGTGGCGAGCGCGGGGACCAGCGCGTCGGCCGGGAACTGCGGGTCGCCGGCCTCGAAGTACCCGAGCGCCTGCGGGAGATGACGGGCACGCGTGCGTGGGTCGCGGACGAGCAGGGCGAGCGCACCGCCGTGCAGGGTGCAGTCCTCGGGGCGGGCCAGCAGCGCGAGGGCGGCGTAGCGCAGCAGCTCACGGTCGGCCTCGGTGCGCACATGCGGGGCGGCACGCACTCCGTAGGCCGCCGCGGCCACTCTCCTCGCGGGCCGCTCGTCGTGCGCCCACCGGTCCACGGCCCGGCACACCGCCGACGGCTCGTCCTCGGCCAGCACGGCGAGCAGCTCGTCGGCCCGCCGGTGCGCGCACCCGACGAGCACCTCGGTGAGATCGTCCAGGGCCCGGGTCCGATGCGTGTGCAGCAGCGCCTGCGCGGCCTCCGCCACGGTCGCGTGCGGGGTCGCGGGCAGCGGCCGCTCGTCGTCGAACCAGCGGGTGAGACACGGCTGTACGGCGGTGGGGTCGACGGCGAGCAGCTCCGCCACCAAGTCCAGGAACCGTGGACCGGGCTCGTGCGGGGGCCCGTCGGCGAGGACGAGCCGGCGGAGCAGGTCGAAGCGGGTGTCCAGGGGAAGCGGGAGGGCGCTCCAGAAGGCGGGCCCGAACGCGGCCGGGACCGGTTCCGCTCGCTGGCGCCGGACCACGAGGCGGTCGGTGAGCTGCCGTAGGACATCGGTGTACGGGGTCGCGTCGGGCACGCGCAGCAGGGTCTCGGTAAGCAGGCGGGCCGCCCACCAGGAGTCCGGGTCGGCGTCGAGGGCGTGCAGCAACTCCTCCAGCCGGTACGCCAGTTGCGGTGTGCCGTGTTGGCGGGCGACGAGGAGCAGGGCCTGGACGACGGGACCGATGCGGTGGTGCGGGACCGGGAGGGGGTGTTCTGGGCCGGTGCGGCGGCGGTGGACCAGGGCGCGCAGGGCCTCGTCGAGGTCCAGGTGCATGCCCTGGATCCAGTCGGCGAGCTCCTCGTGGGCGAAGCGGTAGCCGGAGCCCGCGGGGACGAGGAGGCCCTCGGCGAGGACGGCGGAGGCCCAGCCGGTGCCGCCGAGCCGCTTCGGGGCCGGGCCCCAGGGGAACACCGCCTCGAAGGACTCCCGGTCCAGTTCGCCCTGGCCGGGGCCGAGGCTGCGCCGGGCCGCCTCGTGGACCTGGCCGGAGACCTTGGCCGCGAGCCGGCGGACGGCGGTGCCGCGCATCCCGCTCGGGGTGGCCAGCCGTACCGCGATGCGCAGGCACATCAGGTCGAGGTACGCGGAGAGGACCTCGTCGCGGTTCACGGGAGCGTCGGGGGCGTGCGGGATGGCCGCGCGGACCTCGGCGAGGAGGCGGAGGGTGAGGGGGTGGCGGGCGTCGGAGCCGGTGAGGACGGTGTCGGGGAGGGCGTAGCGGGCCCTGGCCCGGCGGGCCTCGTCGTCGGTGAGGTCGCCGAGCCGTACGCAAGGCTCCCCCGGGCCGCCGTGGAGCAGCTCCTTCGGGAAGTCCGCCTGCTCCCAGTGCTCCTCCCGGCACGCCACCACCAGCCGTGCCCCTGTCTCCCGCAGCCACTCCGCCGTGCCCTGCGTCCACTCGGCGAGGCGGTGGGCGAGGACCGGGGGCATCTCCTCGGGACCGTCGAGGAGGAGGAAGAGAGGCCGGGCGGCAGCGCGGGAGAGACGGGCCAGTCGCTCCGGGGAGAGGTCCCCGAGGTCGGCGGGGACGGTGTCCGTGGAGGCCGCCACGATCCGGGCGGCCCGGGTGAGCGCGCGGCGGGCCGCGTCGGCCACCGAGACGTCGGTGTCCTCCAGGTCGGCGCCGCGCAGCCACAGGGTGGGCGCGGGGGCGGGGCCGCGGTGGCGGCGGGCGGCGAGGGCCGCGAGTTCCGTCGTTCGGCCGCTGCCGGGCGGTCCGACGAGCCCGAGGACGGTGTCCGGGCCCTCGGTGAACGCGGCGAACTGCCTTGCGGTCGCGGTCCGTTCGACGGGTTCCGTGGCGTCTTGCCGCCCCACGTAACCGGCCAGCGCGCCCGGCGGGCCGTCCTGGCCCACCGAGGTGGCGGTCAGCTCCAGGACACCGGCCAGGTTGAGGTCGGCGCCGTACGCCGGGACCGTCGCCGCGTTCTTGGCGAGCAGGTCGGCGAGGGGGCCGGTCCGGGCGGGGCTGAGGGGGACGGCGTAGGCGCCGTCGCGGTGGCCGCTCTGCAGGGCGGTGCCGAGGACGGCGACCACCGCGCCGGTCCCGGCGTCGAGCACCGGGCCCCCGGCGGCCCCGCCGCCCAGCCGCAGCGCGTCCCGTCCTGCCGTGCCGATCGCCAACTCCAGGGCGCCGTCCAGCAGATGGAAGCGGTCGGTGGCCGTGTAGGTCACGGTGGCCGCGCCCAGCACCCGGGCCTCGCGCCAGCAGCCGGCGGGGAGACGGACATAGCTGCCGGTCTCGGCGGTGTCGCGCACGGACACCGGAAGCGGGTCCACTCCGAGGCCTTCGGTACGGACGAGCGCCAGGTCCAGCTCGGGCAGTGGGGTCACCGCGTCGGCGGTCACCACACAGCTGCGGTCACCGGCGTGCAGGACGAGCCGGGGCAGCCCGTCGACGGCCTCGTGGCTGGTGACGACGGTGCCGTGGTGATCGGCCACGAAGCCGAGACCGCGGGGCCGGCCCGCCAGGTCATGGACGCGCACGAGATCCGCGTCCCGCCCGGGCCCGACCACCTGGTCCTGGGCCCGCTGCCGGCCCCGCGCCTGCCGCGAGCGGCCGCCCCTCCACGCCGACCGGGCGCCCGCACAGGGACCGCGCCGGGACTGCCCTCCGTCACCGGCCTCGGGCTCACCGCCCCGATCGACCCACAAGGCCTCGCCCCCCTCACCCTCACCGACCTGATCAGCCCGACCGGCCCTGCGCGACTCCCGCTCCCCGGCCCAATCGACCCACGAGACCTCGCCCCCCTCACCCTCACCGACCTGATCAGCCCGACCGGCCCTGCGCGACTCCCGCTCCCCGGCCCGATCAGCCCATCCGGCCTCGCCTGTCCGCCCATTCCCCTGCCGAGTCCCGGGACCGACGCGTCCGTCTGCGCCTCCGGCCTCCCGGACCGCCGCCGACCCGACCGTCCGCCGGGCGGCCCCGTCCTCCCGCGCCCAGTTCTCCGCGCCGGTGCCGGAGGAGGGAGGAACCGCTCCACCGACGGAGTCTCCTGCCGCCATGGTCGAACCTCCCCGCCGTACGCACGTTCCTGCTGTCGACGGTAGGCGCGGGGTGATCAGCGGGACAGATCGCGTCGTGAACGCGCCCCCTTCCACCCCCCTGCTTCACTCCGAGCGCCTGCCTGCGCGGGTGAATGGAAGGTGAGCGGCGGATACACCCTAGGGGTGGGGGAACCGAGGGGGGACCGTGGAGCGGCGGCACAACCCCGTGATCGCCGCTCCACGGGCAGACCGCCCCGGGCCCCCTAAAAGGCCTCAGCCGAAGACGGCCAGGCTCTTGGCCTTGCCCTTCTGTTCCTCGACCAGCGCGAGAAAGCGTCCCTCGGGGTCGAAGACGGCCACCGCACCGGCGCCCGCGTACACGTCGGGCATGTCGAGCCGTACACCGTTGGTGAGCAGCTTGGCCCGCCGCGCGTCGACGTCCCAGCGGGGAAACGCGGCCGTGGCGGCCTCGGCGATCGGCATCACCGTGAGCTCCTGCTGGAGCTGGTCGAGGGTCTTGGCCGCGTCCAGCTTGTACGGGCCCACGCGCGTGCGGCGCAGAGCCGTCAGATGGCCGCCGACGCCCAGATCGGCGCCCAGGTCGCGGGCGAGGGCCCGGATGTAGGTGCCGGACGAGCAGACCACCGAGACCACCAGGTCCACCACCGGCGTACCGTCCTCTGCGACCGCGTCCCGGACGTCGTACACCGCGAAGGACGAGATGGTGACCGGCCGCGCGGGGATCTCGAACTCCTCGCCCTCACGGGCCCGTTTGTAGGAGCGCACCCCGTCGATCTTGATGGCGCTGACCTTGGACGGCACCTGCATGATGTGGCCGCTGAGCTTCGCGATCCCGGCGTCGACGGCCTCTCGGGTGACCTTCGAGGCGTCGACCGACCCCGTGATCTCGCCCTCGGCGTCGTCGGTCAGGGTCGTCTGGCCGAGCCGGATCGTGCCCAGGTACTCCTTCTCGGTCAGCGCGAGGTGCCCGAGGAGCTTGGTCGCCTTCTCGACACCGAGGACCAGCACACCCGTCGCCATGGGGTCGAGGGTGCCGGCGTGGCCGACGCGGCGGGTCCTGGCGATCCCGCGCATCTTGGCGACCACGTCGTGCGAGGTGAAGCCCGACGGCTTGTCGACGATGACAAGGCCGTCGGGCGTCCGGTTCTTCTCGGTCATTCGGCGGCGTCGTCCGTCTCGTCCTCGTCGCCCGGCTTCCGGTACGGGTCGGCGTCACCGGCGTAGGCGGCACCCGCCGAGACCTCGCGCACCTTCTCGTCGGACTGGCGGGCCTTGTCGAGGAGGTCGTCGATGGTCTTGGCGGTGTCGGGCAGCGCGTCCGCGACGAAGGTCAGCGTCGGCGTGAACTTCACACCCGCCGCCGCCCCCACGGCGGACCGGAGCACGCCCTTGGCGCTCTCCAGTCCGGCTGCCGCGGCCGCCCGCTCCTCGTCACCGCCGTACACGGTGTAGAAGACGGTCGCCTCCCGCAGGTCACCCGTGACCCGGGTGTCCGTGATGGTGACGTGTGAGCCGAGCCGCGGGTCCTTGATCCCGCGCAGCAGCTTCTGGGCCACCACCTCTCGGATGAGGTCCGCCAGCCTCTTGGCGCGCGCGTTGTCGGCCACTGGTCCGTCTCCTTAAGTACTTACTTGTTGCTTCAGTCTTCGTCGCTGTGGAGCCTGCGTCGAACCGAGAGCAGTTCCACCTCGGGCCGCCCTGCTACCAGCCGCTCACAGCGGTCCAGTACGTCGCTGAGGTGTCCCGTGTCCCCGGAGACCACCGCGAGCCCGATCTCGGCCCTGCGGTGGAGGTCCTGACTGCCCGTCTCCGCCGCGCTCACCGCGTACTTGCGCTGGAGCTCGGCCACGATCGGACGGACGAGAGACCGTTTCTCCTTCAGCGAGTGGACGTCACCGAGGAGCAGGTCGAAGGACAGAGTCCCCACATACATGTGTGTCCGGATGTCCCGCCGGTTCGGGGTACGGGCGCCGCGTCGACGCCGATACGGGAACCGTACACGCAACGGCCGGGGCCGATCGACGGAAATTCCCAGAGGGAACGGCTCCGCCGATCGGCCCCGATCGCGTGCTGTGACGGTCAGCCTCGCGGCTTCTCGCGCATCTCGTACGTCGCGATGACGTCGTCGATCTTGATGTCGTTGAAGTTTCCGAGGTTGATACCGCCCTCGAAGCCTTCGCGGATCTCGGTGACGTCGTCCTTGAAGCGGCGCAGGCCCTCGATGTTGAGGTTCTCCGCGATGACCTTGCCATCGCGCAGCAGACGGGCCTTGGTGTTGCGCTTGACCTCGCCGGAGCGGATGAGAACACCCGCGATGTTGCCCAGCTTGGACGAGCGGAAGACCTCGCGGATCTCCGCCGTACCGAGCTCGACCTCTTCGTACTCCGGCTTGAGCATGCCCTTGAGGGCCGCCTCGATCTCCTCGATCGCCTGGTAGATGACCGAGTAGTAGCGGACGTCCACACCCTCGCGCTCGGCCATCTGCTGTGCCCGCCCGGCGGCGCGCACGTTGAAGCCGATCACGATGGCGTCGGAGCCCATCGCCAGGTCGATGTCCGACTCCGTGACCGCACCGACACCGCGGTGCAGGACGCGGATGTCGACCTCTTCGCCGACGTCCAGCTGGAGCAGGGAGGACTCGAGGGCCTCGACGGAACCAGAAGCGTCACCCTTGATGATGAGGTTGAGCTGCTGGACCTCGCCGGCCTTGAGCACCTTGTCCAGGTCCTCGAGCGAGACGCGGCGCGTGCGCTTGGCGAAGGCCGCGTTGCGCTCGCGGGCGGCACGCTTCTCGGCGATCTGACGGGCCGTACGGTCCTCCTCGACCACGAGGAAGTTGTCGCCGGCACCCGGGACGTTGGTCAGACCCAGCACCTGGACCGGCGTGGACGGACCCGCCTCGGCGACGTTGTTGCCGTTGTCGTCGAGCATGGCGCGCACACGGCCGTAGGCGTCGCCCACGACCATGGTGTCGCCGACCCGCAGGGTGCCTCGCTGCACGAGGACCGTCGCCACGGCACCGCGGCCGCGGTCGAGACGGGACTCGATGGAGATGCCCTGCGCGTCCTGGTTCGGGTTGGCCCGCAGGTCGAGCGAGGCGTCCGCGGTCAGGACCACGGCCTCCAGCAGCGAGTCGATGTGCAGACCCTGCTTGGCGGAGATGTCGACGAACATGGTGTCGCCGCCGTACTCCTCGGCCACCAGGCCGTACTCGGTCAGCTGACCGCGCACCTTGGTCGGGTCGGCGCCCTCGACGTCGATCTTGTTGACCGCGACGACGATCGGGACGTCGGCCGCCTTGGCGTGGTTGAGCGCCTCGACCGTCTGCGGCATGACGCCGTCGTTGGCCGCGACGACCAGGATCGCGATGTCCGTCGACCGGGCACCACGGGCACGCATGGCGGTGAACGCCTCGTGACCCGGGGTGTCGATGAAGGTGATCGCGCGGTCCTCGTCGTTGACCTGGGTCGAGACCTGGTAGGCACCGATGTGCTGGGTGATGCCGCCGGCCTCGCCCGCGATGACGTTCGTCTTGCGGATGGCGTCGAGGAGTCGGGTCTTACCGTGGTCGACGTGACCCATGACGGTCACGACCGGCGGACGGACGACCAGGTCCTCGTCGTCGCCCTCGTCCTCGCCGAACTCGATGTCGAAGGACTCGAGCAGCTCGCGGTCCTCCTCCTCGGGGCTGACGATCTGAACCGTGTAGTTCATCTCGCCGGCGAGGAGCTGCAGCGTCTCGTCGGAGACGGACTGCGTGGCCGTGACCATCTCGCCGAGGTTCATCATGACCGCGACGAGGGACGCCGGGTTGGCGTTGATCTTCTCCGCGAAGTCGGTGAGCGACGCACCGCGCGACAGGCGAATGGCTTCGCCGTTGCCGCGAGGCAGCATCACGCCGCCGACCGACGGGGCCTGCATGGCCTCGTACTCCTGGCGCCTCTGCCGCTTCGACTTGCGACCGCGACGCGCGGGACCGCCGGGACGACCGAAGGCGCCCTGCGTGCCACCACGGCCACCGGGACCGCCGGGACGACCACCGAAGCCGGGACGACCGCCGCCGCCACCGCCGGGACCACCCGGACGGCCGGCGAAACCGCCGCCACCGCCACCGGGACCCGCGGGACGACCGGCGAAGCCGCCGCCACCGCCACCGGGACGACCGGCGAAACCGCCGCCGCCACCGGGACGACCGCCGCCACCGCCGCCGGGGCGACCGCCACCGCCACCGGGACCGCGGCCACCGGGGCCACCGCCGCCGGGACGCGGGCCGGCAGCCGGACGCTGCGGCATCATGCCGGGGTTGGGACGCGGGCCGCCGGGGCCGCCGCCGGGACGGGGACCGCCCTGCGGACGGGGCATACCGCCGGGGCTGGGACGGGCGCCGCCCGGAGCCTGCGGACGGGGACCGCCCGCCGCGCCCTGGGGACGGGGACCGCCCTGGCCCTGACCCTGCGGACGCGGGGCGCCGCCGGGACGCTCACCGGGGCCACCAGGGCCGCCGGGGCGCGGGGCACCGCCGGGACGGGGCGCCTGCGGGCGCGCCATGCCGGTGGAGCCACCAGAGGTGAAGGGGTTGTTGCCCGGACGGGGACCGGCCGGACGGGCACCGGGACGCGGCGCCTGGCCACCCGGACGCGGGGCGCCGGGACGCTCGCCACGGTCACCACGACCCTGGCCGCCCTGGCCGGGACCACCGGCGGGACGCGGAGCACCCGGACGCGGGGCCTGGCCGGCCGGACGCGGAGCGTTCGGACGCGGGCCGGAGCCCTGGCCCTGCGAACCCTGGCCCTGGGAGGCCGGAGCGGCGGGAGCCGACGGCGGCGCGGTGAACTCGGGCGTGGTCGGAGCCGGGGACGCCGGGGCGGGCCGCGGCGCGGGCTTCGGGCCCGGAGTGGGACGGGGGCCGGGAGCGGCCGGGGCGGCGGGAGCCGCGGGCCTCTCGGCGGCGGCCGGCTTGGGGGCCGGCGGGCGCGGGGCGGCCGGACGGGCTGCCTGCGCGGGAGAGGGGGCTGCCGGACGTGCCGGGGCAGCCTTGCGGGCGGGGGCGGGCTTGCCGCCTCCGTTGCCCTGCTGGAGGGCGTCCGTCAACTTACGGACGACGGGCGCTTCGATGGTCGAAGACGCCGAACGGACGAATTCACCGAGTTCTTGGAGCTTGGCCATGACGACCTTGCTCTCAACCCCGAACTCCTTGGCGAGTTCGTATACCCGGACCTTAGCCACTTCGCTCCTTTTAGGTCCGGGTGCGTCCGGACCGTCGCTACTTCATGGGCGTACTCATCGCGTGCTCATCGAGTGCTCATCGCAATCTCGACCTACTTCCAACTCGCGGTGTACAGGGCCGCACAGAGGTTCCGCGCGACGCTTCTTACGGTGTTGCCTGCTCAGCAACTGTCTGTCTGCTCGACGTACTGGCGCAACGCCTTTGTGTCGAGCGCTCCCGGGGCGCGCAGCGCCCGCGTGAACGCCCGGCGGCGTACCGCCTGGTCGAGACAGACCAGGGCGGGGTGAACGTACGCACCCCGGCCGGGCAGCGTACCGCGAGGATCAGGAACGCAGGCGTCCTTGATCGCCACGATGCGCAGCAGATCGGTCTTGGCCGCTCGCTGCCTGCATCCCACACAGGTTCGTTCAGGGCATGCGCGGGCGTGCGTCCGGCCAGACACTCTTAAGTCTACCTCCCCGTACCGACCTCACCCCTTGGGGGCGAGGATCGAACGGTTGTTGTCGTGATCTAAGCCACCGACGGCTTGGATCTATTCCCCGGCCCTGTCGGCGCTCTGCTCGGTGTCCGGCCGGATGTCGATCCGCCAGCCGGTGAGCCGGGCCGCGAGCCGGGCGTTCTGCCCTTCCTTGCCGATGGCGAGGGAGAGCTGGTAGTCGGGGACCGTCACCCGCGCGGAGCGGGCGGCCATGTCCACGACCTCCACCTTGGAGACCCGGGCGGGCGACAGCGCGTTCGCCACCATCTCGGCCGGGTCGTCCGACCAGTCGACGATGTCGATCTTCTCACCGTTCAGCTCGCCCATGACATTGCGCACCCGGCCGCCCATCGGGCCGATGCAGGCGCCCTTGGCGTTCAGGCCCGAACGGGTGGACCGTACGGCGATCTTGGAGCGGTGACCGGCCTCACGGGCGATCGCGGCGATCTCGACGGATCCGTCGGCGATCTCCGGCACCTCCAGGGCGAAGAGCTTCTTCACCAGGTTCGGGTGGGTGCGGGACAGCGTCACGGAGGGCCCGCGGACACCCCGCGCCACCCGGACGACGTACGACCGCAGCCGCATGCCGTGCGGATACGTCTCACCCGGGACCTGCTCCTGCACCGGCAGGATGGCCTCCAGCTTGCCGATGTCCACGAGGACGTTCTTCGGGTCGCGGCCCTGCTGGACCACGCCCATGACGATGTCGCCCTCCCGCCCCGCGTACTCGCCGAGCGTCGCGTCGTCCTCGGCGTCGCGCAGCCGCTGCAGGATGACCTGCTTGGCGGTGGTGGCGGCGATCCGGCCGAAGTCGGACGGGGTGTCGTCGAACTCCCGCGGCTCCTGGCCCTCTTCGAGCTCCTCGGGGTCTTCCTTCGCCCACACGACCACGTGTCCGGAGTCCCGGTCGAGCTTCACGCGCGCGTGGCGGTGGCTTCCCTCGGTGCGGTGGTAGGCGATGAGGAGGGCCGACTCGATCGCCTCGACCAACAGGTCGAAGGAGATCTCCTTCTCCCGTACCAAGCCCCGCAGGGCACTCATGTCGATGTCCACGGCTACGCCTCCTCTTCGTTCTTGTCCTTGCGGTTGAACTCGACCTGCACGCGCGCCCTGTCGATCTCCGAGAAGGCGAGGGTGCGGACGGTGGCCTTACGGCCCTTCACGCCGGGCACTTCGAGTTCGAGGCCCTCGTCGTCGACCTTCAGGATCCGGGCGACCAGTTCGCCGCCCTCGGTCAGCTGGAACTTCACCAGCCGGTCCAGGGCGCGCAGGTAGTGCCGGTGCTCCTTGAGGAGGCGCTCGGCGCCCGGGGTGCCGACCTCCAGGGTGTACTCCGCCTGGCCCATCGCGTCCGTCTCGTCGAGCTTCGCCGAGAGCGCGCGGCTCACATCGGCGATCTGGTCCAGGTCGGCACCGGTGTCCGAGTCGACGACGACACGCAGCACTCGCTTCCGTCCGACGGAGTCCACTGCGATCTCTTCGAGATCCAGGCCCTGGGAGGTGACGAGCGGTTCCAGGAGCTCTCGCAGCCTCTCGCTCTGGGTGGTGCTCATCCGGGTGACTCCTCGGCCGCGTGTGCTGTTGTGGGTAGGTCGCGTGTCTGGTCAAAGGGTATCCGGTCGCGGGGGGTGTTGCCGTCCAGGTGACCCCGGATGCGCGGGTACCGTGATCGCCGGCGGGCTCGACCTCCCGCCCGTGTGTTCGTACGAGCTTCCCGAGGACGTCTGTCGTGCCGTACCCCTTTCCGCCGCGCGTCCCCTCGGGGCCGCGCAGAAGATCCCTGCTCGCCTCGGTCGCCGGGGGCGCCCTGCTGACGGGGTGCTCCGACGGGACCGGAAGCAGCGAGGAGGGCACCGCCGGCAGCCCGTCCGCCGCCGAGCGGGTACGCGTGCGTGCGGCTCGGGACAGCAGGGGGATCGTCGAGCGGTACGACGTCGTCCTGGCCGCGTATCCGACGCTCGCGCAGCGACTCGGGCCGTTGCGGGCGGAAGCCGTACGGCATGTGGAGGCGTTCGGGGAGACGCTCACGGCGGCCTCACCCAGTGTGTCGAGCAACGCCTCGCCCTCGCCGTCGGTCACCGTGCCCGCGACCGAGAAGGACGCCCTCACCCAGCTCGCCGCCGCCGAGCGGGAGCTCGCCGACCGGCGGGCGAAGGCGCTGCTGGCCGTGCCGGGTGAGCTGGCCCGGCTGCTGGCCTCGGTGGCGGCGGCCGGCGCGGCGCACGCCTATCTGCTGATGGAGGGGGACCGGTGAGCGACGAGGACGAGCACGAGCTGGAGGCACTGCAGAAGGCGCTGGCCGCCGAGCACGCGGCCGTGTACGGCTACGGCGTGGTCGGCGGGCGGATCCGTGAGGGACGGCGTACGGAGGCCAAGGCCGCCTACGACGCCCACCGGGCCCGGCGGGACGCGCTGGTGCGTGAGGTACGGGGTCTGGGCGGGACGCCGGTGGCCGCCGCGGCGGCGTACGCGCTGCCCTTCCCGGTACCGGACTCGGCCGCGGCGGTACGGCTCGCCGCCGAGCTGGAGGACCGGGTCGCCGGCGTGTACTCCGACGTGGTGCGGGCAACCGAAGGCGGGCGGCGGGGTACGGCCGCGGAGGCGCTGCGGGAGGCCGCGGTGCGGGCGGTGCGCTGGCGCGGCGAGAGCGTAGCCTTCCCTGGGCTCGCCGAGCGGGCGGCCACGGCAGCGCCCACAGCAGCGCCCACGGCATGACACGGCACTGAAGGGAACACCTCGCGCATGGCTTTCGAACCGCCTCAGCGGCTGGTGCGGGCGCTCGGTGAGAGCGCTCCCGACGGTGACGACTGGGTGGAGAAGCTGCCCAAGACCGCCGCGGAGGCCGTCGCGGTGCGCGAGTTGACCGTGGAGCGGGTGCAGGTGCCCGGTGGGCGCAGCAGTCTCGTCGTGCTCGTGCGGCGGGCGGACGGGACACCGGCCGTGCTCAAGCTGGTGCCGCCTCGGTCCCGGCCCGAGAGCGAGCGGGCGGCTCTCGCGCACTGGGGTGGGCGGGGGGCCGTACAGCTGATCGAGCCCTTCGTCGATGAGGGTGTTCTGCTGCTTGAGCGGCTGCATCCGGATGTGTCCGTGCGATCGCTGCCGGAGGCGAAGGCGCTGCTTGAGGCGGCGGGGACCTTGCGGCGGCTGTGGGTGGAGCCGCCCGGTGACCATGTCTTCGAGACGGTGGCCGAGCGGACGGGCCGGCAGGCTTCTGCGATGCGGGGTGCTTCCGCGGAGGTGGCGTCGCTGGTGAGCGCCGCTCTCGACGCTCGGGAGTCGTTGCTGGTCGCGCCGCCGGAGGTGCGGTTGCTGCACGGGACGTTCCGGCAGAGCAAGGTGCTTTCCGGTGTGCGGTCTCCCTGGCTCGCCGTAGGGCCTGATCCTGTCGTCGGGGAGTGTGCGTTCGATCTTGCTCGGCTGGTGCGGGATCGGGTGGAGGACCTGATCGCCTCGCCCTCGGGGGCGGCGACCACGCGGCGGCGGGTGAAGCGGCTTGCGGAGTCGTTGGACGTGGATCAGGAGCGGTTGCGGGGGTGGACGTTGTTCCGGGCCGTGGAGTCGGGGGTGCGGGCGCTTCGGGTGGGGCGGCCTCGGGATGCCGAGTTGTTGCTGGAGTTCGCCGGGTGGCTTTGAAGGTCTGTTTCGGCTGCCGGCCGGTGGGGGCTGGTCGCGCAGTTCCCCGCGCCCCTGAACAGCATCACCTGGCCGTGAGTGTTGTCATGGCCGTACCCCTCCGTAGCCGTAGTGACGCTGTGTCACGCACTACGGTCGGGTACGGCCCCGAGAGACCGGTCAGACAGTGAGGCGGGCGATCGCCTCGTCCACCGTCAGCTCCTCGCGCTCACCGGTACGGCGGTCCTTGAGCTCCAGGACGCCCTCGGCCGAGCGGCGGCCCGCGACCAGGATCTTCGGTACGCCCATGAGCTCGGAGTCGGTGAACTTCACGCCCGGGGAGACGCCGGCGCGGTCGTCGACGAGGACCCGGAGGCCCGCCGCGCGCAGCTTCTCGGAGACGTCGAGGGCCAGTTCGATCTGGAGGGCCTTGCCGGCGGCGACCACGTGCACGTCGGCCGGGGCGACCTCGGCGGGCCAGCACAGGCCCTTGTCGTCGGCGGTCTGCTCGGCGAGGGCGGCGACCGCGCGGGAGACGCCGATGCCATAGGAGCCCATGGTCACGCGGACCGGCTTGCCGTTCTGGCCGAGGACGTCGAGCTTGAGGGCGTCGGCGTACTTGCGGCCCAGCTGGAAGATGTGGCCGATCTCGATGGCGCGGTCCAGCTTGAGGCCGGTACCGCACTTCGGGCACGGGTCGCCCTCCTGTACGACCACGACGTCGACGTACTGGTCGACCTCGAAGTCCCGGCCCGCGACGACGTTCTTCGCGTGCGTGTGCTCCTTGTTGGCGCCGGTGATCCAGGCGGTGCCGGGGGCCACCCGCGGGTCGGCGATGTACTGCACCTTCTCGCCCAGGCCCTGCGGGCCGACGTAGCCGCGGACGAGGTCGGGGCGGCCGACGAAGTCCTCCGCCGTGACCAACTCGACGGCGGCGGGCGCGAAGTGCGCCTCGACCTTGCCCAGGTCGACCTCGCGGTCGCCGGGGACGCCGACGGCCACGATCTCGCCGTCGACCTTCACGAGGAGGTTCTTGAGGGTGGCGGAGGCCTCGACGCCGAGGTGGGCGGCGAGGGTCTCGATGGTGGGGGTGTCGGGGGTCGGGATCTCCTCGAGGGCGGGCGCGGCGGAGGCGTCCTGCTCCTTGAGCTCGTACGTGATCGCCTCGGTGTTCGCCGCGAAGTCGCAGTTCGGGCAGTCCGCGAAGGTGTCCTCGCCGGCCTCGGCCGGGGCGAGGAACTCCTCCGACTTGGAGCCGCCCATCGCGCCGGCGGTGGCGGCGCAGATGCGGTAGTCGAGGCCGAGGCGCTCGAACACCTTCTGGTAGGCCTGGCGGTGCAGGGCGTAGGACTGGGCCAGGCCCTCGTCCTCGGTGTCGAAGGAGTACGAGTCCTTCATCAGGAACTCGCGGCCGCGCAGGATGCCGGCGCGGGGGCGGGCCTCGTCACGGAACTTCGTCTGGATCTGGTACAGGATGACCGGCAGGTCCTTGTAGGAGGACGCCTGGTCCTTGACCAGCAGAGTGAAGATCTCCTCGTGGGTCGGGCCGAGGAGGTAGTCGCCGCCCTTGCGGTCCTGCAGCCGGAACAGCTCCGGGCCGTACTCCTCCCAGCGGCCGGTCGCCTCGTACGGCTCCTTCGGCAGCAGCGCGGGAAGCAGCACCTCCTGGGCGCCGATCGCGTCCATCTCCTCCCGGACGATCCGCTCGACGTTGCGCAGCACCTTCATGCCGAGCGGCAGCCAGCTCCAGACGCCGGCCGCGGTACGGCGGACGTACCCGGCGCGCACGAGCAGCTTGTGGCTGAGGACCTCGGCGTCCGCCGGGTCGTCGCGCAGCGTCTTCGCCATCAACTGGGACATGCGCTGGACCGGTGCGTTCGCCATTGTTCTCGTACTCCTGCCGGGAAAGGGTGATGGCAAGGAGGTTAGCCGGGCGTGCTGTGGGGGTGGAAATCCGGTGTTCAGCGGTGACGCAGCGGGAGCGGGGCGCCCATCACGGCGTACGGCTTCGGGGCGCTCGGGAAGAGGACCTGGCGGGCGAGGTCCTGGTAGCCGAGGGAGTGGTACAGGCCGCGGGCCGGACTGTCGGTGTCGATCGCGGAGAGGATCGAGCGGGGTTCGGCGGCGCCGTCGGTGATCGTGGTGATCAGGGACCTGCCGATGCCGCGGTTCTGGTGGTGGGGGTGGACGTGCAGCTCGGTGATCACGAAGGAGTTGTCCAGCCAGGGGTCGTTGTGCTGGGCGCGGAGGTAGGGCTCCACGACTGTCGACCACCAGTGGGTGCGGTCGTTGGGCATGCCGTAGACGAATCCGACGAGGTTGCCGCCGACGGTTGCGCCGAGTGCCCTGGCGCCGGGATACGTCATGTGGCGGAGGACGATCTGGCGGCGGACCGCTACCTCGTCTGCGCCCAGACCGAATGCGATGGCCTGGACTGCCAGGGCCTCGTCTACGTGGGCGGACAGGTCCAGGGGGCCGATGACGAGGTCCATGCGGGGAGCGTACAGGGGAGTTCCGGGTGCGTGCCGGGTGCGGGCCCCTGGGGCTGGTCGCACAGTTCCCCGCGCCCTTTCAGGTGGGTTCAGAACAGGACGCTCATGAACGCCCCGACCTCCTGGAAGCCCACCCTCATGTACGTCCGCCTCGCCGGCGTATTGAAGTCGTTCACGTAGAGACTCACCACCGGGGCCACGTCCGCCAGGGCGTAACGCAGTACCGCCGCCATTCCGGGGGCGGCCACTCCCCTGCCGCGGTACTCGGGGGCCACCCAGACGCCCTGGATCTGGCAGGCCAGGTCCGTCGCCGCGCCGATCTCGGCCTTGAAGACGACCTTGCCGTGTTCGTCGAGGCGGGCGAACGAGCGGCCGGAGCCGACCAGTTCGGCCACCCGGGCCTGGTACAGCAGCCCCCCGTCGCCGGCCAGCGGGGAGACGCCGACCTCCTCGGTGAACATCGCCACGCAGGCCGGCATGATCGTCTCCATCTCGTCCTTGCGGATGCGGCGGACGTACGGATCCGGGGCGATGTCGGTGGGCATGCGGTCGGTGACCATGAGGGGCTGGTGGGCGCGGACCTCTCGGGCCGGGCCCCAACTCGGTTCCAGCAGCCGCCAGAGCTGGGCCGTGGGTTCCGCGGGACCGACGATGGAGGAGCAGCGGCGACCGGACCGTCGGGCACGGTCGGCGAAGGCGCGGACCGCGCGCGGGGTCGCGCAGATCGGGACCAGGTTGGCGCCGGCGTAGCAGAGGGACGTGAGCATGCCGTCCTCGTACCAGCCCCACATCTCGCCGCCGAGCCGCCACGGGTCGAGGCCGGCGACCTGGACCCTCGACGTCACGAAGGCGTTCGCGACCGGATCGCGGTCGAGTACGGCGAGCGCGGCGTCCAGGTCGCTCGGTTCGAGGACCCGGGAGGTCGTCTGGGTCAACACGGGCGGGGCCTCACACTGGGGTCTGCTGATCTCCGCACTGTACCTGCGGAAGCTGAGCCGCGCCGCCCTGTGTTCCGGTACCGGTCGGCAGTGAGGCGCCCGTGTCCTGGTGGCCGTCCCTGGGGAATGCGCCCCCAGACCCCATCGGCCCGAAGGGCCTCGTCCTCAAACGCCGGACGGGCTGACATCGCGCGGACCGGCGCTTGGAAGACTCGGGCGACGAAACACCCCGTCAGCCCGCGACCGACACCGACGGCTCGCCCGAGGCGATGCCGTCCGCCTCCATCTGCTCGGCCAGCTTCATGGCCTCCTCGATGAGGGTCTCCACGATCTTGGACTCGGGGACGGTCTTGATGACCTCGCCCTTGACGAAGATCTGGCCCTTGCCGTTGCCGGAGGCGACACCGAGGTCGGCCTCGCGGGCCTCGCCCGGGCCGTTCACCACACAGCCCATGACCGCGACGCGGAGCGGGACCTCCATGCCGGTCAGGCCCGCCGTCACCTCTTCGGCCAGCTTGTAGACGTCGACCTGCGCGCGCCCGCAGGAGGGACACGACACGATCTCCAGGCCGCGCTGCTTGAGGTTCAGGGACTCCAGGATCTGGTTGCCGACCTTGACCTCCTCGACCGGCGGGGCCGACAGGGACACGCGGATGGTGTCGCCGATGCCCTGGGAGAGCAGCGCGCCGAACGCGACGGCCGACTTGATCGTCCCCTGGAAGGCGGGACCGGCCTCCGTGACCCCCAGGTGCAGCGGGTAGTCGCACTGGGCGGCGAGCTGCCGGTACGCCTCGACCATCACGACCGGGTCGTTGTGCTTGACGGAGATCTTGATGTCCCGGAAGTCGTGCTCCTCGAAGAGGGACGCCTCCCACAGCGCGGACTCGGCCAGCGCCTCGGGGGTCGCCTTGCCGTACTTCTGGAGCAGCCGACGGTCCAGCGAACCGGCGTTGACGCCGATCCGGATCGGCGTGCCGTGGTCCTTCGCGGCGCGCGCGATCTCCTTGACCTTGTCGTCGAACTGCTTGATGTTGCCGGGGTTCACGCGGACGGCGGCGCAGCCGGCCTCGATGGCCGCGAAGACGTACTTCGGCTGGAAGTGGATGTCCGCGATCACCGGGATCTGCGACTTGCGCGCGATGGTCGCGAGGGCGTCCGCGTCGTCCTGGGTGGGACAGGCCACGCGAACGATCTGGCACCCGGACGCGGTCAGCTCGGCGATCTGTTGAAGGGTGGCGCCGATGTCGGACGTACGCGTCGTCGTCATCGACTGCACGGAGACGGGGGCGTCACCGCCGACCGCCACAGACCCGACCTGGATCTGCCGGCTCTTCCGGCGCTCGGCGAGCCTGGTCGGAACGGACGGCATGCCGAGAGAAATCGCAGTCATCTGCTGTGCAACCCCAAGTCGTGGATCAAGGCCCAGGTCCCGTCAGCGGCGGGCTCCGGACTTCGAGATTACGGCACCGACGCAGGCGCGAGCACATCAGCGCCGTCAAACCCACTCAATGGGAGACGGCCCGGCATGGAGCATGCCGGGCCGCCGCCAACGCCGTATGGCTAGGAGATTCTGACCGGCTTAACCACGCGGGCACCGATCGAGATGCTCGGCTGCGCCTCGGTGATGAGCCCCGAGCTGATGGACAGTTCCGGCGCGGTTCCATGACTCAGCACAGGAGTGCCCTCTCCCCCCTCAACGAGGATCTGCACGATCTCCTCCCACACTCCGTCCGCCAACCAGGTTCGCTGCCGGAGTCGAACCTTTCCAGGGGCACCGAAACGCTCCGGAAGGTCACGCCACAGGATCCCCGAGCGCAGACGATGCAGCATCCCCGTGAGGGCAGCTCGCAGATCGAGCGGCGAACGGAAGTGGTGAGGCCCGTACCTGGAGCGCAGCAACTCGTCGATGCGAGCCCACAGGCTGTCCGTGGGGTCCGGAGGTACGGGTACCCCTGTGCGCTCATGCCACTGAACGGTCAAGCACTTCCTCCCCTCGCGGTACCTGAACTCCGGGTCCGTGATCTCGACTCGCACCTTGAGCTGCTCGATCAGTCGCCGTTGTTCGGAAGGCGACAGAGCCTGGATGTCCGGTGCGCCTGCCCCCAAGACAGCAGTAAGCCGGACATCCCTGCGGACTCGGGCCTCCAGCTCCACCAGCCAGTCCCGCGCATGGGCGAGAACTCGCTCCAACGCCCCTTTGTCAGCTTCGATCTGCCGCAGCGCAGCAACGACGACACGACTTTGCTGGGCCTCGCACCGCAATGCGTCCAGTTCCTCAGCACACTGCGCGACAAGCCCCTTCAGGGACCTCACCCGCCCGGCATGCAGAATCAGCCGCGTTTGCGTCTCGAAGGAGACCGGCAGCATCGGCCGAGCACGGGGTGGCGTGGATGCCAGCAGAGCATTGACGTGCCGCGCCACCTGTTGCTCGACGTGATCAGCACGCAGAAAGGCGCAACCACAGGGAACCTTTTCCTGCCATCCCGAACAACGGTATGTCCGCACCCCGTCATTGCTGCGAAAGCACCCGACGTAGGCCCGCCCGCACGGCCCATGGATTCGGCCGGTGAGCGGATAGTCCCCCAAGGGCATTTTGCGCGGCCGGGACAGCTCGGCCAGTCCTTGTTGAACGGCGCGGATCCGGTCCGTCGGGAGGATCGGCGGCAGCGGGATCACCACGCTCTCGCCATGCACGGGCTGTCCGGAGCCATCAAGCCTGGTGCAATGGCCACCCCATTGCTGATCGGAGCGGCGAAAGACTGCCTCTCCGCTGAACGCAGCGCTCTTCAGCCGCCGGTGGAGGTTCGCCCTCGTCCAACGCCTGCCGCTGCGGGTGGGGATGCCTCGCCTGTTCAGTTCCTCGGCAAGGTCAGTGAGGGTCCGGCCGCCCTCGATCACAAGGTCTGCCAGAAGCCTCACCACGGCTGCCTCATCCGGATCGACCCGGAGAGTCGATCCGAAGGCGCCCTTCCCGCTGATCCTGTAACCATAGGGAGCCGGACCACCCGGCCAACCACCGTGAACTGCCTGGAGCTGCCGACCCGATTGCGTTCGAGCGACGATTCGGGAGTAATCCACCTCCACCGCCTGTGCCAGCCGGTCGATGGTGAGCCACCGGCCGAGTCCCGGTTCCCCCAGCACCTGGTCGCAGCACCCGAACTCTGCCCCGGCATCCTCGATCTGCCAGAGGCAGCGCCAGATGGCTGCTTCAGTCCGCCCCAAACGGTCAAGGCTGGACGCGAGTACGACGCTTACCCGGCCTGCGGCGATTTCCGCGAGCAGCTCATTCAGTCCAGGCCTCGAAGCTGTCGATCCCGGCTCACCGAGGTCTTCCCAGGATCCCGCGAGTCGCCACTTCGGATGTTTCTCCGCGAAGGTCCGAATGGCGTCGGCCTGAGCCGGAATTCCATACCTTCGCTTCTGCTCCGCCGTCGAGATCCGCATGTACGCGGCGACGGCGACCACCTCGGAGTACCTGCTCTTGTCTTCTGCGCACGGCGCAGTACCTTGCTGCATGTCAGTCCCTCTCAGACTGGCCAGACCCCAGGGTGTTAGCGCACCGCTGGGGTCACCCATGAACAGCAAGAACGTACGAAGCCCGGACCTGCGCCGTACCAATAAGCCTCGCCTTTCACTCGTGTGAGCTACACGGGTGGAAGGCGAGGCCCAATTGCCATCTTGATAGAAAATGACCGGTTGTCAGCTGATTTTGACCGGATTAACTACATCGGCGACGAGCACGAGCAGGGTAAAGCAGATGAAGATCCCCGCCACCACATAAGCCACCGGCATCAGCTTCGCCACATCGAACGGTCCCGGGTCCGGCCGCTTCAGCACCTTCGCCAGGTTGCGGCGCAACGACTCCCACAGGGCGCCCGCGATGTGGCCGCCGTCCAGGGGCAGCAGCGGGAGCATGTTGAAGAGGAACAGGGAGAGGTTGAAGCCCGCGACCAGCATCAACGCCATGGCCAGCTGCTGAGTCGGCGGGATGTCCAGGGTGAAGATCTCGCCGCCCACCCGCGCCGCGCCGACCACGCCCATCGGGGAGTCCGGCTCGCGCGGGGCGTCGTCGAAGGCCGCGTTCCACAGGGCCGGGATCTTGCCGGGGAGTGCGGCGAGGGAGTCGACGGCCTCGCCGACGCGCTCGCCCATCCAGACCACGGAGTCGCCGAAGTCCTGCTTGACGATGCCGGTGGCGGCGCTGAAGCCGAGGAAGCCGGCGGTGACGTACTCGCCCTGGACGTACTGGCCGCTGGAGTCCTTCTTGGCGACCTGGTTGGAGGCGATCTTCGCGGTGAGGGTGACGTCCTTGCCGTCGCGCTCGACGACGATCGGGACCGTCTTGTCGGGGTTGGCGCGGATGAGGTCGGAGAGCTTGTTCCAGTCGTCCGTGCGCACGCCGTTGAACGCGAGGATCTTGTCGCCCGCCTTGAGGCCGGCCGCCGCGGCCGGGGAGGCGGGGTCGGAGGCCTTGCAGTTCTCGCGGTTCTGGCTCTGGGCGATCACGCACTTGGAGACCGAGCTGACCGTGTTGGTCTGCTGGGAGATGCCGAAGCCCATGAGGACCGTGAGGAACAGGGCCACCGCGAGGATCAGGTTCGCGAAGGGGCCCGCGAACATCACGATGACGCGTTTCCAGGGCTTACGGGTGTAGAAGAGGCGCTTCTCGTCGCCGGGCTGGAGCTCCTCGAAGGCGGCCGAGCGGGCGTCCTCGATCATGCCTCGCCAGGGGGAGGTGGAGCGTGCGCTTATACGGCCGTCGTCGCCGGGCGGGAACATGCCGATCATGCGGATGTAGCCGCCGAAGGGGATGGCCTTGATGCCGTACTCCGTCTCGCCCTTCTTGCGCGAGAAGATCGTCGGGCCGAAGCCGACCATGTACTGCGGCACGCGGATGCCGAAGAGCTTGGCGAAGGACAGGTGCCCCAGCTCGTGCCACGCGATCGACACCAGGAGGCCGAAGGCGAAGAGCCCTATGCCGAGGATGAACATCAGGGTCGTCATGCACGGGCCTCCGCCGTCTGTGCCGTCAGTTCCCGGGCCCGGGTCCGCGCCCAGGTCTCCGCTTCGAGGACGTCCGCGACGGTGAGCGAGGTTCCGGCGCGCGGGGTGCCGTGCTCGTCCACCACCCGGGTCACGGTCTCCATGATCCCGTTGAACGGCAGCGCGCCGGCCCGGAAGGCCTCCACGCACTCCTCGTTGGCCGCATTGAACACCGCCGGGGCCGTGCCCGCGAGCTGTCCCACGTGCCTCGCAAGGTTGACCGAAGGAAACGCGTCGTTGTCGAGCGGGAAGAACTCCCAGGTGGACGCCTTGCTCCAGTCGAAGGCCGGTGCCGCGTCGGGGACGCGCTCGGGCCAGCCGAGGCCGATGGCGATCGGCCCGCGCATGTCGGGGGGCGTCGCCTGGGCGATCGTGGATCCGTCGGTGAACTCAACCATCGAGTGGACATACGACTGGGGATGCACGACCACCTCAATGCGGTCGAAGGGAATGTCGTAGAGGAGGTGTGCCTCGATGACCTCAAGACCCTTGTTGACGAGGGTGGCGGAGTTGATCGTGATGACCGGGCCCATGGCCCAGGTGGGGTGGGCCAGGGCGTCCTCGACGGTCACCTGCGCGAGGTCGGCTTTCGTACGGCCGCGGAACGGTCCCCCGGACGCCGTCACGACCAGCTTGCGTACGTCGGCCCGCGTCCCGGACGCCAGGGACTGGAACAGTGCCGCGTGTTCGGAGTCGACCGGAATGATCTGTCCGGGCTTGGCGAGCGCCTTGACCAGCGGGCCGCCCACGATGAGCGACTCCTTGTTGGCGAGCGCGAGGGTGCGGCCCGCTTCCAGGGCGGCGAGGGTGGGGGCGAGGCCGATGGAGCCGGTGATGCCGTTGAGGACGGTGTGACAGTCGGATGCGGCGAGCTGGGCGGCCGCGTCGGGGCCGGCGAGGATCTCGGGGCGCGGTTCGCCCGTGCCGTAGAGGCCGCTGAGCGCCTCGCGCAGCTGCGGTACGACGTCCTCGCGGGCGACGGCGACGGTCCGCGCCTTGAGCCGGTGGGCCTGCTCGGCGAGGAGCCCGACCCGGCCGCCGTTGGCGGAGAGCCCGGTCACCCGGAACCGGTCGGGGTTGCGCAGCACGAGGTCGATGGCCTGGGTGCCGATCGAGCCGGTGGAGCCGAGGATCACCACGTCCTTGGGGCCGTCGCCCGCGAGGGGGTCGTAGACCAGGTGCGGGTCGGCGAGAGGGGCTGGACTGTCGCTCATCCCTCCATTGTGGCCGTAAGGACGGTGTAGGAGGACAGCGCGTCCCCTTTGAGGTGCTGGCCGTCGGTTGGACGGGTCACGTGCCGTACACCCGGACGCACACCGCGCTCGATCTGGTCGATCCGACTGCGGCCGAGCTGTGACGCCCCGCCCAGAGCCTCCTGGCTGAGCCCCTGGGCTTCCCGAGAGTCGCTGAGATGACAGGAGCCTCTGCCGCCGGACAGGGTGTCCCCCTCACGGGAGGACACCCTGGGCCACTCACCGGATCGGCCGGTGGACGTTCTCCCGTTCGCTCGGGCCGGGGGTCGCGTCCGCGATCCAGACGCCTTCGCCCGAGGGGTCGACGATGCCGTCCTCCAGCCAGGTGTAGGTGCCGGACAGGACTCCCTTGACGACCTTGCGGTCCTGTTCGTCGGTGTTGTTCCAGAGGCGGCCGAAGAGTTCCTCGACGCGCAGGCGGGACTGGTGGCAGAACGTGTCGGCGAGCTGGTAGGCCTCGCGGCCGTGGGGCTCGGTGGTGTAGAGGAGTTCGGCGCGTACACAGGCCGCGCTCATCGCGAAGAGTTCGGCGCCGATGTCGACGATCCGGCCGAGGAAGCCCTGCTTGGACTCCATGCGGCCCTGCCAGCGGGACATGGCGTAGAAGGTGGAGCGGGCGAGCTTGCGGGCGGTGCGTTCGACGTAGCGCAGATGCGTCGAGAGGTCGACCTCGCGCTTGAACTCGCCGTAGGAGTTCGGCAGTTGGCCCGGTCCGGCGACGAGCTTCGGGAGCCACTTGGCGTAGAAGACGCCCGCGTTGGCGCCCGCCTTCGCCTTGTCGGAGAGGGATTTCTCCGGGTCGATGAGGTCGCCGGCGACGGAAAGGTGGGCGTCGACGGCCTCGCGGGCGATCAGCAGGTGCATGATCTCCGTGGAGCCCTCGAAGATGCGGTTGATGCGCAGGTCGCGCAGGACCTGTTCGGCGGGGACGGCCTTCTCGCCGCGGGCCCTGAGGGATTCCGCGGTCTCGAAGCCGCGGCCGCCGCGGATCTGGACGAGTTCGTCGGCGATGAGCCAGGCCATCTCGGAGGCGTAGAGCTTGGCGAGGGCGCCCTCGATGCGGATGTCGTTGCGGTCCTCGTCGGCCATCTGGGAGGACAGGTCGAGTACGGCCTCCAGGGCGAAGGTGGTCGCCGCGATGAAGGAGATCTTGGAGCCGACGGCTTCGTGGTGGGCGATCGGCTTGCCCCACTGTTCGCGGGCCGCCGACCATTCGCGGGCGATCTTCAGGCACCACTTGCCGGCCGCGACGCAGGAGGCGGGCAGCGAGAGCCGGCCCGTGTTGAGCGTGGTCAGGGCGATCTTCAGGCCCTGCCCCTCCTTGCCGATGAGGTTCGCGGCCGGGACCCTGACCTGGTGGAAGCGGGTGACGCCGTTCTCGATGCCGCGCAGGCCCATGAAGGCGTTGCGGTTCTCGACGGTGATGCCGGGTGAGTCGGTCTCGACGACGAAGGCGGTGATGCCGCCCTTGTGGCCCTCGGACTTCGGTACACGGGCCATGACGACGAGGAGGTCGGCGACCACGCCGTTGGTGGTCCACAGCTTCACTCCGTCGAGGACGTAGTCGTCCCCGTCGGGTACGGCCGTGGTGGCGAGGCGGGCCGGGTCGGAGCCGACGTCCGGCTCGGTGAGCAGGAAGGCGCTGACGTCGGTGCGGGCGCAGCGGGGCAGGAACTTCTCCTTCTGCTCCTGGGTGCCGAACAGTTTCAGCGGCTGGGGTACGCCGATCGACTGATGGGCCGAGAGCAGGACGCCGATCGCCGGGCTCGCGGAGCCGACCAGGGCGAGTGCCTTGTTGTAGTACACCTGGGTGAGGCCGAGGCCGCCGTACTTGGTGTCGATCTTCATGCCGAAGGCGCCGAGTTCCTTGAGCCCGTTGACGACGTCGTCGGGGATGCGGGCCTCGCGTTCGATGAGTGCCCCGTCGACCTTCGTCTCGCAGAAGTCGCGGAGCTGGGCGAGGAACTCCTCGCCGCGCCGGGCGTCCTCGGCCGGGGGCATCGGGTGCGGGTGGATGAGGTCGAGCCGGAAACGCCCGAGGAACAGTTCCTTGGCGAAGCTGGGCTTGCGCCAGTCCTGCTCCCGGGCGGCCTCCGCCACCTCGCGGGCCTCGCGCTCGGTGACGACGGGCTTGGTGGACGGTGCGGACATCAGGCTCACCTCGTGGCGAATCGGGATCTTGTGGCCGATGTATTACTGACCGGTGCTACTCGATCGTATGTACCTGATCCCGGGCGAGGTCACCACCCCGCGCGCGGCCGTTCAGCCGATGTCGACGGAATACGACTTGGTGTCCAGTCGTCCGGTGCCCTTGAAGACCTCGGTGCCGGACTCGATGCCGGAGACGTACTTGTCGTTGCTCAGGAGCCCCCGGCGGACGAGGGCCTGGGTGAAGTCGTCGAGGTTCAGCGAGGCCTTGCTGGTGTTGGCCTGGCGGACGAAGGAGTAGACCTTCCAGCCGATGTCGCCCTGGTAGATGTCCCACATGGCGCCGCCGAGGCTGACGCTGCCGTACTTGGTGCCGAGGGGGCCCGCGCCGCCCTGGCGGTTGAGCCAGATCATGATCTCGTCGGTGGGCTGGTCCTGCCAGTCGGCGGTGTTCTTGGTGTGCAGCCACAGGTCGTAGGCGACGTTCAT
Organism: Streptomyces sp. NPDC048420; assembly: GCF_040651535.1. Taxonomy (NCBI): domain Bacteria; kingdom Bacillati; phylum Actinomycetota; class Actinomycetes; order Kitasatosporales; family Streptomycetaceae; genus Streptomyces; species Streptomyces sp. NPDC048420. The sequence continues at coordinate 94,504 of NZ_JBEZKG010000010.1, forward strand.
GGTGCCGGGGTTGGCGCTGACGGTGAAGTCCCAGCTGGTCCTGACCGGCTTGCGGTCGCCGACGCGGATCGGCAGGCCGGTGGACGGCTTGTCGACCTTCCAGCCCCAGTGCCAGCCGAGCACGGTGGAGGCGTACGACTTCACGTCGTAGTCCTTGCCGGTGGCGCTGTTGGCCAGGCTGTAGTTGGTGCCCCACGAAATGGTGGAGCCCGATCGGGAGTTGGACCAGACGCACTGGGTGCCGGTGTACTTGCCCTCGTTCCAGAGGTTGTTGTTCACGTAGTACTTGCCGAGCGTGATCGTGTCGAAGGCCGTGCACTTCTTGTCGGACTCGTCCGCCTGGGCGACGGTGACGCCGGCGGCGGCCGCGAGGACGACCGCGGCGGAGCCGAGGGTCTTCGCCTTCTTGGACAGACGGGGACGGCGGTGCTGCATGGGGGGTCCTTCCGGGCGGCGGTTCGTGTGACGTCCCCTGGTGGCCGCCCGCTTCGGAAAGGTTGCCGTCGGGTCAGGGGGCCGCACGGACGCGGTTGCCGCGCAGGACGTACCGGGTGCGGCCGTCGGTGAGGAGCCGGACGTCGTCGGTGCCGGCGTCCTCTTGGACCACCCGGTAGCCCACCGCGGCCGGGTCGGCCCGCACGGGGGCCGGTGACCTGTTCCGGCGGCGCGTGACCCCGGGTCGCCGGGGCCACCCCGGCTGGGTGAGGGTCAGCCCGTACTCGGGGCGGGCGATGCCGAAGTCGACGATCCGGGCGCCCGGGCTGGTCAGGGCGATGTTGGTGGACGGCTTGAGGTCACGGTGGACCGGTCCGGCCTCGTGGACCACGGCGACCGCGCGGGCCGGCTCGGCCGACAGCGCCCGGGCCCCGGCCCCGGCGAACGGCCCGTGCTCCGTCACCGTCTCGGCCGGACTCGGGCCCGCCGGATGTGCGGCGGCGGTCCAGGGGACGGGCCCGTCGAGGTCGTACCCGGGAAGCGGCGCGACGCCGGGTCCGCGCACCGCCGACGCCGTCCGCGCCTCGCGCGGGAAGCGGCGCGCCAGCGACTCGCCCCGCGGCACCTCACCGCCGCGGGCCGCCCGCGCACGCCCCCTCCCAGATGTACGGCGCCCGTCCCGCCCCTCGCCGGGCACCGCGACGATCCGGTGCGGGCCGGTCCACCGGCCGGGTTCCTCCGCCCCTGATCCATGGCCCCCCGCGGCCGGTCGTGGTAGGCAGGATGCCGCGGCCCGACCGCCCCGTCCGCCGCGCTCCCGGAAGTCCCTGTCGAAGCGCTTCGACAACCTATGGACACCCACCCCCGGTGGAGCTACTGTCGAACCACCCTCACCCGCCCATGTTCGTTCTGCGCACTGTCGAAGCGCTTCACAAAGCTTGGAGAGCTGGATGGTCACCCTCGCCGAGGTCGCCCAGCACGCCGGAGTCTCGGCGAGCACGGTGAGCTATGTCCTCAGTGGCAAGCGGTCCATCTCAACGAGCACCCGGCAGCGGGTCGAGGAGAGCATCCGCGAGCTCGGCTACCACCCGAACGCCGGCGCCCGCGCACTCGCCAGCAGCAGGTCCAACATCATCGCGCTGATGATCCCGCTCCGCACCGACATGTACGTGCCGGTGATGATGGAGATCGCCATCGCGGTGGCCACCACCGCGCGGACCCACGGGTACGACGTCCTGCTGCTCACCGGCGAGGAGGGGCCCGACGCCGTACGACGTGTCACCGGCAGCGGGCTCGCCGACGCGATGATCCTGATGGACGTCGAACTCGACGACGAGCGGCTGCCCTTGCTGCGCGGCACCGACCAGCCCTCCGTGCTCATCGGTCTCCCGGCCGACACCTCGGGCCTGACCTGCGTCGACCTCGACTTCCGGGCCACCGGCGCGCTGTGCGTCGAGCACCTCGCGAAGCTCGGTCACCGCGACATCGCTGTCATCGGCGAGGCCCCCGCGGTCTACGAACGCCACACCGGTTTCGCCGAGCGCACCCTCGACGGACTCCGGTCGCGTGCCCAGGAGTTGGGCGTACGACTGCTGCACCGGCCGTGCGACGGCGGGTACGACGCGATGGCCGTGACCCTCGCCCGCATCCTCGACGAGCGTCCGTCCACCACGGGCTTCGTCGTGCAGAACGAGCAGGCCGTCGAGCCGCTGCTCGCGCTGCTCCGCCAGCAGGGCCGGGCCATTCCCGAGGATGTCTCGGTGGTCGCGATCTGCCCCGAACAGGTCGCCGTCCAGGCCTCGGTGCGGCTGACCTCGGTCGCCATCCCCGCCCAGGAGATGGGCCGGCACGCCGTGGAGCGGCTCGCCGCCAAGCTGGAAGGCCGCGGTGAGGACGAAGTCGTCCTGATCGAGCCCGAGTTGACGGTCCGGTCCAGCACCGGCCCGGCCGCGTCCTGACCGAAGCCTCGCCACCCAAGACCTCCTGCACGGCCCCTGCCGGGGCACCCCCTTGTCTGTCCTCCCCTTCAGGAGCACCCTCCGTGACTCAGCCTGCCGAAATCCAGCCCAAGGTCAGCCTCGCGCAGTCCTCCCCCACCGTCGGCACCTTCCGCGAGCGGGACGGCGCGCTGGAGTGGAGCGGCCGCCAGGAGACCGTACGTGTCGAGCCCTGGGGCCCGGACGCGGTCCGGGTGCGGGCCCGGCTCGGGGGTCCGATCCTCGAAGGGCTGCCGGGCGCCCTGCTGGACGAGCCGCCGGCCACCGAGAGCACCGTCAAGATCGGTGGCGGGGAAGCCCAGTTGACCGTGGGCGCGCTCACCGTCCACGTCGACGCCGAAGGCCAGCTCCGCTTCCTGCGCACCGACGACTCCGCCGAACTCCTCGCGGAGGCCCGCGCGCACTTCTGGTGGCCCGGCTCGCGGCTCTACACCGCCGTCGGCAACGGCCACCACCGCCTGGAGCAGCGCTTCGCCGCCTACGACGACGAGAAGCTGTACGGCCTCGGCCAGCACCAGCACGGCCGCTTCGACCAGAAGGGCCTGGTCCTCGACCTGATCCAGCGCAACGCCGAGGTCGGCATCCCGGTCCTCGCCTCCAGCCGCGGCTACACCCTGCTGTGGAACAATCCGGCCATCGGCCGCGTGGAGCTCGCCCACAACGGCACGCGCTGGGTGGCCGACTCGGCCCGCCAGATCGACTACTGGATCGCCGCGGGCTCCCCGGCCGACGGTCAGCGCCGCTACAGCGCGGTGACGGGCCGTACGCCGATGCTGCCGGAGTGGGCGGCGGGCTTCTGGCAGTGCAAGCTGCGCTATCGCACCCAGGACGAACTCCTCTCCGTGGCAAGGGAGTACAAGCGACGCGGCCTACCCATCTCCGCGATCGTCTGCGACTTCTTCCACTGGACGCACCTGGGCGAGTGGAAGTTCGACCCGGCCGAGTGGCCCGACCCCGCGGCGATGGTCCGCGAACTGGACGAGCTGGGCATCAAGTTGGTGGTCAGCGTCTGGCCGTCGGTGTCACCGCTGAGCGAGAACCACCCGGTCATGGAACAGCGGGGCTACTTCATCGGCACGCAGTACGGCCCGATGGCGCACGCCGACTGGCCGGACAAGGGAGTCGCCTCCACTGTCCAGGTGGCCTTCTACGACGCCACGAACCCCGAGGCCCGGGAGTTCATGTGGTCGCGCGTGAAGGAGAACTACCTGGAGCCGTACGGCATCACGGCGTTCTGGCTGGACGCCTGCGAACCCGAACTCAAGCCGGGCTTCCAGGAGAACCTGCGGTACTGGGCTGGCCCCGGCCTCGAGGTCGGCAACAGCTACCCCTCGGAGAACTCCCGCACCTTCTACGAGGGGCTGACGGCCGCCGGCGAGGAGGTCATCACCCTCAACCGCTCGGCCTGGGCGGGCAGTCAGCGCTACGGTGCCGCCCTGTGGTCCGGTGACATCGGCACCGACTTCACGACCCTGCGGCACCAGATCGCGGCCGGCCTCAACACCGCGATGTCCGGGATCCCCTGGTGGAACACCGACATCGGCGGCTTCCACGGCGGGGATCCGGACGACCCGGCGTACCGCGAGGTCATGGTCCGCTGGTTCCAGTTCGGCGCGCTGTCGCCCCTGATGCGGCTGCACGGGTTCCGTGACCCGGGTATGGAGCTGGGGCCGGACATGACGGGCGGGCCCAACGAGGTGTGGTCGTACGGGGAGGAGGCCGGCGCGATCCTGGAGAAGTACCTGCGGCTGCGGGAGCGGTTGAAGCCGTACGTTCTCCAGGTGATGCGGGAGGCGCATGAGGAGGGGCTGACTCCGATGCGGCCGCTGTTCCTTGAGTTTCCGGAGGATCAGGCGGCTTGGGGGGTCGACGACGCGTATCTCTTCGGGGCGGATCTTCTGGTGGCGCCGGTGCTCACCGCCGGCGCGACCGCCCGGACGGTTTATCTTCCGGCGGGGTCGTCCTGGACCGATGCGTGGACGGGGGTGTCGTACGAGGGCGGGGCTTCGGTGACCGTGGCGGCTCCGTTGGACCGGATTCCGTTGTTCCTGCGGGATGGGGCGCGGTTGCCGATTCAGGAAGTGCCGCGGTAGGCCGTTTGCCGGGTGCGGCGCCGTTGTGGCTTGTCGCGCAGTTCCCCGCGCCCCCAAAAGAGACGTTCAGTTGCGGCAGATTGAGGGCAAGGCGCGGATCAGGGCCCGGGTGTGCAGCGCGTCCAAGTGGTTCTCGTGGTGGATCTGGAACGAGTCAGGCTTGGTCGTCGGGGCCTGGTCGGGGTGGGTGGTCCAGCGCTGGAACAGGCCGCGTTGGACGACCTTGTTCGCCTCCGGCCTGCGCGGCGACCGTGTCGAGGACCTGCTGTTCGCGGGCGGGGGCGTCGATGGGGCTGTCGGTGCCCCACTTGGCGGCGGCGACGAGGTCCGCGGTGGCGAGGCGTTCGGCGGAAAGGTCCGCGACGGGGAAGAGGCTCGTGGGCGTGGGGACCGCCGCCGCGCTGCCCGGCATGACGGCAACGCGGCGGCGGCGATCAGGGTGACCTGAGGGGGGTGGAGTTACGCATGAGTCCGATGAAACCCCACCCCCAGCCGGTCAACTGCTGCTGACACTCTCGCTGTTGACCGCGAAGTCCAGTCCGCCGGACGAGGACGTGATCTCGAAGCCGAACTGGAGGTCACCGATGGTCACGTTGCCGAACCAGCCTTTGGTGTCCTTGATCCACTTCAGGATGGGCAGGACGTTGACCGTGCCGGAGCTGGAGTTGGAGGTGCGGACGAAGGAGAAGACGGCGTTGGAGCCGTTGTCGCCCTTGTAGACGGTCCAGGTGTGACCGCCGAGCGTGACGTTGCCCTGCGAGGTGCCCAGCGGACCGACGGCGCCGGTCTTGTTCATCCAGAGCATGATCTCGTAGTCGTAGTTGGTGTCCCAGATGTCGTACGACGTGTTGTACGCGCCGGACGACGGAACCGAGACGTTGTAGCTGCTGGAGAGCGAACCGAGCGAGGTGATCGACTTGTTGATCACCTTCTTGGCGTTGGGGTACGACTTGATGCCGCCGGTGTTGGGGTGGTTGGCGTTGACGCCCCAGTTGGTGCCGGAGTTGGCCCAGATGCACTGGCTGCCGGCGCCGGAGCCCCAGATGTTGTTGTAGAGCGTGTAGCCGTTCAGGCTCGTGTTGGCCCACTGGTCGCAGGAGCTCCAGACGGCGGCGGAGGCCGGGGCCGAGGCGAGTCCGACGGTGGCGCCGATGGCCATCGCCGGGGCCAGCACCGCCATGGTGATCTTGCGCAGAGTGCTTGCCATGGTGTCCCTTTCCATGGGTGGGGGGAAATGCGGGGGTGGTTACCACGCCTCCAGACGGAGGACGTGGTCTTCTCCTGCGACGAGATTGAGCGGATCGGCGCCGGAGGAAGTCCGGAGTTCGATGCGGTGGGTCCGGGTGGGGCGGATCACCGCGATCGCTTCGGTGGGGTTCCAGGTGAGGTCGAGTTCCGCCCCGAACCGGGTGCGGATTCCTCGTAGTTCGCCCTGGGGGCAGGTGGCGGGTACCGCGGGCAGCAGCACCAGCCGGTCCGGCGTCGACTGCACGAGCATCTCGACGAGCACGGCGGGCAGGGTGTGGGCGGCGTCCGCGTTGTAGACGTCCCGGTTCGGGTAGTGCGCGCTCATCAGCGAGTCGTGGAAGAAGTCGCCTTCCAGGACCTGACCGAGGGCGTGTGCGACCCGTTCACCGTCGCGCAGGCGGGCCGCGACGAGGGCGTGGTGCAGGTGTCCGTGCGCCGAGTCGTTCTCGGAGCCGCGGAGTTCGAGGGCCCGGTGGGCGGCCTTGGCGAGGTCCGGGGTGTCGTACGGGGTGATCTCGTCGAGCGGCCAGACGCCGTAGAGGTGGCTGAGGTGGCGGTGGTCGTAGGTGTCGTCGAGGCCGGGCCAGGCCCATTCGGCGAGGGCTCCGTCGTCGTTGACACGGTGGGGCGGGAGGCGGTCGGCGAGGGCCCGCCAGGCTTCCGCCTTCTCCGGGTGGTACGCGGCGGCCGTGAGCAGGGCGTGGCGGGCCGCCGAGAGGTCCATGGCCGCGTTGATCGCGCCCCAGCCGGCGTTCGCCGGGCGGTTCTCGGGTGAGTAGGAGGGGACGACGACGAGATGGCCGTTCTCATCGACGCGGTGCAGGAAGTCCTCGTAGAACAAGGCGACTTCGGCGAGGGCGCGCGCGGTGCGCGGGTCCTGTTCGCCGCGGGTCTCGTCGTGGTCGACGAGGGGCTTGAGCAGCCAGTCGGCACCGGCCGTCCACAGGTGCAGCGGGTACTCGCGGCTGAAGTGGTACGTCAGCCCGGACTCGCCGTCGGAGTGCGGCGGGGCCACGACCCCGCGGGCGCCGAAGATCTCGCGGGCGTTGTCCTGCCAGTCCGGTATTTGACGGTAAATCAGGGAGGCGAGTGCTTCGGTGACTTCGGGGAGTGCGGCGCAGGCGGCGGACGCGGTCTGGAGGTTGACGTTGGCGTCGTTGGTGAACGCTCCCGACCAGGCCGTGTCCCAGTCGCCGGTCCACAGGCCGGTGAGGCGGGGCGGGAAGAGGCCGCTGGCGGAGAGCAGGTGGTAGCGGCCCGCGGCGAAGAGGCGCTCCAGGAGGGCGGGGCTGTCGGGGTGCCGGAGCAGCTCGGAGCCCGGCAGGGCGCGTTCGGCGGGAGCGGCGCCGAGGTCGAGCGTCACCCGACGGTAGGCGGCGCGGTGCAGCTCGGTGTGGCGGGCGAGGAGGTCGGTGTACGGATCCTCGTGGTCCTCGGGCAGGAGTTCGCCCAGCGCCCGGGCCTCGGCGAGCGCGTCCGGCTCCTCGGTGTGCCGCAGGACGCGGGTGAGCAGGAGCACGGAGTCCGCGCCGGTGATACGGAGCCCCGGGGGCGTGAGGGTCGTACGGCCGCCGGTGACCGCGACGAGGGTGACGCCGGTGTAGGCGCGGTCACTGCCGGGGTAGCGGGCGCGCAGGGTGAGCAGGGCGCCGTCGGGGGTGAGGACGGCGCCGTGGCCCACGGCCAGGTCGTGGGGTGCGCCGGGGAGCCGGTGGTCGAGGGAGATGTCCAGGTCGGGGGTGGTGACCTGGTGGACGATGACGTCGTCGGCGCGGGAGACGAAGACACGGCTGAGCCGGCCGTCGTACTCGGTCCGCGCGACGCCGGTGGTGAAGTCGACGGAGCGGCGGAAGCCGGTGTTCTCCGCACGGGCGGGCCGTCGCAGCCGTATCGCGAAGGCCGGGTGGAAGGGCTGCACCCACTGGAGTTCGCGCCGGTCGGTGAAGCCCTCGGCCGCGTGCGGGTCTCCGGCGAGCAACCGGTCCTGGAGCGCGGGGAGTTCGACGGCCAGCCGGGGCGGGCGGGCGTGTTCGGCACCGTTGGGACGGACCAGGGTGTGGTGGGTGACCACGACCCGCTCGTCCTCCGGGGCGCCGAACAGGAGGGCGCCGTGACGGCCGTTGCCGCTCAGGAAGCCGTCCTCCCAGCGGGTGGCCGGCGCGGGTTCCCAGGTGCCGTGGACGAGGCCGTCGCTCATGGCTTGAGCACCGCCACTCCGTAGCGGCCCAGGGTCACCCGGTCCGTGTGGGACTCCCCCGTCAGCAGGTCCAGGTGTGTCCCGGGCACGTCGACCGTCACGGCCTCGCGCCCGTGGTGGAGCAGGAAGAGCAGCTCGCCGCGGCGGACGGCCTCGACGCGGTCGGGCAGTCCGTCGAGGGCGGGGCGTGCGCCCGCGTCGTACGCGATCCGGCCGAGGAGTTCGCGCAGGGCGCCCGGTTCGGGGAGTGTCGAGAGGTACCAGGCGCGGCCCCTGCGGAGCACCGCCGGCAGCCCGTCGAGCTCACCGCCCTTGTAGGCGGCCTCTGTTGTGGCGTCCTCGGTCGTCGCGATCTCCTCCGACCACAGCGTGCCCCGGAACCCGTCGCACTCGGCGTGCTCGCCCGCGTCCAGCGGCCACCACTCGTGCAGGGTGCGGATGCCGAACAGTTCACGCAGCCGGGCGTCCATGCCGCCGGGGCGCACCCGGTCGTCCTGGTCGGCGACGCCGGTGAGGAAGCCGGAGACGAGGGTGCCGCCCTGGCGGACGTAGGCAAGGAGGTTGTCGATCGCCGTGTCCGTGAGGGCGTACAGCTGGGGTACGACCACCATCCTGTAGGCGGTGAGGTCGTGTTCGGGGTGGGCGAAGTCGGTGGTGAGGTGGGCCTCCCAGAGGGCGCGGTGCCAGGACTTCAGTACGTCCGGGTAGTCGACCTCGCTGGAGAGGCGGCCGTCCTGGGTGCCGGCCCACCAGGAGTGCCAGTCGTGCAGGATCGCGATGTCGTTGCCGGTGTGACTGCCCGTCACCTCGCCGGAGATGAGCGCGAGTTCGGCGCCGAGCTGCTTGACCTCCCGATAGGTGCGGCCCTCCTCTCCCGCGTGGCTGACCATCCCGGAGTGGAACTTCTCCGCGCCCTGCCGGGACTGGCGCCACTGGAAGTAGCACACGGCGTCGGCACCGCGGGCGACGGCCTGGAGGGACCAGAGGCGGTTCAGGCCACGGGGTTTGGGGTGGTTCACACCCCGCCAGTTGACCGGCCCGGCCGCCTGCTCCATGAGCATCCAGGGTCCGCGCGCCTGGGAGCGGGTCATGTCCTGCACGAGGGCGCCTTGTTGGGTCCCCAGCGGATCGCGCGGGTCGGGATAGATGTCGACGGAGACGACGTCCTCCTCCTCGGCCCAGCGCCAGGCGTCCTGGCCGATCCACAGGGGCATGAAGTTGCTGGTCACCGGGGTGTGCGGGGTGGCCCGCCGGACGATGTCCCGCTCGGCGAGGTAGCACTCCAGGAGCATGTCGGAAGTGAAGCGCCGGAAGTCAAGGACCTGGCTGGGGTTCTTCATGTAGTGCGCGTGACGGGGCGTGTGGACCTCGGCCCAGTCGCCGTAGCCCTGGCTCCAGAAGGCGGTGCCCCAGGCGGAGTTGAGGGCGTCGAGGGTGCCGTATCGCCGCTGGAGCCAGATCCTGAACCGGGCGGCGGCCTCGTCGCTCCAGTCGAAGGTGCAGTACTCGTTGTTGATGTGCCACATGGTGAGGGCCGGGTGGCCGCCGTAGCGGGCGGCGAGGTCCTCGGTGATGGCGGCGGCGTAACGGCGGTAGGTGGCGCTGGAGTGCGAGAAGTGCTGGCGCCCGCCCCAGTACTCGGTGCGGCCGTCCTGGTCGACGGGCAGGGTGTCGGGGTGGCGGTGGCCCATCCACGGCGGCGGCGAGGAGGTCGGGGTGGCGAGGACGACCCCTATGCCGTTGTCGTGCATGAGGTCCATCAGCCGGTCCAGCCAGCCGAAGTCCCGTTCTCCCGGGCGGGGTTCGAGCTTCGCCCAGGAGAAGACGCCGAGGGTGACGGAGTTGACGCCGGCGGCTTTCATCAGCCGGACGTCCTCCTGCCAGGTCTCCTCGGGCCATTGCTCGGGGTTGTAGTCGCCGCCGTAGAGGATGCGGCCGCGGGTGGCGTCCTGGAGTCCTGGTGTCATGCCGGCTCCCCGTACTGGATGCCCCGCCCGTTGGTCGCGATGTAGACCCGGCCGTACACCCGCGGGTCGGCGGCGATGGTAGCGCCGATCCAGCCCCACTGGTGCTGGTCGTCGTTGACGCGCACCCAGGTCTTCGCGCCGTCGTCGGAGCGGTACACGGCGGTGATCGCCTCCGTGGAGCCGACCATGTAGATCGCCGGGTATCCGGCTCCCTGGGCGGCCTTGCCGAAGGCGAGGGTGTGCGAAGCCCAGCAGCTGGTGAGCCTGGTGAAGGTCGCGCCGCCGTCGGTGGACCGGTGGAGGCCGTTCGTCTTGGTGCTCAGCCACAGGTCGCCGGAGCGCCCCGGCGCAGCTGCCAGCTGGAACTGGCTGTCCCCGGAGGGCAGTCCGCTCGCGCGTCCGGTGAAGGTGAGACCGCGGTCCGTGCTGGCGAACAGGGTCCCCGTGTCGGTGTCGTACGCGTAGAAGCGCGTCGGGTCGGCCGGGTCGGCGAGCGGGGTGGCGCCCTTGGGGTAGGTCGAGACCTCGGACCAGGTCGCGCCGTTGTCCGTGGAGCGCTGGGCCGGGTACTTGGTGCCGTCCCAGTGCACGAAGGTCCACAGCAGCACGCTGCCGTCGCTGTTGGTGGCGATCGGGCCGGGTGCGTCCTTGGCGAGGGCGGGCCGGCCCGCGAAGGGCGCCCAGGTCTTGCCGCCGTCGTTCGAGTAGGCGCCGTTGCCGTGGTCACCGAAGCCCGTGCGGACGACGTACGAGGGCTTGGCGGCGGCCTGGGCGAGGCCGGTCGCCGACCCGAACACGGGGTTCGAAGCCATACCGCGCGAGGGCGAGGCCGTCAGTCGCTCGTGGTACATCACCCCGATGTCCCCGAGACCGCTGAGCAGGTGCGCCTCCCCGGTCGGGGGCGAGATCAGCTGGCGTACGGAGGTCTCCTCCAGGCCGCGGATCTGCGGGGCCCAGTGCTGGAGGTCGCGGGTGCCGTAGAGGGTGGCGCCGGTGCCGTAGACGATGTGCTTCGAGTCGTACGGGTCGACGGCGACGGCCTGGATCCACCAGCCGAACTTGGGCTCGTCGGCGCCGAAGGTGAGGAAGGGGGTCTCGGAGACGTCGAGGACCGCGGTGTCCTTCAGGGACGTCCAGGTGCGGCCGCCGTTCGTGGTCCGGTACAGGGTGTCGACGTCGGCCCAGCGGTTGTTGGTGGAGACGACGACGGTGCCGGGGCGGCGGGCGTCGACGGAGACCCCGCCGTAGGCGAAGGTGTCGGCGGAGCCGTCGCTCGTGGTCCCGCCGGGCTTCACGGGCGTGACGTCGGTCCACTTGCCGCTCGCCGTGGCCAGCTTGTGCACACTGCCGTCGGACTGCCCGTTGGGACCGGGCGCGTTGGCGTAGCTGACGTACAGCTCGCGGGTGTGGCAGTCGTAGGCGGCCCGGATCGGCACCTTGGCGTTCGTGCCGGAGGGCTGCCCGGGGGCGGCTTCCCAGGTGGTGCCGTCGGAGGTGCGGTACAGGTTGGCGGTGGTGCCGTCGGAGTCGCCCCACCCGGCGTAGAGGACCCGCCCGGCGGCGACGAGCAGGGTGACGCCCTGGCCGCTGCTGCTGGGAGTGCCGGGGAAGGTGCTCGCGGTGGCCCAGGTGGCGCCCCGGTCGGTGGACTTGAGCAGCCCGTCGTGTCTGGTGCCCAGCCACAGCGTGTCGCTGTCCCGGGGATCGACGAGCAGCCGCTCCCCGGTCCCCCGCCCGTCCTCGTTCCCACCGAGCTTCACGGTGAGGTCGGTCCGGGCCCAGGTCGCCCCGCGGTTCTCGGACCGCAGCACGGCCCCGTTGCCGGCCCAGGACTGCGCGTAGGTACCGAGTGCGAGATAGACCCGGTCGGGGTGGGCGGGGTCGACGGCCATGGCCTCGACACCGAGCAGGTTCCAGTCGTCCCACCCGAGGTCGTCGTTGAGCGGGATCCAGCGCGCGCTCCGGTCGACCCAGCGGTAGGCGCCACCGATGTCGGTCCGGGCGTAGGCGAGCCCGCGGACGGAGGGGTGGAAGAGGACGCCGGTGACGAATCCGGTGCCGCCGATGGCGACTTGGCGCCAGCGGTAGGAGGGGGTGGCGGCCGCGGCGGTCCCCGAGAGGGACGGAAGGGCGGTGATCGCGGCGGCGGCCGCGGTCCCGGCAAGAACAGCACGACGGCTGAGCCCGGACGTAAGCATGACAAACCTCGCTCTGAACTAAGGGAGAGTGAGCCCACCTAGGGGCGCGGGGCTGCATCGATGTGCGGCTCCGCCGCGTGGGCGCGACAGGCCACGACGAACCTGCAGCCGCCCAACTACTTGAAGCCCCCGTTGATCAGGCGCAGGTCACCCCTTCACCGCGCCCGTGAGCATGCCCTTCTTGAAGTGCCGCTGCACGAACGGAGAAGCCACCGCCACCGGAATCAACGCCAGCACCATCACGGCCATCTGCAACCCCAGCGACGACAACTGCCCGGTACGAACCGCCTGCTGCAACCCCGTAGGGGCCTCCGTGTTCTTCTGCACCAACTGAATGAGCACGTTCTGCAGCGGCATCATCGACTGATCACTGAGATAGATCGACGCGTTGAACCAGGCACTCCAGTAACCCACCGCGTAGAACAGCGAGATCACAGCCAGCACCGCCCGGGACAGCGGCATGACGATGGTCAGCAGAATCCGCATGTCCCCGGCCCCGTCGATCCGCGCCGACTCGGTGAGTTCGGGCGAGATCCCCATGAAGAAGGCCCGCAGCACAAGGATGTTGAAAACGCTGACCGCGCTCGGCAGGATCAGGGACAGATAGGTGTCCGTGAGCCCCAGCGACTGCACCAGCAGATACGTCGGGATGAGGCCGGCGCCGAAGAACATCGTCGCCATCATGGTCATCAGGAAGAACCGATGGCCCAGACTCCCCGGCCGCGACAGCCCGTACGCCGCCAGCACCGACACCGCCATCGAGAACAGCGTGCCGACGAGGGTGACCCCGATCGACACCATGATGGCCCGGCTGACCTGCCCCCCGCTGAGCAGTTCCGTGTAGTTGACGAAGGTGATGCCCTGGGGGATCACGACGAGCCCGCCGACCCGGTCGATCACCGGTTTCGGGGAGAGGCTGGTGACGATGACGATCCACAGCGGACCGAGCACGCCGAGACAGCACAGGAGAAGGAGACCGCCCTTGGCGGTGAGTCCGGCCTTGCTCGGCTCCTCCTCCCACACCGGCCGGGCGGGAGCCTTGAGACTGCGGACGAGCTGCGTGTTGAGGCTCACTTCTTGTACACCCCCTGCTCGCCGAGCAGGTGCGCGAACTTGTTCGCGCCCAGGACGAGGCAAAGTCCGATGGCTCCCTTGACGAGGCCGACCGCGGCCGCGTAGCTGAAGTCGCCGTTCTGGATACCCATGTTCCACACGTAGGTGTCGAGGACCTCACTGGCCCCCGCCCCCACCGCGTACCGCTGGAGCAGGAACTGCTCGAAGCCGACGCTGAGCGCGTCGCCGACCCTGAGGACCAGGAGCAGCGCGATCACCGGGCGCAGCGCGGGCAGCGTCACGTGCCACATGCGGCGCCAGCGTCCGGCACCGTCCATGGCCGCGGCCTCGTACAGGTCGGTGCTGACGGCGGCCAGCGCGGCGAGGAAGACGATGATCCCCCAGCCGGCGTCCTTCCAGACGGCCTGCGCGGTGACCAGGTACTTGAACAGGCCCGCGTTGGTCATCAGGTCGAAGCCGCTCCAGCCGTGGTCCTCCAGGGTCTGGGCGATGATGCCCGCGCCGCCGAAGATCTGCTGGAACACGGTGACGACGAGGACCCACGAGAAGAAGTGCGGCAGATACATGATCGCCTGCGCCACGGCCCGCACCCGGGGCCGGATCACGCTGTTGATGAGCAGCGCGAGGGCGATCGGGATCGGGAAGAACAGCACCAGCTGGAGTACGAACAGCACGATGGTGTTCTTCGCGGCGCTCCAGAACAGCGGGTCGTCGATCATCCGCGAGAACTGCTCCACCCCGACCCAGGGGCTGTGGAAGATCGCGGTGACACCGTTGCTGGAGACGTACGGGTCGTACTCCTGGAAGGCGACGACGTTGCCGAGCAGCGGAACGTAGTTGAAGACCAGCAGCAGGACCATGACCGGCAGCGTCATCAGGATGAGCGTGCGGTCGCGGCGCAGCCGGATCTTGAAGGGAACCTTGGCGGCCTTGCTCGCCTTGCCCGGCACTCGGGGCTTCGCCACCGCGGCGGCGACCGCGGCCGTCGGTTCCTCGACGGCCGCGGGGGGACGAGTCCCGTCGGGCCTGCTCCCGGCCGTGAGAGACATCAGTTGCCGCTGCCGTTCTTGTCGATGAGCTCCTTGTACCAGTCGCGCAGCTTGTCGCCGCCGGAAGACTTCCAGGTGGAGATGGCGGCCTGGACGTCGGAGAGCTTGCGGTTGCCGCGCACGTAGTCGAGCTCCAGCTGCTCGAACTGGCTGTTGAGGTTGGCCCAGCGGGTCGGCTCGACGATGTTCATGCCGAAGGTGGACGTCTTCTTCATGAAGGCGCCCATCCGCTGCTGCCACTCGACCTGCTTGCGGGCGGTCTCGGGGAAGTCGGGGTGGGCGTAGTAGGCGGCCGGGGCGGCCAGCATCACCCAGGCGTTGAGCACCTCGGAGTTGCCGAGGTCGTTCTTGACCGGGACGCCGTCCTTGACGGTGTAGTGGGTGCCCTCGACGCCGTAGTCGACGAGCATCCGCTCCTTGGTGCCGTAGGGCGCGGCGGCGAAGTCGGCGGCGGCGAGAGCGTTCTCGATGGTCGCCTTGGAGGCGCCCTTGCGGATCATCGACCAGATGCTGGCGGGCTGTGACGCCCACAGCGTCGGGTCACCGCCGTCGGCTCCGAAGATGTCCATGCCCTCGATCTTGAAGTCCGGGTTGGACGCGGCCTGTTCGGCGGTCTTGCCGTACCAGCTGGCGATGTTGTCGTTGTAGACGAGAACCTGCCCGGCGGTGAACCGCTGGCCCTGGTCTCCGGTGCGCGCCTTGTCGTCGGGGTGGACCACGCCCGCGTCGAAGAGTTTGCGGACCCACTCCAGGGCTTCCAGGTACTCGGGCTGCTCGACGCGGTACGTCAGCTTGCCGTCGTCGCCGATGTTCCAGCCGACCGTCCCGGAACCGCGGACACCGAAGATGTTCCACGCGGTCCAGCTCAGGTCGCCGCAGGCCCAGACCTTGGCCTTGGCGCTGGTGGCCTCCTTCGCCCAACTGAGGAACTCGTCGGGCGACTTGGGGACCGAGTAGCCCTTCTTGTCGAAGATGTCCTTGCGATAGAAGGGGGTGATGAAGCCGGCGGTGGCCGAGGGCATCGGGATCCCGCGCAGGGCACCGCCGAAGATACCCATGCGCCAGGCGTCGGACGGGATCGCGGCCAGGTTCGGGTACTTCTTGATCTTGTCGCCCGCGATGTGGGGGCTGAGGTCCATGAACTTCGCGGTGACGGCGTTCGCGATCTTGCCGACCAGTTCCCAGCCGGGCACGACCACCATGTCGGGTATGGAGCTGGAGGCGAGGACCGCGCCCAGCTTCTCGCCGTAGGTGTTGCCGTCCTGGTTCTGCCAGGTGATCTTGGTGCCCGCGGCGGCGTCGAGCGCCTTGTAGTAGGCGCAGCCGGCCTTCGGCGGGGAGCCCCAGAACGGGGACATGATCTTGATGGGGGCGCCGGTGCCGAGCTTCTCCGGGACCGAGGTCTTCAGGGCCGCGAGGTCGACCTTGCCGGTGTAGCCGGCGGCCGAGCCGTTCTTGGACGGCAGGTCCGGGTTCGCGACCGTGCTGGCGACGAACGTGGGGAGCAGCTTGTCCGCGGCCTTGCCCGACGTGGTCCCCTCGCGGTCGCCACCGCCCGAACCTCCGCAGGCGGCAAGGAGCGGCATCCCGCCCGCCACCGCGGCGGTGGCGACCGCCGTCGAGGCGAGGAAGCTTCTCCGGCTGGGCCCGGAGGAGGCGGAAGCGGCGTTCGGCGTCATTGCGTCAACCCTTCATGGCGCACCAGGACACCCGGCGGTGGAGCCGTCGGCTGCGGTGTCTTGAGTGGAACTGGCTGAGCTGAAGCGTTACTTCGACGTTGCGACGGAATCCGTAGTCGAAGCGCTTCGATGTTGCTGTGAGGTTAAGTGAACACCCAGGGGTGCACAAGGGTCGATCCCAAGATTCCTCGGAGGTAAGGGAGGTGACCTTTTCTTATGCACCGCTTGAAGTGACGGTGTTGATCTCTTGACACCCGCCCCGGTGTCGAATGAGCATCGAAGCGCTTCGAAAGCATCGAACCGATCCATCACAAGGGGATCCCCACGTGACCGCACACCCGCCGCACACACCGCCATTTCGCGATCCGCACATGCCGTTCGCGAAGCGCATCGACGATCTGCTGTCGCGGCTGACCCTCGACGAGAAGATCGGCTTCCTGCACCAGTTCGCCCCGGCCGTCGAGCGGCTCGGCATCGCGGAGTTCCGCACCGGCCAGGAGGCGCTGCACGGCGTCGCGTGGATGGGCCCGGCGACGGTCTTCCCGCAGGCGGTCGGCCTGGGCGCGACCTGGAACACCGAGCTGGTACGACGCGTCGGCGAGGCGGTGTCCAAGGAGGTCCGGGCGATGCGCGCCCACGACGAGCGCGTCGGCCTCAACGTCTGGGCGCCGACGGTCAATCTGCTCCGGCACCCGCTGTGGGGCCGTAACGAGGAGGGCTACTCGGAGGACCCGAAGCTCACCTCCGCCATCGCCACCGCCTACACCCACGGACTGCGCGGCGACCACCCGACGTACTGGCGCACGGCTCCCGTCCTCAAGCACTGGCTCGCCCACAACAACGAGACGGACCGGGCCACCGCGTCGAGCTCGGTGCGCCCGCGCGTGCTGCACGAGTACGACCTGCGCGCCTTCCGCGAGACCGTCGAGGCGGGCGCGGTGGCGGGTGTGATGCCGGCGTACAACCTGGTCAACGGCCGCCCCAACCACGTCTCGCCGTACCTTCGCGAGCACCTGCGCGCCTGGACCGAGGAGGAGCTGCTGGTCTGCTCGGACGCGGGCGCGCCCTCCAACCTGGTCGACCACGAGCACTACTTCGACACCCACGAGGAGGCCACCGCGGCCTCCCTCAAGGCCGGCGTCGACAGCTTCACCGACCACGGGACGGACAGCTCGCAGATGGTCGGCCGCATCCAACGGGCCTACGACCAGGGCCTGTTGACCGAGGCCGACATCGACACCGCGGTCCGCCGGCAGCTGTCGGTCCGTTTCCGGCTCGGCGAGTTCGACCCGCACCACGACCCGCACGCCGACGCCAAGGACTTCGACACCCCGGCGCACCGGGCGCTCGCCCAGGAGGCCGCCGAGCAGGCGATCGTCCTGCTCAGGAACGACGGTGTGCTGCCGCTCGCCCCGGACACCCGGATCGCCGTGGTCGGCCTGCTCGCCGACGAGTGCAAGCTCGACTGGTACAGCGGCACGCTCATCCACCGCTCCACCCCGCTGGAGGGCCTGTACGAGCGGTTCGGCGCCGAGCGGGTGGAGTTCGCGGAGGGCGTGGACCGGGTCCGTCTGAAGACCTCCGCCGGGACGTTTCTGCATGTCCCGGACGCCGACGGCAGCGCGGACGAGGTGCGCGGCGCCGAGGGCGCCCTGGACCCGGCGCTGCTCGCCGGCCGCACGGACCTGCCCCCGCTGACGACCGACGCGACCGGCACCGAGTTCGCGCTGATCGACTGGGACGAGGGCGTCCTCACGCTCCGCGCGCCCGACGGCCGCTATCTCTCCGTCGCCGAGGACGGCTATCTGCGCGCCTCGGCCGACCAGCCCGGAGGCTGGGTCGTCCAGGAGACCTTCCGCCTGGAACCGCACGGCGACGGTCACCTCCTCAGGCACCTCGGCACGGGCCGCCACGTCACTGTCGCCGCGGACGGAGTGAAGGTTGCCGACGAAAACAACGAGAACCCCGCGAACCCCGAGAACGCGGAAACCCTTGAGCTGATCATCGTCGAACGCGGCGAGGACGCAGTGACCCGGGTCACATCGGAGGCCGATGTCGTCCTGGTCGTCGCGGGCAACGACCCGCACATCAACGGCCGCGAGACCGAGGACCGCGTCTCCCTGCGACTCCCCGCCCACCAGGAGCGCCTGTTGCGCGCGGCCCGCGCCACGAACCCCCGCACGGTCCTGGCCCTGGTCTCCGCCTACCCCTACGCCGTCGACACCTCCGCCCTGGCCGCGACCCTGTGGACAGCTCACGGCGGCCAGGCGGCCGGCACCGCCCTGGCCCGTGTCCTGGCCGGCGACGTCTCCCCCGCGGGCCGCCTCCCGCAGACCTGGTACGAGAGCGACGCCGACCTTCCCGGCCTCCTCGACTACGACGTCATCGGCAGCCGCCAGACCTACCTCTACTTCGAGGGCACACCCCTGTTCCCCTTCGGGCACGGGCTGTCGTACGCCTCCTTCTCGTACGGTGATCTGAACGTGCGGATCGACGACGGGGCGGCGCACGTCTCGTTCACGATCACGAACACCGGCGACGTCACCGCCGACGAGGTCGCCCAGCTCTACACCCGCGCGGTCGACCCGGCGCTCCCCCGCCCGCGCCGCGAACTGGTGGCCCACCGGCGGGTGACCCTCGCCCCGGGCGCCCGCGAGGAACTCACCTTCGAAGTACCCTTGCGCGCCTTCGAGTTCTGGGACGTCACGCAGGGCCGCCCGCGCCTGGAGCCCGGCCCGTACGACCTCCTGGCCGGCGCCTCCAGCGAGGACATCCGGCTGCGCACGACCGTCCTGCTCGACGGCGAGCCCGCCGCACCGCGTCCCGTGCTCCAACGGGGTCTGGAAGGCGCGGACTTCGACGAGCAGAGCGGAGTCGAGATCGTCGACCGGACGAAGACGGCGGGCGACGCAGTGACGGCGGCTCAGGGCCGTACCGGCGAACTCGTCTACCGGGACTGCGACTTCGGAGACGGCGTCACCGAGGTGACGGCCCTGGTCTCCGGCGAGGGTGCGGTCGAGCTGTCACTGGACAGGGGCACGGTGCTCGCCGTACTGGAGGTCGAGGAGTCCGACTCGGGGCCGTACGACTACACCACCCTCGGCGCCGGAATCGTCGCCGAAGGCGTGCACGACGTACACCTCAGGCTGCGCGGCCCGCTGCGGCTCGCGCATGTCGGCTTCTCCGGTTGAGGGTCCGGAGCGGTCGGCACAGAAGAAGGGGCCCGGCACCGGAAGGCATCGGTGCCGGGCCCCTTCGGGGACCTTATATGAAAATGGTTCCCATTAGCTAGAGGGCGAGCCCGGTCAGCACCAGTACCCGCTCGTACGTGTAGTCGTCCATCGCGAACTTCACGCCCTCGCGCCCCACACCGGACTGCTTGGCACCGCCGTACGGCATCTGGTCGGCACGGTAGGAGGGCACGTCACCGATGACGACACCGCCGACCTCGAGGGCGCGGTGAGCGCGGAAGGCGGCCTGGAGGTCATGGGTGAACACGCCTGCCTGGAGGCCGTACTTGGAGTCGTTGACGGCGGCGAAGGCCTCGGCCTCGCCGTCGACCTTCTGCACGGTGAGGACCGGTCCGAAGACCTCCTCGCAGGAGATCGTCGTGTCGGCCGGGACGTCGGTGAGGACGGTCGGCGCGTAGGAGGCGCCGTCGCGGTCGCCGCCGGTGAGCAGGGTGGCGCCCGCCTCGACGGCCTCCTTCACCCACGCCTCTACGCGCACCGCCGCGCCCTCGCTGACCAGGGGACCGACGTCGGTCTTGTCGTCGCTCGGATCGCCGGTGACCTGGGCCTCGACGGCGGCGACGATCCGCGGGAGCAGCCGGTCGTACACCGACGCGTCGGCGATCACCCGCTGCACGGAGATGCAGGACTGGCCGCCCTGGTAGTTGGAGAAGGTCGCGATACGGGTCGCGGCCCAGTCGAGGTCGGCATCGGAGGCGTAGTCGCCGAGCACGACCGCGGCGCCGTTGCCGCCCAGCTCCAGCGTGCAGTGCTTGCGCGGCACCGAGTCCATGATCGCGTAGCCGACCTTCTCGGAGCCGGTGAAGGAGATCACGGGCAGCCGCTCGTCCTGGACGAGGTCGGACATCCGGTCGTTCGGCACGGGCAGGATGCTCCAGGAACCGGCGGGCAGTTCGGTCTCGGCGAGGAGGTCGCCGATGATCAGCCCGGAGAGCGGGGTGGCCGGGGCCGGCT
Organism: Streptomyces sp. NPDC048420; assembly: GCF_040651535.1. Lineage (NCBI taxonomy): Bacteria > Bacillati > Actinomycetota > Actinomycetes > Kitasatosporales > Streptomycetaceae > Streptomyces > Streptomyces sp. NPDC048420. The sequence goes on from NZ_JBEZKG010000010.1 coordinate 114,646, forward strand.
TCAGGATGATCGGCGCGCCGGCCGCGATCGCCGGGGCGATCTTGTGGGCACAGAGGTTCAGCGGGAAGTTGAAGGGCGCGATACCGAGCACGACACCCTTCGGGAAGCGCCGGGTCAGCGCGAGCCGCCCCTGACCGCCGAGGTCGGTGTCGAGGCGCTGGGCCTCGCCGCCGTTGAAGCGCCGGGCCTCTTCCGCGGCGAACCGGAACACGGAGACGGCGCGGCCGACCTCTCCTCGGGCCCACTTGACCGGCTTGCCGTTCTCGGCGGAGATCAGCTGGGCGATCTCCTCGGTGCGCTCGACGAGCCTGCGGCTGACGTGGTCGAGGGCGGCGGCGCGGACGTGGGCGGGGGCGGCGGCGAAGTCCTCGCGGACGGCGTGGGCGGCAGCCACGGCCTCCTCGACCTGCGCGTCGGTCGGCACACTCACCGTGCCGACCAGCCGGCCGTCCCACGGGGAGGTGACATCGAAGGTGTCCTCGCCGGTGACCTGGCGGCCGGCGAGCCAGAAGGCGGTGGTGGAAGTCATGCCCCCACGGTAGGGCCGGGAGGTCGGGATCGAATTTGTCCGGGGTGTAGTAGTGGGAAGGATCGCCACTCCAGCCCGGCCAACGGTCTCTACTCCGTGGACGTGGCCTTCAAGGCCAGCCACAGCTCCATCCGTACGTCCGGATCGTCCAGGGAGCGGCCCAGGATCTCCTCGACCCTGCGCATCCGGTACCGCAGGGTGTGCCGGTGGACGCCGAGGTCGGCAGCCGCGGCATCCCACTGGCCGTGCCTCGACAGCCAGGCCCGCAGCGAGGCGACCAGGTCTCCGCGGCCGGTCGCGTCATGTTCGTACAGGGGCCGCAGCAGCCCGTCCGCGAAGGCCTTCACCGCGTCGTCCGCGAGCAGCGGCAGCACGGAGCCGGAGGCCAGCTGCTCGTGCTCGACGTACAGCCGGCCCCGCCGCCGGGCGACCGACAGCGCCTGTTCGGCCTGCTTGTAGGCGGCGGCAGCGGCGATCGGTCCCACGGGGGCCGAGACTCCGACGACCAGTTCGTCCTCACCCCCGACACTCGGCTGCTCGCGCGGCCGCGCCGCCTCAAGGGCCGCCGTGTACTCCGCACACGCGGCGACGGCGGCCCCACCATCGACCGCCAGCACCACCAGCCGCTCCCCCTCGGGCACCACGAGCACGACCTCCCCGGCCCGTGCCCCGGCCGACTCCACGATCTCGGCGAGCGCCCCGAGCGGATCACCGTGCGCGTCGGCAGCGGCGGACCTGCTCTCCGCGTCAGCGGTGACATTCCGGCCCGACGCGTCCACAGTGAGGGCCCGGCCCGCCGAGTCGGCGCTACCCCTCCCGCCCGGCCCGCCGGCAGCGGCGGACCGACCCTCCGCATCGGCGGTGGAGTTCCGGCTCAGCGCACCGGCGGTGGAGTTCCGACCCGGCGCCCCCACACTCGCGGACCTGCCCAGCGCGCCCGCGGACGGGCCCCGGCCCGTCGGCTCGGTGGACGGTCCCCTGCCCTGCGCCTCGGCGGACGGCCCCCTGCCCGGCGTGTCCGTTGCGATCCTCGCGGCGGACACCGCGACCCGCTCCGCCAGGATCAGCCGGAACGGCGCGTCCAGGAGGCCGCCGTACAGGTCTCCCGCGACCGTGCGCGCATGCTCCGGTTCCCCCGCGAGCAGCATCCGCAGCACCGCCGCCCCGATCCGCTGTTCGGCCTCGTACAGGGAGCGTGACCGCTCGGTCGTGAGGGTGAGCAGCGCGATCGCCGAGTGCACCGCGTACCGCTCCGCCGTCCCCAGCGCCGAGGCCGTCCCGACCGCCAGCGCGGCGCGGGGTCGTCGTCCGGTGCCCAGGGAGTGGAGCTCCACCCGATCCTCGTTCTCCGGCCCACCGACCACGGCGGAGGCGGGCGCGGACCGCTCCCGCAGCCGTTCCACGTCGGCGACGATCCGCGCGGCCCGGCGCCCCGCCCACTCCGGCGCGGTGGCGACGACGGCGCCCGAGGCGTCGTAGAGCGCCGTCCAGCCGTCCACCTGGGAGGCGAGCGCGGCGAGCAGCCCCTCCGGACCGTCGGTCAGGGCCTGCTTGGTCAGTTCGCGCTGGGCGGCGAAGCCCGCGGTGACGGACCGGTACTGGTCGGCCGCGATCGCCGCGGACACGGCCTTGCTGATGGCGAGGAAGGGGGTGCGGCGCGGTACTTCGAGCAGCGGCAGCCCTTCGTCGCGGGCCGCGTCGACGAGGGCCTCGGGGATCTCCTCGTAGTTGACCCCGACGGCGAACCCGAGCCCGACCACGCCCGCCCCGGCCAGCCGCTTCACATACCGGCGCATGGCCTCCGGGTCCTCCGCGTCCAGCTTCAGCGCGGTGATCAGCAGCAGCTCCCCGCCCTCCATGTAGGGGACGGGATCGGCGAGCTCGCTGACATGCGCCCAGCGGACGGGCACGTCCAGCCGGTCCTCCCCCGCGCGCACGGTCAGCTTGAGCGCGGAGTGGTGGACGAGGGAGGCGAGGGTGGGAGGCATGAGGCCCTGAACCTTCACAGAGGTGTGATCTTTTGGCCGCCGTGTATGAACGACCTGTGACGATTCTGCCTCACTGTACGGTCACCGGGTCAGCTCACGCGCGTCATCCCCGCAGATCCACCAGCAACGGCGGCGCGTGCTCCCCCTTCACGCTGGTCAGGGACAGCACCGCGTGCCCCGGCGGCACCCCGTGCGCCAGTTCGGACGCGGACCACCGCTCCCGTTCCACCTGCCGTACGGTCACCGCCCGCGCGGTCGGCGCCTTGCCGGTGATGATCCTGCGGACCGCGTGCAGCACCTTCCCGGCCGGGGTCTCCGCGATGATCTGCCGGTCGGTGACGTCCCGCGCCTCGATCCACTCCTTGCCCCACACCTCGGCGAAGTCCTGCCCGTCCCACGGGGTGAGCCCGGCCAGCGCCATCCGGCACCCGGTGGCCCCGAGCAGGGGACCGCGCAGCGGCCGGGGTACGTCGTCCAGGGAGCGCAGCGTCAGTACGACCCCGGCGTTGCCGGACCGCAGCCGCTGGATGCCCCGCACGGCCTCGGGTGTCACCACGCCCGTGCCGTCGTCCAGCACCAGGCAGGCGAACAGCGACCGGTCCTCGCGCACCGCGACACTCGCCGTGAACTGCGCGAGCACCAGCCGCGCCAGCATCCGCGAGGCGTCGGCGTGCCCGCGCTGGGGGAGGTCGATGCGGACCCGGACGGGGTGGTCGAGGGCCTTCAGTGAGAACGGCCGCGACTGTCCCGACGTGTCGAAGAACCCCGCGAAGGCGGGCCGGTCGAGCAGCGCGACACGGTCCGCGAGGATGCCCCCCACATCTCCCGGCTGCCCCATCTGCCGTTCCCGCGCGTCGAGTTCCCGCAGCAGCGACTCCTGCCGGGAGTCCTCCAACCCCTTGCGCAGCGCGGCCATCGGCCCGGCCGCGCCGTCGAGCAGCTGCCGCAGCTCCGGCACGGAGGGGAAGCGGCCGTGGACCGCCCGGAAGGGGCCGAGAAGCTGGGCGAGCACGGTGGTGGAACGCCGGGTGTCGCCCCCCTGATGAGGCTCGGCGAGATCCCCGACGAGCGCTTCCGCGAGCACGGCGGCGGCCTCGTCCGGATCGGTGGTCCCGCCGTACAGGTCGAGGTCGTACACCGATTCCGGATTCCCGATCTGTACGACGACGTCGTAGGCGTCGGCCGGTCCGAGCCCGGCGCCGGCCGCGCCGACCACCACGACGGCGGCGCGGCCGGCGAGGGCGTGCAGACACAAGGACTCGGCGAGCGGCCGCACGACGGTCCCGGTCTTGCCGGAACCGGCCGGTCCGACGGCGAGCAGCGAGGTCCCGAGCAGCTCGGGCCCGAGTCCCAGTCCGGTCCCCCGGTAGGCGTACGGATTACGAGGGTCGTCGGCGGTGGTCCCCAGCCGCACCTGCCCGGTCAGCAGGTCGTGCCGAGCGAGCCGGGTGGGCAGGTCCCGGTCCCCGGAGGGATGCAGACAGGCGGCGGAGCCCTCCTGGAGCACGGCACCGGTGAACGTGGCAAGGCTGAACCGCCCACTGCGCACGCCCTGCCACGCCCGCGAGATCCGCGCATGATCCACATCCCGCATCAACCCGGCCCTGCCCTCAGCGGCAAGCCGCTCAGCGGCGTCGACGGCTCCGGCGGCGCGGAGCTGGGGCCATTCGGCGGGGTCCTCGGCAGGAGCCGGCGCGGGCTGCCGTTGCGGGGGCTTCCGACGCAGGCGCGGCGCGACGAAGCGACGCCACACCTCACCCCAGCGGCCGAGACGACCGACGACGATCATGATGGCCAGTGCGACGAGCAGCTCGTACCCCTCGTAGAGGATGTAATTGCCGACGTCGCTGCCCCCACCGCGCCAGGAATCAGGGATGAGCAGTTTGAAGGGCAGGAGCCACCAGACTCCGAAATAGCCGTTCTGGAGCAGTGACCAGACGAGCCATCCGACGAGGAACGCGATCAGCGCACCGCTGATCAGCTGGCGGGCGGGAACCTCCTCGGGTTCCTCCTCAGGCCGCGCCCGATGCCCGAACCGCCACACCCCCGGCAGCGTCTCGGGACGAGGCGTCCGCAGCCACGTCAGGAACGTGGAGCTGTCCGGCAGCGGCGGCACGGCGGGGGCCTCCGTGGGCCTCGGTGGCACGGCGGACCGTGCCCGTGGCACAGGATTCGCATGCGTACCCCGCGCGTCCTGCGTCCCGTCGCTGTCCATCGCCACTGCTCCCTGACCAGCCGTTCCGTCCACCGTCAGCGGCCAATCTAACGCGCTCGCAAGGGGAGTTCACCGATTGCGGCGCCGAGGCGTCACACCGCTACGGGAACCGGCTATGTCCACCACGGACAACCCGCCCCGCCGACAACGCCCACATGGAGCATGCCCACCCCTCCTCCCCCGCCCTAGCCTGCGAGAAAAGAACTGGACAGAGTCCGCGACATCTCCGCCCGCAACACCCCAGGAGCCCCTCATGACCGCACTTCCGCAGGAGCGCCGCCTCGTCACCGCCATCCCCGGACCCAAGTCGCAGGAGCTGCAGGCCCGCCGGGTCGCCGCGGTCGCGCAGGGGGTGGGGTCCGTGCTGCCCGTCTTCACGGCGCGCGCGGGCGGCGGGATCATCGAGGACGTCGACGGGAACCGGCTGATCGACTTCGGTTCGGGCATCGCCGTGACGTCCGTCGGCGCCTCCGCCGAGGCCGTCGTACGCCGGGCCTCCGCCCAGCTCGCCGACTTCACCCACACCTGTTTCATGGTCACCCCGTACGAGGGCTACGTGGAGGTCGCCGAGGCCCTCGCCGAGCTCACCCCGGGTGACCACGCGAAGAAGAGCGCCCTGTTCAACTCCGGCGCCGAGGCCGTCGAGAACGCGGTCAAGATCGCCCGCGCGTACACCAAGCGCCAGGCCGTCGTCGTCTTCGACCACGGCTACCACGGCCGCACCAACCTCACCATGGCGCTGACCGCGAAGAACATGCCGTACAAGCACGGCTTCGGACCCTTCGCCCCCGAGGTCTACCGCGTCCCCGTCGCGTACGGCTACCGCTGGCCCACCGGCCCCGAGAACGCCGGCCCCGAGGCCGCCGCCCAGGCCATCGACCAGATCACCAAGCAGGTCGGCCCGGAGAACGTGGCCGCGATCATCATCGAGCCGGTGCTCGGCGAGGGCGGCTTCATCGAGCCGGCCAAGGGTTTCCTGCCGGCGATCAGCCAGTTCGCCCAGGACAACGGCATCGTCTTCGTCGCCGACGAGATCCAGTCCGGCTTCTGCCGGACCGGCCAGTGGTTCGCCTGCGAGGACGAGGGCATCGTCCCGGACCTGATCACCACCGCCAAGGGCATCGCCGGCGGTCTCCCGCTCGCCGCCGTCACCGGCCGCGCCGAGATCATGGACGCCGCGCACGCGGGTGGCCTGGGCGGCACCTACGGCGGCAACCCGGTCGCCTGCGCCGGTGCGCTCGGGTCGATCGAGACCATGAAGCAGCTCGACCTCAACGCACGGGCGAAGGCGATCGAGGCCACGATGAAGGCCCGCCTGAGCGCGATGCAGGACAAGTTCGACGTGATCGGCGACATCCGGGGCCGCGGCGCCATGATCGCCATCGAGCTGGTCAAGGACCGTACGACCAAGGAGCCGGACCCGGAGGCCACCGCCGCCCTCGCCAAGGCCTGCCACCAGGAGGGCCTGCTGGTCCTGACCTGTGGCACCTACGGCAACGTGCTGCGCTTCCTGCCCCCGCTCGTCATCGGCGAGGACCTGCTGAACGAGGGCCTCGACATCATCGAGCAGGCCTTCACCCGCATCTGACGTCACAGGCCTGACACCCCTTGGGATTCCGGGGCTGCGGTGGCGAGCGGCAGAGGGTGTGAAGAAGGTGTGCGAGGTGGCTGTGAGGATGGGATTCTGCCTGTCGTACGCCGTCGCCCTGCCGTAGGTTCTACCCAGATGAGAGATACACCCCGCCCACAGGGGACTGTGGGCGACGCCAGGCCGGGGCCTCCCCAGCTTCGACCTGGTCGTGCCCTCGCGCACACAACTGGAGCCTCCGGCTCCGGATCTCCTCACCGATCGGACAGTCGCCCGCCCCAAACCCCCCGGGGCGGCCGACGATCCGATCTGATCGGCCGCCTCGGAACCACCCCCCCTGTTCCGGGGCGGCCGGCCTTCCTCATCTTCCTTCTCGGAATTCCGGCCCTCCTCTTCGCCCTGATCACCTGGCAGGTCGTCGAGGACGGGCCACTTCTGCGTGTCGACGAACGGGTCAGCCACGCCCTGATCCACCCGGACCGCCCCTCGGCCGGCCTCTCCGACCTGGGCAACATCACGGTCGCGGTCCCGGTCCTGCTCGCGGCGATCCTCTACTCCGCCTGGCGGGCCCGCCGTACTGGTACAGACCGATGGTGGCTGCCGCCCACCGCCGCGGCCGTCCCGATGGCCCTGGTACCGGCCCTGATCGTGCCCCTGAAAGAACTCACCGACCGCCCGGGCACCCCGGTCGTACCACCCGCGACCGGCTACTTCCCCTCGGGCCACACCGCCACGGCCGCCGTCGCCTACGGCGCCGCCACCCTGCTCGTCCTCCCGTGGCTCCGCTCCAGCCGGACCCGCCGCACGCTCGTCATCGGCTACGGCCTTCTCGTCCTCGGCGTCTCCTTCGGCCTGGTCCGCCACGGCTGGCACTGGCCGCTGGACGTGGTGGCCAGCTGGTTCCTCAGCCTGGACCTGCTGCTCGTTCTGTGGCTCTTTCTGGCGCGGCACAGCCGCCGCTGAACCCTGGGCCCACTGGGCGTCGTCGCTGCCGGCGGGGGACGCCCGCAGCGCCGCGCTCCCCCTGTGCGCAGGACTCTCCGATCCGCGTCGGCCGCACGGGCGGCCGACGACGGCAACGTCAGCTCAGCCGTCGCCCTCCGTGGCCAGACCCGCCGCCGCCTCGTGCATCGCCAGTTCGAGCAGGGCCGGATCGACGAGGATTCCGGAGCCGTCCGGCGGCACCAGCCAGCGCACCCCTCCCCCGGCCACCCGGCCCGGGTACGGCACCACGATCCAGGTGCCCGCGCCCGCCGTACGGATGCCGGTACCGAGCCAGCGGGCCGCGGTGCCCGGCGGTACGAAGAACCCCATGCGCGCGTCGCCGAAGTCGACGAGCACCGGTCCGAGCTGGTCGAGGATGCGGGTGAGGACGTCGAGGGTCGGATAGCCGAGCTCGCCCGGCAGGATCAGTACGTCCCAGGCCTTGCCAGCCGGAAGCAGCGCGACCCCGAGGGGGTTGCGTTCCCACTCCCAGCGGCAGGCCTCGGGATCCGGTGCGACGGATGCCAGCCACTCGACCGCCGTCTTCGCCCCAGTCATGACAGGACCTCCCTTTCTCTCATCGACGTTGATCACGTCACGAGAGAGGGGAACGGCTCCTGCCGAGCATTACGCGGGTTCTGACCACCCGTTGGAGTGAATCAGATCACATACGACCGTTCAGCTGTCGAATCCCAGACCGAGCTTGTCCATGGTCCGCAGCCACAGGTTGCGCCGCCCGCCGTGCGAGTCGGCGCGCGCCAGCGACCACTTGGTCAAGGCGATGCCGGTCCACGCGAAGGGCTCAGGCGGGAAGGGCAGCGGCTTCCTGCGGACCATCTCCAGCGAGGTCCGCTCGGTGCTCTCCCCGGCCAGCAGATCGAGCATCACGTCCGCGCCGAACCGGGTCGCGCCGACCCCGAGTCCTGTGTAACCGGCCGCGTACGCCACCCTGCCCTGGTGGGCGGTGCCGTAGAACGCGGAGAACCGCGAGCAGGTGTCGATGGCGCCGCCCCACGCGTGGGTGAAGCGCACCCCCTCCAGCTGCGGGAAGCAGGTGAAGAAGTGCCCGGCGAGCTTGGCGTAGGTCTCCGGCCGGTCGTCGTACTCGGCGCGGACGCGACCGCCGTACGGGTAGACGGCGTCGTAACCGCCCCACAGGATCCGGTTGTCGGCGGAGAGCCGGAAGTAGTGGAACTGGTTCGCCGAGTCCCCGAAGCCCTGCCGGTTCTTCCAGCCGATCGACTTGAGTTGCTCCTCGCTCAGCGGCTCGGTCATCAGCGCGTAGTCGTAGACCGGGACGGTGTACGCCCGCACCCGCTTGACCAGGTTCGGGAAGATGTTGGTGCCGAGCGCGACCTTGCGGGCTTTCACGGAGCCGTACGGGGTGCGTACGGCCATGCCCGCGCCGTACGACTTCAGCTCCAGAGCCAGTGTGTTCTCGTAGACGCGGACGCCGAGCCGCAGGCACGCCCGCTTCAGGCCCCAGACGAGCTTGGCCGGGTTGAGCATGGCCACGCCCCTGCGGTCCCACAGCCCCGCCTCGAAGGTCGGTGAGTCGACCTGTTCCCGCACCGCGTCGGCATCCAGGAAGTCGACGCCGTCGGCGAGGCCCTTGTCCTGGAGCTCCTCGTACCAGTCGCGGAGCTCCCAGGCCTGGTACGTCTCCGTCGCCACGTCGATCTCGCCGGTGCGCTCGAACTCGCAGTCCAGGTCGTGCCGGGCGACCGCCTTCTCGATCTCGTCGAGGTTGCGGGCGCCCAGCTCCTGGAGCTTGTGGATCTCGTCCGGCCAGCGGGTCAGCCCGTTGGGCAGACCGTGGGTGAGGGAGGCGGCGCAGAAGCCGCCGTTGCGACCGGAGGCGGCCCAGCCCACCTCACGGCCTTCCAGCAGGACCACGTCCCGCTGCGGGTCCCGCTCCTTCGCGTTGAGCGCGGTCCACAGCCCGCTGTAGCCACCGCCGACGACCAGCAGGTCACAGGTCTCGGCGCCGGTGAGGGCGGGCTCGGGGTGCGGCCTGCCGGGGTCGTCCAGCCAGTACGGGACCGGCCGGGCCTCGGAAAGTGCCTTTGTCCAACGGCTCATGGCGCTTACGCCTTTTGCTTGTTACGGCGGTTGCTGACGACCATGGAGGCCAGCACCAGCAGAACGGCGACCAGGAACATGGCCGTACCGATGACATTGATCTGAACGGGCGTTCCGCGCTGTGCCGAACCCCAGACGAACATGGGGAAGGTGACGGTCGAGCCCGCGTTGAAATTGGTGATGATGAAATCGTCGAAGGAGAGCGCGAAGGCGAGCAGCGCGCCCGCCGCGATTCCGGGGGCGGCGATCGGCAGGGTGACCCGGAGGAAGGTCTGGAACGGGCCTGCGTAGAGATCCTGGGCGGCCTGCTCCAGCCTCGGGTCCATCGACATCACGCGTGCCTTGACCGCCGTCACGACGAAGCTCAGGCAGAACATGATGTGGGCGATGAGGATCGTCCAGAAGCCCAACTGGGCGCCCATGTTGAGGAACAGGGTGAGCAGCGAGGCGGCCATGACGACCTCGGGCATCGCCATCGGCAGGAAGATCAGCGAGTTCACGGCGCCGCGGGCGCGGAAGCGGTAGCGGACCAGCGCGAAGGCGATCATCGTGCCGAGGACGGTCGCGCCGATCGTCGCCCAGAACGCGATCTGGAGGCTGATCGACAGCGAGCCGCACATGTCGGCGACCCCGCAGGGGTCCTTCCAGGCGTCCGTGGAGAAGTGCTGCCACTCGTAGTTGAAACGCCCCTTCGGTTTGTTGAAGGAGAACACCGTGACGACGACGTTCGGCAGCAGCAGATATCCGAGCGTGATCAGTCCCGCGATGACGACGAGATGGCGCTTGAGCCAGTTGACGAGGGCCATTTAAACCAGATCCTCCGTCCCCGACCTGCGGATGTAGAAGGTGACCATGACGAGAATCGCGGCCATGAGGATGAACGACAGGGCCGCCGCGGTCGGATAGTCCAGAATCCGCAGGAACTGCGTCTGGATGACGTTTCCGACCATGCGGGTGTCCGTGGAGCCGAGGAGGTCCGCGTTGACGTAGTCACCGGCCGCCGGAATGAAGGTCAGCAGGGTCCCTGAGACGACACCCGGCATGGACAGCGGGAAGGTGACCTTGCGGAAGGTGGTGACGGGCTTGGCGTACAGATCGCCGGCCGCCTCGTGCAGCCGTCCGTCGATGCGCTCCAGCGAGGTGTAGAGCGGCAGGATCATGAACGGCAGGAAGTTGTACGTCAGACCGCAGACCACCGCGAGCGGCGTGGCCAGCACCCGGTCGCCCGAGGTCCAGCCGAGCCAGTTGGTGACGTCCAGGACGTGCAGCGTGTTGAGGGCGCCGACGACCGGGCCGCCGTCCGCCAGGATCGTCTTCCAGGCGAGGGTGCGGATCAGGAAGCTGGTGAAGAACGGCGCTATCACCAGGATCATGATCAGGTTCCGCCAGCGTCCCGCGCGGAAGGCGATGAGATACGCCAGCGGATACCCGAGCACCAGACAGAGGATCGTCGCGGCACCGGCGTAGAGGATCGAACGCAGGAACTGCGGCCAGTAGTCGGACAGCGCGTCCCAGTAGGTCGCGAAGTGCCAGGTGACCTTGTATCCCGTCTCCAGGGAGCCCGTCTGCACGGACGTGGAGGCCTGGTAGATCATCGGCAGCGCGAAGAAGACGACCAGCCAGAGGATGCCGGGCAGCAGCAGCCAGTACGGCGTGAAGCGGCCCCTCTTGCGCGGGGGCTTCTTCTCGGGCGCGGTCGGGGAGAGGGGCGGGGGCGCCTCGGTGAGCGTCGCCATCAGACCGTCGCCTCTTCCTGTATGCCGGCGTCGATGTCCTGAGCCGCGTCCAGACCGAAGGTGTGCGCCGGGTTCCAGTGCAGGACGACCTCGGCACCGGGTACCAGCCGGTCGTCGCGGTCGATGTTCTGGGCGTAGACCTCGAACTCCGGACAGACCGGGCTGTCTATGACGTACTGGGTGGAGACGCCGATGAAGGAGGAGTCGGCGATCTTCCCGGTGATCCGGTTGCGGCCCTCGGGGATCTCCCCGGCCTGGTCGGCGTGGGTGAGGGAGATCTTCTCGGGCCGGACGCCGACCAGCACCTTGCCGCCGGTCGTCGTCGGCCCGGCATAGCGCGCCTCGGGCAGTACCAGCTTGCCGACGCCCGCCTTCAGGACGATCTCGCCGCCGCTCTTGGCATCGACCTCGGCCTCGATGAGGTTGGAGGTGCCGAGGAAGTTGGCGACGAAGGTGGTGTTCGGGTTCTCGTACAGGTCGGTGGGCGAGCCGAGCTGCTCGACGCGGCCCGCGTTCATCACGGCGACCGTGTCGGCCATGGTCATGGCCTCCTCCTGGTCGTGCGTGACGTGGACGAAGGTGATGCCGACCTCGGTCTGGATGCGCTTGAGCTCCAGCTGCATCTGGCGGCGCAGCTTGAGGTCGAGGGCGCCGAGCGGCTCGTCGAGGAGCAGCACCTTGGGCGTGTTGATCAGCGCCCGGGCCACGGCGACGCGCTGCTGCTGGCCGCCGGAGAGCTGGTGCGGCTTCTTGCGGGCCTGCTCGCCCAGCTGTACGAGTTCCAGCATGTCCTCGACCTGCTTCTTCACCGACTTGATGCCACGCCGGCGCAGACCGAAGGCGACGTTCTCGAAGATGTCGAGGTGCGGGAAGAGGGCGTACGACTGGAAGACGGTGTTCACCGGCCGCTTGTAGGGAGGCAGCCGGGTGACCTCCTGGTCGCCGAGGTGCACGGTGCCCGTTGTGGGCTCCTCCAGGCCGGCGATCATGCGCAGGGTGGTGGTCTTGCCGCAGCCGGAGGCGCCGAGCAGGGCGAAGAAGGAGCCCTGGGGCACGGTCAGGTCCAGCGGATGCACGGCGGTGAAGCCGTTGTCGTACGTCTTGCTGATGCCGGAGAGGCGGACGTCTCCGCTGGTGTCGGTGTTCTTGTTCGTCACGGTGGTCACGCCCCAGTCAGCTTCGCGAACTTCTCTTCAAAGGCCGTCTCTTCCTTCGAGCTCAGCGAGCGGAAGGGGTGGGACTTCGCGGCCATGGCCTTGTCGGGGATGATCAGCGGGTTGTTCGCCGCATCCGGGTCGATCTTCTCCAGCTCGGGCTTCACACCGTCGACCGGCGACACGTAGTTGATGTACGCGGCGAGCTCGGCGGCCGGCTTCGGCTCGTAGTAGAAGTCGATGAGCCGCTCGGCGTTCGTCTTGTGACGGGCCTTGTTGGGGATCAGCATGTTGTCGGTCGACGTCATGTATCCGCTGTCGGGGATCAGGAAGTCGATGTCGGGGCTGTCCGCCTTCAGCTGTACGACGTCACCGGCCCAGGCGATACAGGCCGCGAAGTCGCCGCTGGTCAGGTCGGAGGTGTAGTCGTTGCCGGTGAAGCGGCGGATCTGGCCCTTGTCGACGGCCTTCTGGAGGCGGGCGATCGCCGCGTCGTAGTCGTCGGCGGTGAAGTTCGCCGGGTCCTTGCCCATGTCGAGCAGGGTCATGCCGATGCTGTCGCGCATCTCCGAGAGGAAGCCGACCCGCCCCTTGAGCTTGGGGTTGTCGAGCATGTCGGAGACCGACTTCACCTCCACGCCGTCCAGGGCCTTCTTGTTGTAGGCGATGACGGTCGAGATGCCCTGCCAGACGTAGCTGTAGGCACGCCCGGGGTCCCAGTCCGGGTCACGGAACTGCGCGGACAGGTTGGCGTACGCGTGCGGCAGGTTGGAGGCGTCCAGTTTCTGGACCCACCCGAGGCGGATCAGCCGGGCGGCGAGCCAGTCGGTGAGGACGATGATGTCCCGCCCGGTGTCCTGCCCCGCCGCGAGCTGCGGCTTGATCTTCCCGAAGAACTCGACGTTGTCGTTGATGTCCTCGGTGTACTTGACCGTGATGCCGGTCCGCTTCTTGAACTGGTCGAGCGTGGGGTGGTGCTTCTCGCTCTCGTCCACGTCGATGTACTCGGTCCAGTTGGAGAAGTTGACGGTCTTCTCCTTGGCCGAGTGGTCCTCCGCGGACACACCGCCCCGGGTGTTGCCGGCCGCGGGGATGCCGCAGGCGCTCAGCGTGCCGAGGCCGCCGACCGCGAGCGCGCCGCCCGCGGAGGCACGCAACAGGGACCGCCGTGTCATGGCGGCCCGGCCGTTCTTGAAGCTGCGCCGCATGGCGGCCACTTGGGCCGGGGACAGGCGGTCGGGCTCGTACTGCTCCATGCGCTGGTGCCCTTTCGGGAAGGTGGGCGGCCGCGGGTCAGACGGCCTGAACAACGGCTATCGGTCCCCGAAGATCGTGCGGTGCCAGTCCTTCGCGGCGACCGCGGTGTTGTCGAACATGACATGCTTGATCTGGGTGTACTCCTCGAACGAGTACGAGGACATGTCCTTGCCGAAGCCGGACGCCCGGTACCCGCCGTGAGGCATCTCGCTGATGATCGGGATGTGGTCGTTGACCCACACGCACCCGGCTTTGATCTCCCGGGTGGCCCGGTTCGCCCGGTAGACGTCCCGGCTCCAGGCGGAGGCGGCAAGTCCGTACGGGGTGTCGTTGGCGAGCCGGATGCCGCCGTCGTCGCTGTCGAAGGGCAGCACGACGAGGACCGGCCCGAAGATCTCGGACTGGACGATCTCGCTGTCCTGGGCGGCGTCGGCGACGAGCGTGGGGCGGTAGTACGCCCCCTTGGCGAGCTCTCCCTCGGGCGCCTCACCGCCGGTCACCACGCGCGCGTAGGCACGCGCACGGTCGACGAACCCGGCGACCCGGTCCCGCTGGACATGCGAGATCAGCGGCCCGAGATCGGTACCGGCGGCGAAGGGGTCTCCCAGCCGGACGGTCTCCATCAGGGCCGCGGTCCGTTCGACGAAGGCGTCGTACAGCGGCCGCTGCACATACGCGCGCGTGGCGGCCGTGCAGTCCTGCCCGGTGTTGATGAGCGCGCCCGCGACTGCCCCGTGGACGGCGGCCTCCAGGTCGGCGTCGTCGAAGACGAGGAAAGGAGCCTTGCCGCCGAGCTCCAGGTGCAGCCGCTTCACGGTCGCGGTGGCGATCTCGGCGACCCGCTTGCCGACGGCCGTCGACCCCGTGAAGGAGGTCATGGCCACGTCGGGGTGCCCGACGAGGTGCTCACCCGCCTCCTTGCCGGTCCCGGTGACGATGTTGATGACGCCGTCCGGGATGCCGGCCCGGGTCGCGGCCTGGGCGAAGAGGAGCGAGGTGAGCGGAGTGATCTCGGCGGGCTTCAGAACGATCGTGTTGCCCGCGGCGATCGCCGGGAGGATCTTCCAGGCGGCCATCTGGAGGGGGTAGTTCCAGGGCGCGATGGACCCGACGACACCGATGGGTTCGCGGCGTACGTACGAGGTGTGGTCGCCGGAGTACTCACCGGCGGACTGCCCCTGCAGGTGACGGGCGGCCCCGGCGAAGAAGGACGTGTTGTCGATGGTCCCCGGGACGTCGAACTCCCGGGTCAGCTTGAGCGGCTTCCCGCACTGGAGCGACTCCGCGCGGGCGAAGTCCTCGGCGCGGTCGGCGAGCACGGCGGCGAACCGGTGCAGGGCGTCGGAACGCTCACCGGGAGTGCTGCCCGCCCAGCCGGGAAATGCGGCACGCGCGGCGGCGACGGCCGCGTCCACGTCCTCGGTGCCCGCCAGCTCATAGCTGAGGACCTCCTCACCACGCGCGGGATCCACGACCGCATGCGTGCGACCGGAGGTTCCCCTGGTGAGGCGCCCTCCGATGAACTGCGCGCCCTCGGCGAACCGCTCCTGGGCCGCGAACCGGTCCGACGTGGCACTGCCCGGCTTGTGCATGTCGCTCTCCTCCGCCGTCGCCGCTCGGTGACCGAGTGCGGGTGGCGTAGCTCCAGCTCGATTTGAGTGCCGATCCTGGCAGAGCAAAGGCACTCCTACAAGTGATTCCGTTGTTGCCTTTCGGTTACGCGACGGAATCTGTCGACCAGGTGTCGAGTCGCCCCCGAAAAGGAAGGACGGAGTGTCAGTGGTACCTGCCAGACTCGCGTGCATGGGGAAGATCACGGGGAAGATCGATTCACAGGACGCCCTGGTCAGGCAGGCCCGGGCAGGCGCGAAGATCAAGTATCTGCACTTCTGGGGGCACCGGCCGCGTCCGGACGGCCGAGTCGGCGCGAGCTGTCTGAGCCAGTGGTGGCCGTCACCGTTCGTGGTGGACGGGGTGACCTATGCGACCGCGGAGCACTGGATGATGGCGGGCAAGGCGCGGCTTTTCGAAGATCCGGAGGCCGAACGCCGGATCCTGGCGGCCGGATCTCCGGCTCAGGCCAAGAAGGTGGGCCGCCTGGTCCGCGGCTTCGACGAGCAGATCTGGCAGCGCGAGCGCTTCGGGATCGTCGTCGAGGGCAGCGTCCACAAGTTCGCGGCCCACGACGACCTGCGGCATTTCCTGCTGAACACCGGCGACCGGGTGCTGGTGGAGGCCAGCCCGGTCGACCGGGTGTGGGGCATCGGCCTCGCCGCGTACGACGAGGCGGCGGGTGATCCCGCGCGGTGGCGGGGCCCGAACCTGCTGGGGTTCGCGCTGATGGAGGCGCGCGAGCGGCTCAGAGACGCCTGATCAGTACTGCTGAGCCACCTGGACGGCGGGCAGGGAGCCGTCGTAGTAGTCGGACTCGTCGTCGGAGTTGATGGCGGCCACGATGACGAAGGCCATGAAGACGATGACGGCGAGGCCGAGGATCGTCCCGATGATGCCCATGATGAAACCGGCCTGCGCCTGACCGTGGTTGGTGGCCTCGCCCCGCTCGGCCTTCTTGCGTCCCTTGACGCCGAGGACGATGGCGATGATGCCGAGCACCAGCGAGAGCACGCCGTACAGGCAGAACATGACGCAGGAGATGATGCCCAGGACCATTGCCGCGGTGCCCATGCCGTTCTGCGGGGCCATCGGCGGGGCGGGCCAGCCGCCGTACCCCTGCGGGTAGCCGGGGTAGCCGTATCCGGCGGGGGCGCCGGGGCCCTCGGGTGCCATCGGCGGGGGCGGCACGGAGGTGCCCTGCTGCGGTGCGGGGTAGCCGTAACCGGGGGCGGGGCTCGGGGTGGCCGGGGGCGGGAAGCCGTAACCGTCGCTGGGTGCGGATGTCATGGTGACCTGGTCGTGCACGCCGGGCGGCGGCGGTGTCTGCGGCTGACCGGAACCAGGCGACGCGCTCTTCTCCAGCGAAGGCCCGCTCTCCGGCGGCGCCCACGGGCCCCGGCCGGCCCCGGCATCCCCACTTCGCTGTACTGCGTCATCCGTCATGCTCACGTCCCCCTAGGTCGTTCGACTCCGCAATGCTAAGGCCTGCGCTCGCGGGGACGTCGGCCGCCCAAGGGGGTCCCGGGTCGGGTGGTCGGGCGGGTGCGGGTGAGCGGGGGCTGGCCGCGCAGTTCCCCGCGCCCCTGGGGAGCTTCAGTCGCCGACCCCCAACGCACCCGCGGGCATCCAGGGGCGCGGGGAACTGCGCACAACGCCCGCCCCCACCGAACCCGCAGCTGCGCCGCAGGCATCCCCACCTACCATGTTCCGCATCGATCAGCCGATCACCGCGCCGAAACCACCACCGTGCCAGGCGCCCAGCAAGGGGAGACCCCCATGACGACGACACCCGACCACCAGCACCATCTGCACGCCTTCATCGCCGAGCTGCCCAAGGCCGAACTCCACGTCCACCACGTCGGCTCCGCCTCCCCCCGGATCGTCTCCGAACTGGCCGCCCGCCACCCCGACTCCAAGGTCCCCACCGACCCCGAAGCGCTCGTCGACTACTTCACGTTCACGGACTTCGCCCACTTCATCGACGTGTACCTCAGTGTCGTGGACCTGATCCGCACCCCCGAGGACGTACGCCTGCTGACCTACGAGGTCGCCAGGGACCTCGCCCGCCAGCAGGTCCGCTACGCGGAGCTCACCATCACCCCGTTCTCCTCGACCCGCCGCGGTATCGACGAGCGCGCGTTCATGGACGCGATCGAGGACGCCCGCAAGGCGGCCGAGTCCGAGTTCGGAACCGTGCTGCGCTGGTGCTTCGACATCCCCGGCGAGGCCGGCCTGGAGGCCGCGGAGGAGACGACGAGGCTCGCCACCGACGACCGCCTCCGCCCGGCGGGCCTTGTGAGCTTCGGCCTCGGCGGCCCCGAGATCGGCGTCCCCCGCCCCCAGTTCAAGCCGTACTTCGACAGGGCGATCGCCGCCGGCCTCCACTCGGTCCCGCACGCCGGCGAGACGACCGGCCCGGAGACGGTGTGGGACGCCCTCACCCACCTCCGCGCCGAACGCATCGGCCACGGCACCAGCTCCGCCCAGGACCCCAAGCTCCTCGCCCACCTCGCGGAGCACCGCATTCCGCTGGAGGTGTGCCCCACCTCCAACATCGCCACCCGGGCCGTCCGCCTCCTCGACGAGCACCCGATCAAGGAGTTCGTGCAGGCGGGCGTCATCGTCACGGTCAACTCCGACGACCCCCCGATGTTCGGCACGGACCTCAACACCGAGTACGCGGTGGCGGCGAGGCTCCTGAACCTCGACGAGCGGGGTCTGGCGGACCTCGCGAAGAACGCGGTGGACGCGTCCTTCCTGGACGAACCCGGCAAGGCGAGGATCAAGGACGAGATCGACGCCTGCACGACCACCTGGCTCGCCCCCTGAGCGAACCCCGCACCTGCCCGCGCCCCCGCCGCCCCACCACAATGGGCGCATGCAGAAGCTGACGGCCGTGGCACACCGCGGCGACCCCTACCGCGTCCGTGAGAACACGATCGGCTCCCTGCGTGCCGCGCTCGACCGGGGCGCGGACGCGGTGGAGGTCGACGTACGGCTCACCAGGGACGGCGTGCCGGTCCTGCTCCACGACGACACGCTGAAGCGCCTGTGGGAGCACGACCGGCCGTTGCTGTCCCTGTCGTCGGACGAGGTGCGGGGGCTGACGGACGGCCAGGTGCCGACCCTGGCGGAGGCCCTCCAGGCCACCGACGGCAGCCGCCTGATGCTCGACCTGCCCGGCACGAGAGAGGTACGGGTCGCCCGCCGCGTGGTCGACGTCGTCCGCGAGCACGGCGCGCAGGACCGCGTGTACTACTGCGCCGACGCCACCGCCATGCTCGCCGTACGCGCGGCCGACCCCGCCGCGGAGATCGCCCTCACCTGGACGTCCCTCGCACCCCCGCGCCCCGCTCTCCTGGACGCGGTGAAGCCCCGCTGGCTCAACTACCGTTTCGGCCTGGTCGACCGGGACCTCGCCGACCGCATCCACACCGACGGCTACCTGGTCTCCGTCTGGACCCCCGACACCCGCCGCTCCATGCGCCGCCTGGCCGCCATGGGCGTCGACTCGATCACGACGAACCGGGTGGACGTGCTCTGCGCGCTGCGGGCACGCGCGAACGGGAGTTAGCCCTCAGGAGGTCGGAGCCCCGAGGCCGCCCGCGCTCAGCGGCTCACGGCCCAGATAACGGACGAGCCGTCGTACGACGGTCAGGGCATGCTCGTCGCAGCGGCACCGCGACGGGGCGGCCACCGAGTCGATCGGCACCTCCCCCGGAGCGCCTCCCCGAGCCCGTCGACGGGACGAAGCGCTACGGCGCCGCCACCCGGGACTCCTGAGGGACGGTCGCCGGGTCGGCGGGCGTCGAGCGCGTGGCGTACTGCGGTACGGGGGTGTCGTCCCCACCGGTGTCGCGGACCAGGCCGTAGCGCTTCGCGCCCTGGTCGGGGCCGGTGGTGATGTCCTTCTCGGCCGCGTCCCAGGTGGAGGGGAAGACGCCGAGGCCGTAGTCGGCGCCGCGTTCGTTGACGGTGAGGGTGACGCTGCCGTCGACGTAGAAGTACTCGTTCTGCCACATCTGCTGGGTGCCGGCGGGCAGGACCGCGTAGCCGACGGTGGAGTCGCCCATGCCGGTCGCGGTGCTGTCCGTGGCGCTGACGGGGTCGTCCATGCGGCGGCCGCCGCCCGAGGCCACGTGGAAGAGCCTGCCCTTGAGGCCGGTCCAGGACGGCGGGACCAGGCTGCCGGCCCGGTACTGCGGCGAGATCTGCCAGCGGACGAGGACATAGCCCTTGCCGGTGAGCGTGACGGCGTCCCCGCGATGGTTCAGGACGGCGTGCGCGCCCCCGGTGCTGGTGATGCCGGTCTCGGGCCGGTGGGGCAGGGCGCCGGGCGGGGTGTCGGGGTCCGGTGCCCGGTCGACGGCGTCGACGACACTGCCGTAGAGGGCGCTCTTCGTGGGTGTGACCGAGGGCGAAGGGGACGGCGACGGCGAGGCCGGCGGGGTGGCCGCGACGGACGGCGCGCGATGGGTGCTCGCCGCCGTGGGCGAGACCGTCACGCGCGGCGCCGGGGCGTCCGGGGCCTGGGTGACGACGTACGCCCCGCCCGCGACGATCGTCGCACCCGCGGTGGCCGCGACGACGGGCTGGGTGAGGGCGCCCATCAGCTTGGCGGACCAGCTCACGGAGGCGACCGTGGCCGCCGCGGCCGTCTTGCTCCCCAGGGCCAGCGACAAGGTGAAGCCCACCGGGACGGGCACCAGCGCGATCCCGACGAGGAGCCGCTCCGCCGGTACGACGGACTCGCGGGTGTCGCCGCAGTAGCCGCAGCCGCGGATGTGCCGGGCGAGCCGCTTGCGCCAGACCGAGTCGGGACGGCCGTCCCAGCGTCCGGTGAGTTCACGCAGGTCGGGGCAGGCGCCGTCGAGGGCGCGGACGATGCCCCGGGAGGTCTCCAGGCGCTCCTTCATCCGCTGCACACGTACGGCGGCATGTTGCCGGCTGATGCCCACGGCGGCGGCCAGTTCCCGCCGGGTGAGCTCACCCGCGACCTCCAGCCACCACAGGGAGAGCAGTTGCCGGTCCTCGTCGTCGAGCCAGCGCACCGCCTCCGCGACCTCGCGCCGCTGCCCCTCCAACTGGAGCCGCAATACGGTGAGTTCGGCGAAGTCGGAGGCCTCGCGCGCGGCCGACTCGTCCAACGGCGCGGAGGTCCGGCGGCGGGCCCGGTCGCGGATCTGGCGCATGGCGATGGCGACCAGCCAGGACCGGAAGCTGTCCGGGTCACGCAGGCTGCCGAGGTTGCCGACGGCCCGCAGCATGGTCTCCTGGACGACGTCGTCGACGTCGGCGTGGCCGTTCAGGGCCCGGCCGACGATGTTGTACACCAGCGGCAGCCAGCCCTCGACGAGTTCGTCCAGCGCCCGGCGGTCGCCGTCCTGCGCCGCCGCGATGGTGTCGCGCCACTGCCGCGTGTCCACGTCGTCCTTTCCGGCCGGTGTCCCTTGCCGCTGCCCCTTCGTGCCTGTTCGTACGTGGAGACGGAGTGAAGGGCTCCGCGATAACACTTTTTCTCCCCTAGGGGGTTTTCCCCGACAACTCCCTTATCGCAGGCGAGAGTTGATCAGGGTTCCACCAGGGTCCGGACCCTTCTCGGCGACGATCCCGCCACCTCGACGGCCCCGCAGGATGATCACACAGATCCCACATCCCCAGGAGCCGACCCATGCGTGACCTACGTCGCAGAAGCATCCTCGCCGGCGCCCTCGCCGTGCCCCTGACCGCCGGACTGCCGACCTCGTCGGCGACCGCGAGCGGCACCTGCGGGCCGGACGCCGAGGCGCTGCGCGCGGCGCTCGCGGGGCTCCCCGACGCGGACGCCACCGCGGCCCTGGTCCGCGTCGGCGGCTCCGACGGCAGGTGGCGGGGCAGTTCGGGCGTGCACGACCTGGAGAGCGGCCGGCCCGCCGACCCGCACGCGCGCTTCCGGGCCGGTTCGACGACGAAGGTGGTGACGGCGGCGACCGTACTGCGGCTGGCCGCGGCGGGGCGCCTCGACCTGGACACGCCCGTCCAGCACCACCTGCCCGGCCTCCTCGGCAGGCAGTTCCGGCCGATCAGCATCCGGCAGCTGCTGAACCACACCAGCGGCATCCCGGCGGGCGACGGCCTCGGTACCACCTTCGAGGAGGTGTACGCCCACCGCTTCGACACGCTCACCCCGCAGAGGGTCGCCGCGTCGGCGGGCGCGAAGGAGCCGAAGTTCTGTCCGGGCAGGCAGCAGGACTACGCCAACATCAGCTACACGTTCCTCGGCCTGCTGATCGAGAAGGTGACCGGGCGGCCGTACGCCTCCGAGGCCGCCCGGCTGGTGCTCGCGCCGGCCGGGATGCGGGACACGTACTTCCCGGGCACGGACCCGCGCATCCGCGGCCCGCACAACCGGGGCTACCAGGCGGTGCGGCGGGCCGACGGGACGACGGAGTTCCTGGACGTCACGGAGTGGAACCAGGCGGACCGGTTCGCGGCCGGGGACATGATCTCCACCACCGCGGACCTGGAGCGCCTGCTCACCGCCCTGTTCCGGGGCCGGATCGTCCCGCGGTCGCTGATGAGGGAGGTGTTCTCGGTCCCGTCCGGCATCACCGGCGCGAGCTACAGCGCGGGCGGCCTCCAGCGCTTCGAGTCCGACGGGAAGGTCTACTGGGTCAAGTCCGGTGGCCGGTACGGCTACAACTCGGCGATCGCCGCCACCCGCGACCTGAGCCGCACCCTCGTCTACTCGGTCAACTCCACGGACGCGAAGAGCGCGGACGCGAACCCGGTCGTGGTCCGTGTCATCACGGCCGCGCTCAAGTAGCGGGCAGCGCTCGGGGGTTCGGCGGGGTGAGCGCCTCCAGCCGCTTGATCTTCTTCCGTACGACGTACAGCGGGACGACCCCGAGCACCCCGAACGCCATGTCGATCACGCTCCACCAGAAGGGGATGCCCCGGATCGGGCCGCAGATCAGCGCGAGCGGAATGATCCCGGCGCAGGCGATCATCCCGAACTCGACGACCCAGATGTTGCGGACCGGGTCGCGGTAGGGGCCGTAGAAGGCGACCGCGATGACCAGGTGCGCGAACGCCAGCCAGTCCGTGCCGTAGAGGAGGAAGGGGTAGTCGGAGTCGGCGGTGTCGAGCCCGCGCCGGACGCGCACGATCCAGTCCATGAGGGCGTCCGGCGTGGGCAGGTGCCGCAACAGGTCCTCGGTCCAGCGCAGTTCGTGGACCAGGGGGAAGGCCGTGGCACCGCTGAGCACCAGGCAGACGACGAAGAAGACCAGCCATGCGCGGATGCCCCTTAGTTGGGCGGCTCTGTCGCTCACGGCAGCAGCGTACGTCCGAAACTGAACGCGTTCAAAAACCAGGTCGGTGCCGGCTCAGGACGCCGCCGCCTCGGCCAGCTTCTGGAACTCGCCGAGGTCGTAGTTGGCCAGGGTCGAGTCCAGGTTGGTCAGCGCGCCGAGGTGCTCGACGAACCCCTTCGGGTCGTACTCGATCTGCAGGGTCACCCGGCTCGTGGTGTCGCCGAGCCGGTGGAAGGTGACCACCCCTGCGTGATGCACCCCCTCCACGGTGTGCCACGCGATGCGGTCCTCCGGGATGACCTCGGTGAGCTCGGCGACGAAGTTCTTGTCGGCGCCGGGCAGTTGAAGCTGCCAGGCGAAGCGGCGCTCGTCCAGCTGCTCCACCAGACGCACATGGCTCAGGAAGGACGGCCACCGGGTCACATCGCTCCACAGGGCCCAGGCGACAGTGACGGGAGCCTCGATATCGACCGTTTCCACGAGGGACGCGGACATGCGCTACCTCTCCTCCGATTGGCCGGGAGCCGGCCCGACGGGTGCAGTGCGAAGCGAATACCCCCGCCGAACCGACACACGCTCACGTCCTACTCATCCGGGTCCCAGGCGCTGAGCTGCTCGAAGGGACGTGGGTCGCCGTCGAGCCGCAAGGAGGTGAACGGGATACGGTCATACAGGATGAAGACCAGCTCGCCGGCCGTGCCCCAAATGGAGAGGGTGGCCGCGTCCGTGTCCTGGCCGGCAGTTGTGGCCGGCATGGTGCCGGGCCCGGGGAGGCGGACGGTCCGTGCGCCGTCGGCGGAGAGCGAGAGGCGCCAGGAGCGGCCCTCGGAGGCGTGGAAGTCGATCGCAGCGGGCTTGTGCGGCCAGGCACTTGTCGTTGCGACGCAGGTGGACAGGAACTCGTCGACACCGTCGAGCGCCACCTCGTCCGGCAGCGGCTGCGGGGCACCTACGGTGATCTGGGCGTCGTACGTGTGCACCGCCATCTGCTGGAGCTGGTGCCGAGCCACGGCACCGGAGGTCGGCGGCGACTGCGACTCCCCCCACCACGTCCAGCAACCGCGATCCGGGCCGGCCTCGCGCAACGCGTCCAGCAGTTGCTCCGTGGACTCCGCCAACCAGGCCAGCAGGGCCTCGCGTTCCCGAGGCGCAGCCGGGGCGCCCTCCGCTGCGGACTTGGCCGGAGCAGGGCCTGCGGCCACGGTGACGGCCCAGTCGCGGCGCCCCTCACCGATGTGCTGCGCCAGATCGAACAGCGTCCACTCGGGACAGGTCGGCACTTGTACATCAAGGCTGGGCGCGGAGGCGACCGCGGCACGGAAGGCAGTCGACCGTTCGTCGATCAGGCGCAGCAGAGCGGGGAACTCGAGTGTCGTTGTCACCCTGGATCTCTATCACTGCGTTACGACAATCGGACAGTGATTTTCATGTGACCAGCATCGGTAGTTGGCACCTTGGTACACCGCAGGTCACGGGGTGTTTTCGCTGGGAGCAGGGGGTCATCTGTCTTCAGGCAGCGAGCTTCCGCGTGTGCAACCGACGGACTTCAGGGTCCAAGTGCAGCTTCTCTGTTGATGATCGGTGCGATGGTGCATCCAGAGCACCACATCGCAGACCTCAAACAATGCATGGTCCCGTGGGTGAAGTAGCCGTAGCGGAGCCGGCGTCCGTCTTTGGGACGATCGGCGACCAGAGGACCACGCACGGCATCCCGCACCGTGTCTCCTGCCGTGCCTGGACGTGAGCGAGTCGTGAGGTGCATACGCTGGCGCCTCGGGCAGCGCGATGTTCACGACGGTCGCATCGAGCATGACCGTCGTCGCAGGGCGGCGTCTGCGGCGACCGCCGCTGTCACCTCACGACCCTTGGCCTCCGGGCCGCCCCGGAGGAGAGCCCCGGGGCGGCCCGGAGGCCAAGGACGGTGAGGTGTTCCGGCAGAGGATCCGCGTGGCTGTGGACCGTGGACCACGCCCTGCGCGTCTTGCGCCGCCGGGCTCCTGCCCGACGCACCCGGCGGGCGATCCGGCGGAGGCGGTGCCAGGCGAGCCGGCGGGCGCGTCCCCGGTGATCCAGTGGACGTCCCGCCGGCGGTCTAGCGGGTGGACCCGGTGTGCTCCCGCACAGTCGCCGTCTCGTTCGCCGTCGTCCCGGCTCCCGGCTCGGCGTTGTGCTTCGCGAAGCCGCGCCGGCCCGGCATGATGGCGAGGACGATCAGTGTTCCGGCGGCCATGATGATCCCGCCGATGAGGCTGGTCTGGGCGACTCCGTGGGCGAAGGCCTCGTGGACGGCGTCCACGGCGGCCTGGGCCTGCTGGGGTCCGGCGGAGGGATCCTGCCCGACCCGCTGTGCGACGGCCAGGCCGGCGCCGACGGAGTCCTTGGCGGTCTCCATCGCCTCCGCCGGGAGCCGGTTGCCCACCAGGTCGGTCAGCTCGTCGCGGTAGGCCGTGCCCAGCAGCGAGCCCAGCACCGCGATGCCCAGCGCCCCGCCCAGCTCCAGCGCGGTGTCGTTGACACCGCCGGCGACGCCCAGCTCGGACTCGGGGAAGGAGCCCATGATCGTGTCGGTCGCCGGGGAGATGGCCAGTCCGAGCGCGAGGCCCAGCATCATCATCGGTGCCAGGAGGTCCCCGTACGTCGAGCCCTTGTCGATCTGGGTGAGCAGGAACATGCCCGCCGTGCCGATGGCCAGGCCGGTCACCACCATCGGCTTCACGCCCAGCTTCGGGGTGAGCACCCCGGTCAGCGCGGACCCGAGGAAGACCGCACCGGCCAGCGGCAGCAGCCGTACGCCCGTGTCCAGGGAGCCGTAGCCGAGAACGAACTGCAGGAACTGCGTCACGTAGTAGATCACGGCGAACATGCCGAAGAAGAAGAACATCACCGCGAGCATCGAGCCGCTGAAGGGACGCAGCGCGAACTTTCGGACGTTCAGCATCGGCTGCGGGTGCCGCAGCTCCCAGGCGACGAAGACGGCCAGACCGGCACCGGCGACCACGGCGGCGGTGACGGGGCCGACGCCCCAGCCGGAGTGCGGGCCCTCGATGGCGGCGTAGATCAGGGAGCCGACCGTGACGATCGACAGCAGACCACCGACGTAGTCGATCCGGCCCATGCCCTGCGCCTTGGACGGCGGTACCAGGGCGAGCGCGCCGAACACGCCGAGGAGGGCGATCGGCACGTTGATCAGGAAAGTCGAGCCCCAGGCGTGGTCCTCGAGCAGCCAGCCGGAGACCAGCGGGCCGACGGCGACCGCAAGGCCGGAGGTCGCGGCCCAGGCGGTGATGGCCTTGGTCCGCTCGCTGCGGGGGAAGGTCGCGACCACCAGGGACAGGGTGGCCGGCATCACGACCGCGGCACCGACACCCATGATCGCGCGGGCCACGATGACCAGCGAGGTCTCGTCGACCATGCTCCCCATCACCGAACCGGCGGCGAAGAGCAGCAGACCCAGCACCAGCGCGCCGCGCCGGCTGTACTTGTCGCCGATCGCGCCCAGCACCAGCATCAGCGCCGCGTACGGAACGGTGTAGCTGTCGACGACCCACTGCAGATCACTGCTGCTCAGGCCCAGGTCGGTGGTCATGTCGGGGGCGGCGACGATCAGCGACGTGTTCGCCATCACCGTGATCAGCAGGCTCAGGCACAGCACGAGCAGCGCCCACCAGCGCCGCGCGTACGGCCCGGTCATTTTCTCCACGGGGGTGTTTGCAAGGAAGGGCATCGGTAGCTCCTGAGAGGGACGGGCGGATGAGCGGAAGCACTTAATTGCCCATCGATGTGCACACTAGTTTATTGCCCCTTGATGTGCAACTATCGCGATGGCTCTCTCCTCCCACCCGCCCTCGAGGTACCGACGTGACCAGCCGACCAGCACGAACACCGACGACGAGGCCGAGACGGTCTCCGGCCCGGCCCCACGAGACAACGCCCCCTCCGGCACAGCGTCGGGACGCGCGGGCCACCCGTGCCCGGATCCTCGACGCGGCTCGGCGGGAACTGACCCGCGACCCCGACAGCAGCCTGGAGGACATCGCCGGTGCCGCCGGTGTGGCCCGGCGCACTGTGTACGTCCACTTCGCCTGCCGGGCCGCGCTCGTCGAGGGCCTGGCCGCCGAGGCCGCGGAGGCGATCCGGCGCGCCGTCGCGGGCGCCCCGGCCCCGACCCCCGACGCCGTCGCGGACCTGGCGCGATTCGTCCTCATGGTGTGGCCCGTCGGCGACCGCTACCGCGCCCTCATCCGGCTGGCCCGCGGCCATGACCTCGCACGCGCACGCGTCGACGAACTGCTGACCCCCGCCCGCTCCATGGCCGCCAGGGTCTTAGCCCACGGCCGCCGACAGGGCGTCTTCCAGACCACCGTCCCGCCCAACCCGCTCGGCCGAGCCATCGAGGCCCAACTGCTGGCCCTGCTCGACTGCGCCGACTGCGGCCTGTGGTCCGACGACGGCACCGGCACCGGCGCCGCCACCGCCACCCTCATCGCCGCCGGAGTCGCCCCGGACACCGCCGCCGCGAAGGTCGATCAGGTACGGAAGTCCGGGTCGCCCCCGAGTCCCGTCTGAAACCCGTGGCCGTACTCCACTCCCAGTCACACATGTCCGCCCCCAACTCCCTTTCCCCTGAAACCCTTTGGAGGAGGGCCGAGCTACCGCCCCCGCCCAGAGCGCGCCTATGACCAGGAGTGCGAGTTTCCGTACTCGTACTCGCACGAACCCGCCGACGACTCCGACCGCCGGCTGCCGGTGAGCGAACTCGCCCTGCGGATGGACGGGTTGACGAAATCGGACGACGACAGCGAGGCCGGGGCACGCTCGGCGTAGGCGACCGTCTTCCTGTCGTACGCGGACCTGTCCGACGCTCTGGGCCTGGAACTGACCCGGGGCTACGGTTCCGACCGGATCCGCGCCCTCGTCCTGACCACCCTCGGCTTCGAGGTCACCGCGACGAGACCGTCTCGGCGGCCTCCGGCCACCGCGTCATCTTCAAGGACTTCAAGGTCGCGGGCCGCGTCGCCCGGCCCGAGGCCGGTGAGACGTTGCTCGGTCAGGTCTTCGCCGAGCCGATCGCGCCGCGGAACATCTACGACGGCCTCCGACTGCGCTCGGTCACACCACGGAGCAGGGCCTCACCGCCCACTTCTCCGGCAAGTCGGGCACCTTCCGCCGCGACGACGCCCGGGACACCTCGGCGAACGGGGCGGCCGGAGAGAAATCAGGTGCCGTGGGCCGGAAGAGCCGTAGGCATCGCCGACGCAACCTCATCGACCACCGCGCTCGCCCGATCCTCCGGTACGCCGGCCGCGATGAGGGTGGCCGTGGCGATCCGGTGCCCGTCGTCCTCCAGCGCGCCGGTGTTGACGGACTCCACCAGAGCCACGATCAACGCCATCAGGCCTGCGCTCTGCACGGGCGGCGGCAGATGGGAGTGGAAGACGCCGTCCCGCTGCCCGCGCTCCAGGATCCCGGTGACGGCCTCCCGGGCGGGCGCGAGCACCTCGGCGAAGCGCTCGGCGCCGAGGTCGCGCCGGGTGAGCGCCACCAGCATGCGGTAGCGGTCGCCCACGCGCCACATCCGGAGTACGAACCACGCCAACGCCCGCTCGGCCGACTCCCCCGGCTCCGGCCCGGCCTCCACCGCGTTCCGAAACGTCTCGGCGGCTTCCTCGGCGAGCGCCTCCAGCAGCGCCGCCCGCCCCGGGAAGTGCCCGTAGAGGGTGCGCCGGACGACCCCGGCGGCCCGCGCCAGCTCCTCCAGCGTGACATCGGGGTTCCGCCCCAGCTCCTCACGGGCCGTGGCCAGGATGCGCGCCCGGTTGGACCGCGAATTGCGGCGCAGCGGCTCGCGGCCCACGGGCTTGCTCACGGAGAACCTCGCAGCATCGAAGGGACGGACGAACGGCCTCCCATTTTGTCACGCCGAGCCGAAGCCCCCGTATCACGCCCCGGCGGCCGCTGCCTCACGCGGGCCCCGCCCCACCTCGTGTCCTGCTCCGGAGCACTCAGTGGTTCGGGGCAACCGCTGAGCGCTCAGTGGTTCGGGGCAACCGCCAGCTCGCGCATGTGAGCATTGTTCTGCAGCGCCCACCGCATGGTCCGCGGCGGGCGCCCGAGCAGGGTTTCCAGTTGGTCGGTGACGACGTCGTACCGCCCGCCGGCGACCAGCCTGGTCAGGGTCTTCATGTGCTCCGCCACGTGCTGGGCCGCAGAGTCGCCCAGGGTTTCCCGCAGGAAGGTCTCGTCCACGAAGGCCTCGTGCCAGGCCTCCAATTCCTCGGGGATGTAGGTGACCTGGCGTCCCAGCGCGGCTGCGTAGTCCTCAGCGAACCCATGCATGTCCTTCAGCTCCGGACCGGTGAGCTCGTAGGACTTCGAGATGTGCGGCGCGGGGTCGACCAGCACCTTCACGCACACCTCTGCCACGTCGTGAGCGGCGATGGGCGCGAGCCGCTGGTTGCCGAAGGGCAGGCGCAGTTCACCGTTGCTCAGCGGGCCCTGTTGCATCCAGGTGATCATGGCGTTCTCGACGAACAGGGTCGCCCGTACGTTGACGGTCGGGAGGCCGGACCAGTCCAGCACCTGCTCGCAGACCCAGTGCGCCCGCTGCTGCGGTGACCAGTCCGTGGCCAGTCCGCCGAGCCAGGAACGCCGCTCCTCATCCGGTGTGGTCATCTTCTCGAGCGTCATGTACACCTGCTCGTAGTCGGACATGTGCACGAAGGCCTCGATGTCGCCCTGGTCTCGCGCCGCCGCGGCCATCAGGGTGAGGGCATCGGCGTAGTACGGCGACAGGCTCATGCTGAAGTAGATGCGCTTGACACCCTTCAGCGCGGCGGCCACGTCCGCGAATTTGAGCAGGTCGCCGACGAAGACCTCGGCCCCGGCCTCGCGCAGCGACTGCGCGCGTTCGTCGTCCCGTCGCACGAACGCGCGCACCGGGTGGCCCTGTTCGAGCAGCATGTCGACCATCAGCCTGCTCACGCCACCGATTTGGCCGCCGGCGCCGGTGATCAGAATGGGATTGCGGTCCGTCATTGTTGTGTCCTCCATCTGGTGGGGGGGGTGGGGGGGTGGGTGGGTCGGCCGTTCAGGAAGCCGAGGATGTGGGCACGATTGAGAACCGTCTAGAAACTGATCAGTTTCCAGACGGGAAAACGGATCGGTTTCCTCACCGGTGAAGGTGAGGCGAGCGGGTGAAGCCCTAAGATCTCAGGGCTTCGAGATCATCGAGTGGCCGCTGTGGGGCTTGCCTCGGCGATCTCCTGGAGGGCGGCGTCGGTGTCCGCGATGGCCAGCATCCTGTTGATGTCGGCGCCGGCCAGTACGCCGGCCGCTGCGGAGGCCCCGACCTGGGCGACCAGATCGGTGGCGTTGCCGGCCACCCACACACCCGGCACCTCGGTGGCGCCGGCCGGGCCGGAGGCGAAACCGCGGCCCTTCGGCAGGTCCTGCACCGGCAGGCCCAGACCTTCCAGGCCCTGAGTGCGGGCCTGCAACTGCGCGGCGACCGCGACGACGCGGCGGGCCACGACCTGGCCGTCGGCCAGGCGCACCCCGGCCAGGGCACCGTCCTCGCCGTTGACGACCTCGGCGACCGGGGTGTCGACGACGCGGATGCCACGGGCGGCGAAGCGGGCGCGGCTGTCCCCATCCAGGTCGGTGCCGTGGGTGAAGTAGGTCAGGTCCTCGGTCAGCTGACGGAACAGATACGCGTGCTCGATGGAGACCGGTCCGGTGGCGAGGACGCCGATGGGCTCATCGCGCACCTCCCAGCCGTGGCAGTACGGGCAGTGCACCACACTGTCCCCCCAGTGCTCGGCGAGCCCGGGCACCTCCGGCAGCACATCCGTGAGACCGGTCGCCACCAGGATGCGGCGAGCGGCGATGCTGCGGCCGTCGGCCAGGGTGACGATAAACCGCAGGTCCCCGTCCGCCGACGGGGCGGCAGGCTCGGCCGAAACCACCTCGCCGAACACGACGCGTCCGCCGTACTGGCGCACCTGCTCCCGGCCCAATCGAAGGATCTCGGACGGCGGGGTGCCGTCCAGGGCGAGGAGGCCGTGCACGGCCTCCGCGGGCGCGTTGCGCGGGGAACCGCCGTCGATCACGACGACCGAGCGGCGGGAGCGGGCGAGGATCAGTGCACCGTTCAGCCCCGCGGCACCCCCGCCGATCACCACCGCGTCGACGGTCCCCTCGGCCAGTGCGTCGCTCACGTACGGAGCAGTCGCCACAACCATGGCTTCCTGCCTTTCCTTGTCCGTCATGGTTCGGTCAACCCTTCAAGTTCTGGGTGGTCGGAAGGGGGATAGGTCAGCTGTTCAGAAAGTCCAGGATGTGGTCGGCGACCGTCTCGGGCTGTTCGACATGCGGGAAGTGCCCCGCGCCGGGTATGACGATGCGTTCGAAGCCGTTCGTGAACAGGTCGTCCATGCCGTCGCTCACCTCCACGGAAAAGCAGTTGTCGTCGGCCCCGTGGAGGTAGAGCGACGGGACGGTGATGGCGCCGAAGGCCCGGGCTTCCAGGGCTTGGGCCGCCTGGTCCGCGGGCGGCGGCGTGAACAACTGGCGGTAATAGCCCAGGATTTCGGTCAGGACTCCGGGAGCACCCAGGGTTTCCTTGAGCGCGGCGCGCTCCGCGTCCGGCAGCTCATAGCCGGGCGACCATTCCCGCCAGAGCCGGTCGATGAAGGCGAAGTTGTCGAGCTCGATGGCCGCCTCCGCCAGGGCTGTCTGGAAGAAGAACATGTACCAGCTGCGTCGCTGCTGGTCACCGTCGGTGAGCAAGGCGTTCATCGTTTGACGGCCATGGGGGGCCGCCATGGTGACCAGCTTGCGGACACGCCTCGGGTCGAGGGTCGCTGCCGCGTACGCCGCCGCGGCTCCGAAGTCGTGGCCGACGAGATCCGCCTGCTCACGCCCGAGCGCTTCGATCAGGGTCAGGACGTCCTGGCCGGTCGAGGTAATGCGGTAGGAGCCGTCGGGGGCCGCGCCGCCGGGCCAGTATCCGCGCTGGGCGGGCGCGACCGCCCAGTACCCTTCCTGCGCGAGGCGCTCAAGGATCCCTGTCCAGCTGGCGGCATGGTCGGGAAACCCGTGGAGGCACACGACGAGCGGCCCGCTGCCGGCCTCAAGGATCGGAACCTCCACTCCGCCTGCCTGAACCGTCCGATGACGGACGCGGTCGGCCGCCTGAGTCATCCGTGTCATGAGTTCAACCTCCAAGCCGCCTTCGCGGCATCTTGGTCCGGCAAGCCCGGACCAAGTAGCAAGTAAGCGGCGTAGGTGATCGCGTACGCGCTGAGCACCCAGCTCAGGTTCGACAGCGAGGACTCGTGGACACCACGGCCGATGTAGGACAGCCCTACGTTCGTGATGTACAGATCCAGTACGGCGATGAAACTCGCCGTCGCCAGGATGGCGAGGACCGGACCGGACCGGGCCTTGCCGGCCTGGAAGGCGTCGCCACGCCGGGCGGCGTGGATGAGTTCAAAGGCATGGGTTGCTCTCCATCGCGCCAGGCATGCACGCAGCCTGTCCGGTGAGCCCAGGACCGTTGTGGACTGGACAGTCAGAAACCTAGATGGTTCTGTACTGAGTTGTCAAATACGGCAAGGCGGCTTTACCTTCGCTGTATGGCGAGACCTCGAAGCTTCGACCGCGACCACGTCCTCCATGCCGCCGAGCGGCAGTTCCCGGACTGCAACGGCACAAGCGTCGACGACATCAGCGCCGCCACCGACCTGGACCGCGGCAGCCTCTCGCCGGAACCATGCCGGACGGCGAACCGGTCCACCAGCACGCCGGCCGAGGACTCGACCACGGGGCCTGGGTGCCGCTGATGTCCATGAACCCGCTGGCCGACATCCCGTACTACAGCTCAGCATGCCCACCCAGGATCCCGACCGGCTCCTCGACATCGGCGCGCGGCTGAGGCCGTTGACGAGGAGGGCGTGCTGGTGATCGGCTCCGGCCTTATGACGCACAGGCTGCCGCTCATCACCCGTACGATGCTCGAAGGCCAAGTCCCGGGCTGGTCCGCCGACTTCGACGCCTGGGCCGCCGACGCCCTCGCGCGGCGTGGTGGACGAACTCGCCGCGTTCCGGACGAGGGCGCCCGGTGCGCCGTACGCCCATCCGACCGTCGACCACTACATCCCGCTGTTCATCACCCTGGGCGCCGGCGCGCACCCCGACCGGCCGGTGCGGACCACCGTCGAGGGGCACACGGTCGGCTTCTCCAAGCACTCGTTCCAGACCGCCCTGTGACACCGACCGCCGTGTAACACCGGCAGCCATGTGACGACAACACCGAATCAGATCGCCTTCATTGAGGAAACGAACATGACCGAAGCCACAGACCGGATCATCGACGCCCTGCGCAGCGGGCACGACCACCTCGCCGCCGTGGTGCACAGACTCACCGCGGCCGATCTCACCCGCCCGTCCGGCGCGTCGGAGTGGGACGTCTCCCAGGTGCTCAGCCATCTGGGCAGCGGCGCCGAAATAGGCCTGGCCACACTGGAGGGCGCGACGGACGGTACGGGTGCCCCCGACGGCGACTTCAACAAGTCGGTGTGGGCCCGCTGGGACGCGATGACCCCGGCCGAGCACGCCGAAGGCTTCGTCACCGCCAACCAGACGCTGGTCGAACGCTACGAGGGCCTCGACGCGGGGGCCCGCCGCGACCTCCGGATCGACCTCGGCTTCCTGCCCGCGCCGGTGGACGTCGCGACCGCGGCGGGGCTCCGGCTCAGTGAGTTCACCCACCACACGTGGGACGTCGAGGCAGCCTTCGACCCGTCGACGACCCTGGCGTCCGCCGCGACCGGGCCACTCCTCGACCAGGCCGGCATGATGCTGGGCTTCCTCGGCAAGGCGGACGCCCTGGAGAAACGCCCCGTCGCCGTCGCGGTGCACACCACCGCACCCGAGCGCACCTTCGGGCTCTCGGTCGGCGAGACGGTCGCACTCACCGGCGAACCCGAGAACGCCGACGCCGTGCTGACGGCCCCCGCCGAGTGGTGGCTGCGACTCGTCACCGGCCGGCACGCCCCCGCCCACACCCCGCCCTCCGTGACCCTCACCGGCGACACCGTCACCCTCGACGACCTGCGCAGGGTCTTCCCCGGGTTCTGAGCCCGGCGGCGAGGCAACGGCCACGGGCACACGCCGTGGCATGCGCGTTTCACCCGGGGTCGTGTCCGGATCATGAGCGGCACCGCGAAAGTGCCTTCTGACCTGGGACGACAGGGCTTGTCCAAGGCTTCTGTCGTCTCGCGGGGGGAAGGCACTTCCTGCGTGCACACCACCGGGTCACGACCCCGACTTGTCGTCTCGGCCGACGGTCGCGGGGTGGTCAGCCATGCCGGATCCCGCCGCAGGACCGGGATCGCGTGCAGCCAGTGCGGCACCTGCTGCATCGTGCGACCCAGCAGGACCTGACGCCGGGGGAGCGGGCCGGTCTGCGAAAGGCGACTCCCGCTCGTATTCGACGAACTCGCGGGCGATCACGGCGTCCGCGGCGGGCCCGACGTACCGTACGGCACTCACGCTGCAGCGGCGGCGATGTCCAGACTCTTCATCCGCGCCCTGTTGGCCATCATCTTGGCGAGCAGCCGGCCGGCGATCGGCAGCCGGCCGAGGCGGATCATCACGGACCGAAGCAGCAACTCGGCGCGGTTGCCCGGGGTGAAGAAACTGCGCTGGCTCACAGCGCTGCCGAGGTGGTGGTCGATGAACGGGCGCAGGTGGTCCTCCCAGTCCTGCAGCGCTCGTGGCACGTCGTGCGGGTGGCGTTCCAGCATGGTGCCGAGCAGGTCCGCCCCGGCCAGGCCGGTGGATGCCCCCATGGCGGAGTAAACGGTCAGGGACCACGCGGCGTCGCCGACGAGCACGACTCGGCCGCGGTGCCAGTGGTCGAGGTGGACCTGCTCGGCGGAGTCGAACAGGTGGTCCGGGGCCTTCTCGAACTGGTCGAGCAGCCAACCGAGCGTGGAGCCGGTGGGCTCGGGGCCGTAGGCGGCGCGCAGCGAGTCGATGGCCGGCCGGGTGAACTCGGCGTCCACGTCGTCGGTGCGGTACGAGAACAGCACCGACGGCGTAATGTCGGCGAACGGGAACACCCACACCGATCGGCCTGCCTCGGTCATGCTCAGCCCGTCCTGTGGGCGGTAGCCGGGTACCGGCTCGGGCAGTCTGTACACGGCGATCATGTAGTTCAGCCGACGGATCGGGCTCTGCTCGGGCTCGAACGCAAGCCGGCGCACCGTCGAGCGCAGTCCGTCCGCCCCGACCACCAGGTCGAACCGTTCGACGGTCGTCGTCTCCGTCGTCAGGTCGCGGATCTCGACGTCCACCCCGTCAAGGTCCTGGTCCAGCGCGATCGGCACGGTCGAGTACCGTATCTCGACCTCGTCGGGCAGGGCGGTGAAGGCCGCCTCTTCGATGTCGCCCCGCACCACCATTCGAGACCCGCCGAACACATCGGCCACGAAGCTTCGACCCCGACCACGTCCTGCATGCCGCCGAGCGGCAGTTCCGCACCTCGGGCTACAACAGCACCAGCGTCGACGACATCAGCACCGCCACCGGCCTGGGCCGCGGCAGCCTCTACGCCGCGTTCGACGACAAACACGGCGTGCTGATGCAGGCCATGACCGGCTACTTCACCCGGCTGGAGCAGGGTCCGCCGAAGGCCCTCGCCGGACCGGACGAGGGCGCCCTGGAACGACTGCACGCCTACCTGCTCCGCGCCGTCCACGGAGTGCCACTCACCCCCGACGTACCCCCCACCGATGACCGGGCGGCAGCAGCCTGCTTCGCCGCCAAAATGGCCCTGGAGCTCGGCACCTCCGACCCCGAGGTCAGACGCCTGGCCAACGACTGCTTCTCCGTGGTCCGGACGGCCGTGGCCGACTGCGTGCGAGCGGCGCAGCGCAACGGCGACATCGACCCCGACGCGGACCCCGACGACCTCGCCTACCTCCTGCTCACCGTCATCCGCGGCAGCGACGTCGTAGGCGCATACGGCCACAGCCCCGACCGCCTCACCTCGATCGCGGAGAGCGCGTTCGCCTTGCTGCCCCGCCCACGCCACCACTGACAAGGGCACGGCCGCCTCGTTGCACAGACATCTGACGCGGCCGGCCCACTCCGATCGCCACGGAGACACAGCCCGCAGGCTTACCCGCCGCCGGGCGGTCGTCCGGGTGGCCGGCCGAAGAACTGCGCCAGCATCCAGTGGAGTTGCTCCACCGCATACGCGCTGTCGCGGGCCTGAACTGCACGGTCAGTCGCCGAACGCCTCGCCGCAAGCAGACACTGGCACTTCGGCCGCCGCTCCGCCAACTCGGACCGCGTTTGCAGGACGTCGTGCCAGGGCTCCGCCTCGGTGCCCTCGTAGAGCTGGGCGCCGTCCCCACGGATGCGGGCGGCAGTACGTACTCCCGCTGGGCGCCGACGAGTCGGCGACCGGCCCGATCGTCGCCATCCTGCGCGAGCGTCAGCTCGACACCCTGCTCCCCACGTGGCGAACGCCCCCGTACCCGGGACCACAACCAGGCACAGGCGACCACCCCACTGACGCGCAGGATCACCCCGACCCACATCCACCACCGCGCCACCGGCCGCTCGTCACCGCCCAGGAGTTCCAGTTCGAGCCGCGCCAGCCACAGGTCTGCGAGGTTCACCCCCGACCTGCTGCTGGACATCACACCCGTGTTCGACGTCGAGATTGAGGCGATGGGCTGCATGACCGGGCAGGACCACACGGTCCGCCCGAGCTGACGGCAATGGGCTTCCCTGCCTGTTCGCGAGGGGTCTCGGCGCAGGACACGGTCAAGGCCGACCCCGGCACGCGAACGCGCCCGCCGTAGTCGCCGTGGTCGCTGGCACCACCGTCCGACGCACTTGACAACTCAGTACAGAACCGCCTAGATTTCTGACTGTTCAGTACACAACTGTCCTGGGCTCACCGGACAGACTGAGTGCACGCCTGGCGCCATCACCGTCCCGTCGCTGCACCTCCACGGGGCCGACGACAACTGCTTTTCCGTGGAGGTGAGCGACGGCATGGGCCGACCTGTTCACGAACGGCTTCGAACGCATCGTCATACCCGGCGCGGGGCACTTCCCGCATGTCGAACAGCCCAAGGCGGTCGCCGACCACATCCTGGACTTCCTGAACAGCTGACCTACCCCCCTTCCGACCACCCAGAACTCAAAGGGCTGACCGAACCATGACGGACAAGGAAAGGCAGGAGGCCACGGCTGTGACGACTCCTTTCGTGGAAAAGCACCGCCGCACCGAGGCCATGCTGGCCCTCCTCGACGCGATGGACCAGATGCCGAGCGCCATACTGCTGCGGGCCCGCTCCTACGAACTGCTGTCTCTTGCCCCGGGCTCGTCCGTGGTGGACGTCGGCTGCGGTGCCGGGCGGGCCGTCGCCGAACTGGCCGAGCGTGGCGTCCACGCGGCGGGCGTGGATCCCGATCCGTGGATGCTGGCCGAGGCCCGGAAACGGTGGCCGGCGGCCGAGTTCCGGGAAGCGGGGGCGGAGGATCTGCCGTTCGCCGACGGGAGTGTGCGCGGCTACCGTGCCGACAAGGTCTTCCACGCACTTCAGGAGCCGTGGCGCGCGGTGGCGGAAGCGCGGCGCGTCCTCTGCCCGGGCGGCAGGATCGTCCTGGTCGGGCAGGACTGGGACGCCATCATGGTCGACTCTGATGATGCGGCACTCACCCGCACGATCGTGCACGCCCGCGCCGACCTCCTGGGCACGCCCCGCGCCGCCCGCCAGTACCGCAACCTGCTCCTGGACGGCGGTTTCAACGACGTCACCGTCGAGGTGCACACCAACGTGTTCACCGATCCCGCGATGCTGCCGCTGCTCACCGGGCTCGCCGAGTCGGCCTGCACGATCGGTGCCGTCGGCCGTGACCAGGCCGATGCGTGGCTCGCCGAACAGCACCGACGCGCCGAGGCCGACCGCTTCCTCATCGCCATTCCGTTCTTCGTGGCTGCCGCCTCCGCCTAGAGAGCAGATGGAGCACGGGCTGCGGGGGTCCGCTTGACCGTAGAACGGTGACCACGCCTGTCAGGCGCTCATGGCCGATGTGGGTTTCCTTGGCCAGCTGGGGGGGTGGCCCTCTTCCGTGCGAGACGCCTGGTCATGAGGGTGATGACGACCCAGACGAGCCGTTCGTAGTCCCGGGCATGGCGGTGTGCGTGCATCATCCACGCGAGCGGCCTCGACGACCCAGCGGCGGGGCAGCACGACGAAGCCAGAGGCGTCCTCGGGGCGGCTGACCGGCTTGACGGTCAGGTTGTCACCGGCCCCGTCGAACGGCCGGTCAGCTCGGCGAGTTCACGGCGGGCCCCGCCTGGTCGTCGAGTACGACGGCGACGATCCCGACCCGCACGAGCAGTGACGCGACCTGGCGTCCGCGCGGATCGCCGACGACGATTACCGCCTGGTCACCCCGGCCGACTGGTCACGGTCGCCCCGCTCGCTCAGGATCGTCGACTCGCTGACACTCGCAGCGTGCGGCCAAGTGAACGCCACGGTAAGCCTGTTGGCCGCAGGACCCGGACTCGATGACGAACTGTCACACGAAGATCCTCGGGCGGCTGCCGCGAGCATGCCTGTTGCCTCTGAGGGGTGCCATTCCAGGACTGAGCTGATCGGTTCCGCGTCCTCGGCAGTGAAGGCGTGGCCAAGTGGGCCGAGCATGCCTTGGAGGCGTTGGGACGCAAGGAGTTGGCTCGCGCCGTCATGTCGACAACCACCCTGGCAGAGGTGGAGGCGCTGAGCCGCGAGGTCGGCGGGTTCTCTGAGATCGACACCTCACACTCGTCCGTCACGCCCTCGACTACGGCCTCACGGCGGGCCGCAGACCACCGAACCCGTCGGCTGCCCCTCGGCACCGTCTCCGGCGGCACGCGGCACACGCGTATCCGGCGGTCCTCCACCACGTGATCGACGCCCCGCGGGCATCGGTCTTCGACGCCGACGCCCGCGGGTGATCGCCGTCCTCCTCCGCCCGCTGAGCACGTAGCCGCGGCTCACGACCTCGCTCCGGCCGGTCCGGCCGACCGAAGGACGGCGGCCGGGTCAGGCAGCCTCAAGTCAAGCCGTTCCGCTGTCGTTTCACGCACGGTCGCCGGACGCGTCGGCCCTTGCCACCAGGGACGGCGTCGGGAGGAAGCGCTCACCGTAGCGGTCGGCCAGTTCCCTGGCACGCGTCACGAAGCCCGCCACGCCTCCCGGGTAGCCCTTGACGTACTGCGCGACGCCCCCGGTCCAGGCCGGGAAACCGATCCCCAGAAGAGACCCGATGTTGGCGTCCGCTTCAGAGAGGATCACTCCTTCGTCGAAGCACCGCGCAGCCTCCAACGCCTCGGCGAACAGCATCCGTTCCCGCATGTCCTCGAAGGGGATCCGGTGCCGGCCGGAGCCGAAGTGCTCCGCCAGGCCGGGCCACAGCCGAAGGCGCCTGCCCTCGGCGTATTCGTAGAAGCCGGCCCCCGCTGTCCTGCCTCCGCGGTGGAAGTCCCTCACCATGCGGCGCACGACTTCGTCCGCGCCGAAGACGGGCGCGTCCCGCCCCTCCTTCTCCAGGGCCTCGATCGTCTCCTCCCGGACCTTGAGCCAGAGGGTCAACGAGAGTTCGTCCACCAGTTGCAGAGGCGGCGCGGGATACCCGGCCTGGGCGCCCGCCTGCTCGATGGAGGCGGGCGGCAGCCCCTCCCCCACCATGCTCACGGCCTCGTTGACGAACGCCCCGATCACCCGGCTGGTGAAGAATCCCCGGCTGTCGTTGACCACGATCGGGGTCTTGCCGATCTGGCCCGCGAGGTCGATCGCACGGGCCAGCGTGGCGTCGCTGGTCCGCTCGCCCCGGATGATCTCCAGCAACGGCATCCGCTCGACCGGCGAGAAGAAGTGCAGCCCGATGAAGTCGGCCTGGCGTTCGACGCCTTCGGCCAGCCCGGTGATCGGCAGGGTGGAGGTGTTGGAGCCGAGCAGCGCGTCGGGGGCCACGATCTCCTCGATCTCGGCGAACACCTTGTGCTTGAGCTCCTGACTCTCGAACACCGCCTCGATGACGACGTCGCAGCCGGTCAGGTCCGAGGGGAGTGCGGTGGCCGTGATCCTTGCCAGGACGCTGTCGGCGTCGGCCCGGGTCATCCGGCCCCGCTGTACCGCCTTGGCGAGGAGCCCGGCCGAATGGTCCCTGCCCTTCTCCGCGGCCTCGGCCGACACGTCTTTGAGGACGACCTCCAGTCCGGCCAGGGCGCAGACGTGGGCAATGCCCGCCCCCATCATGCCCGCGCCGAGGACACCGACCTTGTGTGCGACCGACTTCTTGTGGCCTTCGGGACGGGAGCCGCCGGACTGGATGTGCTGAAGGTCGTAGAAGAAGGCCTGGATCATGTTCTTGGCGGTCTGTCCGGTCGCCAGCTCGATGAAGTAGCGCGACTCGATACGCAGTGCGGTGTCGAAGTCCACCTGTGCGCCCTCGACGGCCGCCGCCAGGATGGCCCGCGGTGCGGGGACGGGCGCGCCCTTGAGCTGCTTGCGCAGATTCGCGGGCAGGGCGGGCAGGACAGCCGCGAAGGAGGGGGTGGACGGGGTGCCGCCCGGGATGCGGTGCCCCTTGGTGTCCCAGGGCTGCACCGGCTCCGGGTTCGCCCGGAGCCACGCCTTGGCCCGGGGCAGGAGTTCCGCGGCCGTGTCGACGACCTCGTCCACCAGGCCGATGGCCACCGCCGCCTGCGGCCGGTGCTTCTGCCCCTGGAGCAGCACCTTGAGCAGCGCCTCCTGGACGCCGAGCATGCGGACCGTACGGACGATGCCACCACCGCCGGGCAGCAGGCCGAGAGTGACTTCGGGCAGGCCGATCCGGCAGCCTGGGGTGTCCGCGGCAATACGGTGGTGACAGGCCAGGGCGATCTCCAGGCCGCCGCCGAGGGCGCTGCCGTTGATGGCGGCGACCACGGGCCTGCCCAGCCGTTCCAGCCTGCGCAGCTGGTCCTTGACCCGGGTGGCGGTGTCGAGGACCGACTGCGCGTCCTCGGGGCGCGCCGCCATGATGTCGTGCAGATCGCCGCCGGCGAAGAAGGTCTTCTTGGCGGAGGTGATCACGACTCCGGTGATGGTGTCGCGCTCCGTTTCCAGCCGGTCGACGGCCCGGCCCATGGACGCGACGTAGGCGGCGTTCATGGTGTTGGCCGACTGGCCCGGGGCGTCCAGGGTCAGTACGACGACGCCGTCCTCGTCACGGGACCAGTGAATGGTGTCCTGCTCGCTCATCTCTTGTCTTCCTCTTCCCTACGACGTGTTGGACCGCGTCAGACGCGTTCGACGAGGGTCGCCACGCCCATGCCGCCGGCGACGCACAGGGTGATCACAGCCCGCCGGGCGCCACGGCGTTCCAGCTCGTCGAGGGCGGTGCCCACGAGCATGGCGCCGGTAGCGCCGAGGGGGTGTCCCAGGGCGATGGCGCCGCCGTTGACGTTGAGCTTCTCCATGGGCACGCCCAGGTCCCCCGCGTACTTCAGGACCGCGGAGGCGAAGGCCTCGTTCATCTCGAACAGGTCGATGTCGTCAACCGTCAGCCCGGCGCGGGCGAGCAGCCTGCGGGTGGCCGGGATCGGGCCGGTCAGCATGATCGTGGGATCCGCCCCGGAGGTCGCGGCACCGGTGATCCGGGCCCGGGGCGTGAGCCCGAGGTCATGTCCAGCCTGCGCCGAGCCGAGGAGCAGCAGGGCAGCTCCGTCCACGACGCCGGAGGAGTTGCCGGCCGTGTGCCGGTGGTCGACGGACTCGACGTGGTGGTACTTCTGCAGGGCGACCTCGTCGAACCCGCCCGCCTCGCCCACCTTGGCGAAGGCGGGCGGCAGCAGGCCCAGGCTCTCCGTGGTGGTCTCGGGCCGCAGGTGTTCGTCGCGGTCGAGGACGACCAGGCCGTTCTGGTCGGTCACCGGGATCACGGAGCCCGTGAACCGACCCTCCTGCCAGGCGCGTGCCGCTCGCTCGTGCGAGCCCGCCGCGTACCGGTCGAGATCCGCGCGAGTGAAGCCCTCCATGGTGGCGAGGAGGTCGGCGGCGACGCCCTGCGGCACGAATCCCAGGTCGTAGGCGGTGGCCGGGTCGGCCGCGAGGGCTCCGCCGTCCGAGCCCATCACCACCCGCGACATGGACTCCACGCCGCCCGCGAGGAACAGGTCGTCCCATCCGGAGCGGATCTTCTGCGCCGCCGTGTTGACCGCCTCCAGGCCCGAGCCGCAGAAGCGGTTCAGCTGGACGCCGGTCACGGTGTCCGGCAGTCCGGCCACGAGGGCGGCGGTGCGCGCGATGTCCGCGCCCTGGTCCCCGACCGGCGTGACGACGCCGAGGACGAGGTCGCTGAGACGGTCGAGGTCCAGGGTCGGGTTGCGCTTGCGCAGGGCGTCGATCAGCCCGACGACCAGGGAGACCGGTTTGGTGCCGTGCAGGGCGCCGGTGTTCTTGCCGCGGCCTCGCGGCGTGCGGATCGCATCGTAGACAATGGCTTCGGTGGTCACAGGCGGCGGCCCTTCCCGGCAGTAGATTTGAATCTTGGATAGATTAGAAGACATGGGTACAGGTGGCCGCAGGAGGCTTCCGGCCCGTACGAAGTGCGCGGTTCAGACCAGTCGGGATGCCTGGTCCGCCCAGTACTCGTCCTTCAGCAGGCGCTTCAGGAGCTTGCCGTTGGGGTGCCGGG
The DNA here is from genome assembly GCF_040651535.1 of Streptomyces sp. NPDC048420. Classification (NCBI taxonomy): domain Bacteria; kingdom Bacillati; phylum Actinomycetota; class Actinomycetes; order Kitasatosporales; family Streptomycetaceae; genus Streptomyces; species Streptomyces sp. NPDC048420. Next base: position 156,840 of record NZ_JBEZKG010000010.1, read on the forward strand.
GCAGTTCCGCCCGGAAGTCCACCGAGCGTGGGCACTTCACGTGCGCCGCGTGGTCTCGGCAGTGAGCGATGAGCCGTGCGGCCACGACCTCGTCGGAGTCGGGGCCCGGCACCCGTGTGACGACGGCCTTGACCTGTTCGCCGAACTCCTCGTCCGGCACGCCGATCACCGCGACGTCCTCGACGTCGGGGTGGCTCGCCAGCAGGCTCTCGATCTCCTGCGGGTAGATGTTCACCCCGCCGCTGATGATCATGTTGCTGAGCCGGTCGGTGAGATGGAGGTAGCCGTCCTCATCCAGCCTGCCGATGTCGCCCATGGTGGCCAGACCGCCGGGCAGCTGTGCCGACCTGGTCTTGTCCGGGTCCTTGTAGTACTCGAACGGCGGCCCGCCGGAGAAGTAGACGACACCCTCCTGGCCGGGGCCGAGCTCCTCTCCATCCGCGCCGACGATGTGCACCCGGCCGACCACCGCCCGGCCGACGGTGCCCGGGTGCTCCAGCCACTCCGGGGTGGTGCACACGGTCATGCCATGCCCTTCGGAGCCCCCGTAGTACTCGACGAGGATCGGCCCCCACCAGTCGACCATGGCCCGTTTCACCTGCGGCGGGCACGGCGCCGCCGCGTGAATGGCGAAGCGGTGGGAGGACGGGTCGTACCCGCGCCGTACCTCCTCGGGCAGCCGGAGCAGGCGGGTGAACATGGTGGGCACCCACTGGCTGTGCGTGACGTGGTGCTTCGCGATCGACTCCAGGGCCAGGGCGGCGTCGAACTTCCGCAGGAGGACCACGGTCCCGCCGACGGCCGTGACGCTGCGGGTCCATTTGGCCGGCGCCGCGTGGTAGAGCGGGGCCGGGGAGAGGTACACGGTGTCCTCGTCGACCTGGAACATGGCCAGGGCAGGTGCGGGGATCGGGGGCGTGCTGCCGAGCGGGGCGCCGACCGAGGTCGGCCTGATGCCCTTGGGCCTGCCCGTCGTACCGGAGGAGTACAGCATTTCGGAGCCCTCGACCGCGCCGGGGAGCGGTTCGGCGGGCCGACCGCTCATGAGGACGGACAGTTCCTCGGCTCCGTCGTAAGGCGTTGCGTCGAGGGTCAGAACGGCGACGCCGGGGACGGCCGCCCGCACCGCATCGAGGTGGACTGCCGCGGTCGTCGCGGAGAGGACCACGGCGCCGGCCTCGCAGTCCCGGACGATGTGAGCCACCTCGTCCGGGGTGAGGTGGGTGCTGATCAGCGTGTAGTAGAGGCCTGCGTAGTGCGCGCCCCACACCACCTCGAGATAGTCGACACGGTTCTCCGCGCAGATCGCCACGTGGTCGCCCGGGGCGAGCCCGAGGCTCCCGAACACGCGCGCGATCCTGTTGGCGGCGTCGTCGAGCTCGCCGTAGGTGAGGACCTCGCCGGTGTCCGCCATGACGACCGCCGGCTTGGTCTCCTTGTCCCCACGGTGCGCTCCGGGGTACCACATGGGTGAGTCTGGCGCTGGGTTGGGCATGGCGTCCTCACTGGGGTGTCGGTCCGGCTGCGGGTCAGAGGATCCGGCGCATCATGCTCAGCGCCTTCTCGGTGTACGGCGGGTACATCACGCTGGGGTCGGGTCTGAAGGTCTTGGCCAGTACGGCCTTGCGGTGGCTGAGCCGCTGGAAGCCCCACTCCCCGTGGTACGCGCCGATACCGCTGGCGCCGACCCCGCCGAACGGGAGGGAGGGGACGAGGCAGTGCATCGCGACGTGGTTGACGACGGCGCCGCCGGCGGGGATCTCGTCGACGAGCCGGGTGCGTGCCGCCCTGCCTCTGGTGAAGACGTACAGGGCCAGCGGCTTCGGGCGACGGGTGACGAAGCGAATGGCCTCGTCGGCCGAGTCGACGGTCAGCACGGGCAGGACGGGTCCGAAGATCTCCTCGGTCATGAGGGGTTCGTCGGGGGCCGGGTCCACGACGACCGTGGGCTCGACGGTCAGCGCGGCGCGGTCGGTGCCACCGCCGGTCACGACCGAGCCTTCGGTGGCGCCGAGGTAACCGGCGATCCGGTCGAACTGGCGCACGTTGACGATGCGCATCCCGCCATCCTGGTCGGCGCGGAAGGCCTTCATGGACGCGACGACGCGGTCGACCAGAGCATCCCGGACCGTACGCTCCACGAGCACGTAGTCCGGTGCGATGCAGGTCTGTCCCGAGTTCATCAGCTTGACCCACGCGATACGGCGCGCGGCGACGTCGAGGTCGGCGTCGGCCAGGACGATCGCCGGGCTTTTCCCGCCGAGTTCGAGGGTCACCGGGGTCAGCGTCGGAGCCGCTCCGGCCATGATCTTCTTGCCGATCTCGGTTCCGCCGGTGAACAGTACGTGGTCGAAGCCCAGGGCGAGCAGGTCCTGGGTCACCATGGCGTCCCCCTCGACCACCTTGACCGCCTCGGGGTCCAGGTACCGCGGAACCAGCCGCGCCAGCAGCGCGGAGGTGGCAGGGGCCAGCTCGGACGGCTTGAGCACGGCGCAGTTGCCCGCGGCGACCGCAGCGACCAGCGGGCCCAGGCTCAGGTACACCGGGTAGTTCCAGGGCCCGATGACCAGCACGACCCCGAGCGGCTCGTACTGCACCCAGCCCGACGCCGGCTGCTGGCTCAGCGGCATGCGCTGTCGCTTCCGCTTCATCCACGAGCGCAGATGCCTGCGTGCGTAGAGCGCCTCTCCCCGGGTGGAGGTGATGTCGCCCAGCCAGGACTCGGCGGCGCCGCGCCCGAGGTCCATGGCCAGGGCTTCGGCGATCTCCGTCTCACGTTCCTCCACGAGCCGTGCGATGCCGTCGAGTTGCCGCTTGCGCCATTCCAGGCTCCGGGTGCGGCCGTCGGCGTGGACCGACCGCAGGGTCGCCATCAGTGCGTCGAGTCCGGCCGCCTCCTGGGCGGCCCGGGTGCTCGGTGAGGTGGCCATGTCCGTCCGCCCCTCAGACCTGGGGCGCCGGGACGTTGCCGGAGAGGACCGAGGCGGTGATGCCGCCGTCGACGGTCAGCGGGTGACCGTTGATCCAGCGGGCCTGGTCCGTCAGCAGGAACAGCACGGCGTCGGCGATGTCGTCCGGTGTGGCGTGCCGGCCGAGCAGCGCCTTCACACCGTCGAGCTGGTCCTTGCCCATCGACTGCTCGAAGTCGGCCAGGATGGGTGTCTCGACCGGTCCCGGCAGTACGGCGTTGATACGCAGGCCCATCTCTCCCAGGGCGAGCGCCATCGCCATCGTGTAGACGGTCGTCGCCTCCTTGGAGAAGTTGTAGGCGTTGCCCTGCTGGGGATGGTCGGCGAACCATCGCGCGCCTTCTTCGAAGGTGTCGGTGGCCAGCAGTTCCCTGATGGCCCCGAGTCGCTCCTGCCAGCCGAAGCCGGCGGTCGACGACACGATCACGACACAGCCGCCCGGCTTCAGCCGCTCCAGCAGCGACTCCGTCAGGTGCCGTACGGCCAGGAAGTTCACGGCGAACACGGTGTCGCCCGGAGCCGTGCCGGGGATGCCGGCGATGTTGAGCAGCCCGTCGAAGGTGCCGTCGAGCCGGCCGACCGCCTCGTCGATGGAGGCGGGGCCGGAGAGATCGACCTTGATGTGGGCATGGACCTTCGCCGTGGGCTGGTTACGGTCGAGGCTGTACACCTCCGCGCCGGCGGCGACCAGCTTCTCCGCGACCTCGTGACCGATGCCGGAGGCGGCTCCGGTGACGAGGTAACGCTTTCCCGCGAACTGCGACATCTGACTGCCTCTCAACGCGCTCAGAGGGTGTACGGCATGCTCTTGACGGCACGCACGAAGTTGCCGGCGAGGTACACGGGCTCGCCCACCCGAAGGGTCGGCGCACGGTGCAGCAGCTGGTCGAGGATCTCAGTGAGCTGCATCTTCGCCAGGAAGTTGCCCATGCAGTAGTGCGGACCGCCGCCGCCGAAGGCCAAGTGGTTGTTGGCCGGCCTCTGTATGTCGAGGAGGTGCGGGTCCTTGAAGACGCGCTCGTCCCGGTTCCCGGACGCGTACATCATCAGGACCCAGTCGCCCTCCCTGATCTCCTGCCCGCCCAGCACGGTGTCGCGGGTGGCGGTACGGCGGAAGGTCTGGACGGGGGTGACGTACCGGACGAACTCCTCGACGGCCGGGGCGATCCGGCCCCCGAAGTCCTCCAGCAGCAGTGCCCTCTGGTCGGGGAAGTCCTGAAGGGCGCGGGCGGTCACACTGATCGTGTTGCGGGTGGTGTCGTTGCCGGCGACGGACAGCAGCACGAAAAAGGCGGCGATCTCGTCGTCGGTCAGCCGCCGGCCGTCCACCTCGGCCTGGACCAGGCTGGTCCACAGGTCGTCCTTCGGCTCCGCCCGGCGGCGTTCGGCGTGTTCCAGGCCGATCTGCAACAGGGTGACCAGGGCCTCGTTGAGCACCTCGCCCGGTTCGCGCCCCGCGGCGACGTCCTCGTCCGCCCAGGCGACCACGCCGTCGGCGTGGTGGGCGGCCAGTTCGCGCTGGTCCTCGGGGAGGCCCATCATCTCGTAGATGGTCCACATGGGCAGCCGCTTGGATACCTGGCTGACGAAGTCGCCCTCCCGCGTGGTCAGGAGGTCGTCGACGATCGTCGTGGCCTGGCGCCTGATCTGGTCGTGGATCCTCGCGACCTGCTTGGGCGTGAACGCCGAGCTCACCAGGCGCCTGAGCTGGAAGTGGCGTGGAGCGTCCATGGCGAGGAACGAGGACGCCGCCTCAAGGATGTCCTCGGGGATCTCCTCGACCATCACTCCGCGGGCCGAGGAGTAGATCTCCGGGTTCTTGCTGACCTCGGCGATGTGCTCGTGCCGGGTGACGGCCCACACGCCGTCGTTCTCCGGGGGCATCAGGGCGCCTTCGAGGGGCGGGTGCCAGCTGACCGGGCGCTCGTCGCGGAGCGTGCGGAACGCCTTCTCCCGTTCCTCCCAGGTGCCGGCCCAGAAGGACAACGGGGAGATGCTGACGGGGTCGTACGCCCGTGACGCGGTTTCGGTGGACTGGATGGCCATCTTTCCTCCGTGGGTGGGGTGGCTGGCCCGGGCGGTCTCAGAGGACGAGGTCGTCCCGGCCGTCGCCGCGCAGGCTGTCGACATAGAGGGGGAAGAGCTTCTTGCCGAGCGGCGCCAGCTTGAGCAGGCTCGCCACGTTGCCCTCGACCTTGATCCTGCTCTTGGCCATCGCCAGCGGGAGGTTGACCTTTCCCTGCCAGTAGGCGTTGCCGACGTCGGCCGCCATTCTCATCACGGCCTGCGGGGGCGCACCGCCGGTGCCGTCCCCGACGGTGCCCGCCGTCGTGTCCACTTCCACGACGGTGTCCGGCTCGGTGAAGGCGAACTGCAGCACCATTGCGGTGTCCCGGAGCCTGGGCCCGATCTCCGCGTCGGCGAACGCCGCCTCGAAGATGCCGCCGATGTACTTCCTGACCTCGTCCGCGTCCCTGAATCCCACGGTTCCTCCTGACGTCCGCGAGGAAGATCGCCCGAATCCGATGAGCGATTCAAATATAAGTTTGATTAGATTTCACACCCAAACGGGCCCCCGACGGGCAGCACCTCACGTGCCGCGGTCTCGAAGGGGGTGCGTTTCGGGAACGTAACATAAGTCTTCTTATGGCGACTAGAGCCCGGCACCGAACTCATGCCCGCGGGGCGCCTACCATGACTTCCCACACCCCCGACCAGGAGTCCGCGCATGCCCGCACGCAAGGATGCCGCCCGCTACTTCGACTGCGCGTTCGCCATCCTCGCCACACAGGGCTACGGCGGACTCAAGCTCGCCCCCCTGTGCGAACGGATGGGCGTGACGACAGGCGCCTTCTATCACCATTTCGCGAACTGGGGTGCCTTCACGGAGGCGCTGCTGGACCACTGGCACCGGGAGCGCACCCACCGGCTCGTCGAGCTGGCCCGCCTCGAACCGGACCCGCTGGACCAGCTCCAGGTCCTCATCGACGCGGCCATGGAACTCCCGCACGGCGCGGAAGCCGCGATCCGGGCGTGGAGCACGATCGACCCGGCGGTCCACCGGATCCAGGAGAGCGTCGACCTGGAGCGGCACAGCTTCGTCCGGAAGGCGTTCGCCGCTCTGGTCGACACAGAAGAGGCCGACCGACTCGCCTCGCTCGGCATGTACCTTCTGATCGGCTTCGAGCAGGCCGAGTCGCTCCGCGACCCGAAGGCGCTCTCGTGGGCGATGCACGAGCTCAAGAGGACGGCAACCAAGGGAGCGGCACGGCGCACCGCGCCACGATGACTGGTCCCGCCCCGCCCGCATCCGGCGCGCCGCTGCCCACCCGGCCGGCTGGAGCGCCCTGACCCACCTGCGAATTTTAATATACGATAGATAAAAACCTTCCGCCGTCAGCTTGCAGGAGCACACCTTGGCGCCCCCACTGCTCGAACAACCCGACGACTGGACCGAACCCGGTGCCCACCCCGTGGTGGACCACGTGCACCGCATCCCTCTGGCCCTGCCGGTGGACGGGCTGGCGGCGGTCAACGTCTATCTGATCGAGGACGACGACGGCCTGGTGCTGATCGACTCGGGCTGGGCCGGGCCCGACACCGAGAAGGCACTGGTCGAGGCGGTGCAGAGCCTCGGACACCGCCTGGACGACATCGGGCAGATCATCGTGACCCACGCCCACTGGGACCACTACACCCAGGCCCTGGCGTTGCGTGAGTCGATCGGCAGCCGGGTCCGGGTCGGCTGGGAAGAGCGCCACACGATCGAGGGCTTCGATCTGGAGGACGGGGTATGGCCCCGCCAGGTAAAGCTGCTGCGCGAGTGCGGCGCCCCCGAACTGGCGGCCCTGATCGCCGCCGTACCGGTCGAACAGAGCGACCGGGACATGCCGTTCGGGCCTCCGGACGAGTGGCTGAGGGACGGCGAGCGGATCGATCTCGCACACCGCCGCCTGGACATACGGGCCACGCCCGGCCACACGCGGGGGCATGTCGTGGTCGGGGACCCGACCGACGGCCTGCTGTTCTCCGGTGACCACGTGCTGCCGCACATCACTCCGTCGCTGGGCTTCGAACGCTCGCCCGAGCGCTACCCGCTGCGGTCCTATCTCGCCTCCCTGCGCTTGACCCGACAGCTGCCGGACGCGCTGCTCCTGCCCGCCCACGGCCCCGTGACCAGGAGCGTCCACACCCGAGTGGACCAGCTGATCGCGCATCACGAGGAGCGGCTGGACGAGGTCCTCCGGCAGGTCGCGGCCGGCGCGGACACGGCCCACGAGGTGGCCCGCGCCCTGCCGTGGACCCGTCGCCGGAGCGGGCTCGACGAACTCCCGCCGGTGCACCGGATGACCGCGGTGCTGGAGATCGACGCCCACCTGGACGTCCTGGCCCAGCTGGGAGCGGTCAGCCCGCAACGCGTCGACGGGGTCCGGCGGTTCACGTCGGCCGCGTGACGGTGCTCCTCATGCGGTCGCGTCCTGCATCGTGGCGTGAGCGACCATGCTCGGCGGGTTCCGGTAAGCCAGCGTTCGGCCACCGCAGGGACACGGCTTCCGGGTCACACAGCGGCTGACCTGCCGTCAGCGCCGTGTGGCGGTCTCGAGCCGCGCCGATGCGGAGATGACCTGCGGATTCCGGCACCTTGATCCGCTACACCACCTGGCGGACACCTGGCGGGACGCCACCCCTCATGCGAGCACGACCGCACAGCGCCAGTCCAGGACGGAGCGGGCGGGCTCGTCGCCGCCGACCGCGCGGACCCGCGAGCGCAGGTGCGCCAGCCCGCCGTGTTCGCCCAGCGACCGCAGGCGCTCCACGGCCACGGTGCTGTACAGGGTGTCGCCCTCATGGACGGGAGCCAGGTGGTCACAGCCGTGCCAACCCGCCACGGTGACGATGGACGGCAGGGCCCGGGCGGCCTGCGCGAGGGCCACGCCGATCGTGTGGCCGCCGTAGACGAGCCGCCGCCCGCCCGCGGCATGCCGGTCGTGGTGCACCATGGCCACGTTGAGCGTGAGCCGGGCCAACTCGGGAGCGCCCGACACGACGTCCCCGCCGCCGACCTCCCAGACCATGCCCTCGGCCAGATCGGCGAACCGGGGCCCGGCCACGCGCCGAGCGAACCGGTCCAGTCGCCATCCCCGCACCACCGCGGCGAGCGCCGCGTGGTCAGGTTCGGCACCCACGGCGTCGAGGTCGGCCGCGTGGCGGGTACCGGCGTCCGGGTCCCGCAGGGGCAGCATGGCGCACCGCCAGAAATCCAGTACCGGGCGATCGTGCTGGTCGGTGGTGGTGATCCGCAGGGCGGCCAGACCAGTGGGACGGCGCCCGGGACGGTCCTTGTTGCGACGCAGGGCGACGACCTCCGTGGAGGTGCGCAGCGTGTCGCCGATGAGCGGGGTGCGGCGCAGGACCAGGCCGCGGTAGAAGAGGTTGGCCTTCACATGATGGGTGGCCAGCGTGGACTGGCCGATCGCCATGTCCCAGACCAGGGCGGGGTGGGCGAGGGGGGCCTGGCCCGTCACGGCGCGGCTCAGCTCCTCGTCCAGCGGGAGCGCGAGCCGGTCCCCCACGATCGACTGGTGGGTGGCGGCGTGACCGGAGGTCAGGGTCACCCCGGGCGCCCCGCCGAACACCTGCCCCACGGCCAGTTCGTCGAAGTACGGCCCCTCTGCCGTACGTGCCGTCTCCTTCGGGATCGCCGCACTCACTCCCGTGCCCCTCTCTTCGTCGGCCGTCGATGACCGGCCTTCAGGAACGGCGCTCACGCTGTCGGCCCTCCCGCCCGGGCGAGCACCCGGCGTGCCGCGACCGCCACGGCCTCGTCGACCATCCGTCCGTCCAGGACGACGGCGCCCTCGGCGCGCGCGTGCCCCCGCTCCAGGGCGGTCAGCACCGTTCGGGCCCTCGCCACCTCCTCGGACGACGGTGTGAACGCCTCGTTGACCTGCGCGATCTGACGGGGATGGATGACCCATTTGCCGTCGAAGCCGAGACGCGCGGCACGGCGCACCTGCCCGGCGAACTCCTCGTCGGCGGCCACCCCGAGATACGGACCGTCCACGGCGGCGAGGCCCGCGCTGCGAGCCGCCGTCAGGATCTTGTCCTGCGTGCGCAGCCAGGTCTCCGCCGGCGCGTCGGCGGCCCGCCCGAGCGACGCGGCCAGGTCGGCGTAGCCGATGATCAGGGTGGTCAGACGGGGCGTCGCCGTCACGATCTCGCGCAGGTTGGCCAGTCCCGCCGCCGTCTCGATCAGCGCCTGTACCGGGACCGGATCGACGCGCCCGGCGGCTGCCTCCGCGCCCGCCAGCAGCCGGTCCACGAAGGCGAGGTCACCGGCCGACTCGACCTTGGGCAGCACCACGGACACCCGCGCGCCCTGCTGCACACACGCGACGACGTCCTCGTGACACCACGGCGTCCGGGGCGCGTTCACCCGGACCGCGATCCGCGGACCGGCCTCCGGCGCACGGGCCAGCCAGGCCGTGACGCGTTCCCGTGCGTCCGCCTTGGCCGTGGCCGCGACCGCGTCCTCGAGGTCGAGCACGATCTCGTCCGCTTCTGACGCGAGGGCCTTCGCCATCTTGTGCTCGTCCGAGCCGGGTACCGACAGACGTGCCCTGAGCGCACCCGCCGAAATGTTCGCGGTCACCTCGTCCCCTCTCCCTCATTATCTAATCTAAATTAGACTATAATCGAGCGACGCGAGTCCGGTAGCCGAGTGAGGAGACCTCTATGCCCACCCTGTCCGAGGAGGAACAGGACGTCGTCGATGTCGTCAGGGAGTTCGTCGACCGGGATGTGCGGCCCGTGGTGCGGGAGCTGGAGCACGCCAACGAGTATCCCGAGAAACTGATCGAGCAGATGAAGTCGCTCGGGATCTACGGCCTGGCCGTCCCGGAGTCCTACGGCGGGGCGCCGGTGTCCACGTCCTGCTATGTCGGCGTGACCGAACAGCTGGCCCGCGGCTGGATGAGCCTGGCCGGGGCGATGGGCGGCCACACGGTCGTCGCCAAGCTCCTCCTCGCCTTCGGCACCGAGGAACAGAAGAACCGATACCTGCCGAAGATGGCGACGGGGGAAGTACGGGCCACGATGGCGCTCACCGAGCCGGGCGGCGGCTCCGATCTCCAGGCGATGGGCACCGTCGCCCGTCGGCGGCCGGACGGCGACTACGTCGTCTCCGGCGCCAAGACGTGGATCAGCAACGCCCGCCGATCCGGACTCATCGCGCTGCTGTGCAAGACGGACCCGGACGCCTCGCCCCGCCACAAGGGCATCAGCATCCTGCTCGTCGAGCACGGCCCCGGTCTCACCGTCTCCCGCGACCTGCCCAAGCTGGGCTACAAGGGCGTCGAGAGCTGCGAACTCTCCTTCGACGGCTACCGGGCGCCGGGTGACGCGCTCCTGGGCGGCGTCGAAGGACACGGGTTCGCACAGATGATGAAGGGCCTGGAGACGGGCCGTATCCAGGTCGCCGCGCGGGCACTCGGCGTCGGCCAGGCGGCCCTGGACGACGCCCTGCGTTACGCCCAAGAGCGCGAGAGCTTCGGCAAGCAGATCTGGCGGCACCAGGCGGTCGGCCACCGTCTCGCCGACATGGCCACGAAGCTCGTCGCGGCACGGCAGCTGGTGCTGTACGCCGCGGAACGCCACGACTCCGGGGACCGGTGCGACATGGAGGCGGGCATGGCCAAGCTGTTCGCCTCCGAGACCGCTATGGAGATCGCGCTCGACGCGGTCCGGATCCACGGGGGGTACGGCTACTCCACCGAGTACGACGTCGAGCGCTACTTCCGAGACGCCCCCCTGATGATCGTCGGCGAGGGCACCAACGAGATCCAGCGCAACGTCATCGCCGCCCAGCTGGTCGACAGGGGCGGTCTGACGTGAACCGGCCACCGCAGTCCACGACCGACCGGAGGACCACGTGAAACTCTCGATGCTGCTGTCCCGATACACCGGCGACCCGGTGGCCACCGCCGGCCTGGTGCGCGACCTGGAGTCCGCGGGCCTGGACCTCGTTTGGGTCCCCGAGGCCTACGGTTTCGACGCCATGACGCTCGTCGGCTATCTCGCCGCGACGACCGAACGGATCCGGATCGGCACCGGCATCGTCAACGTCTTCAGTCGCACCCCCGCCCTCCTGGCCATGAGCGCCGCCGCCGCGGACAGCCTCTCCCGAGGCCGTTTCGCCCTCGGTCTCGGCGCTTCCGGGCCACAGGTCGTCGAAGGCTTCCACGGAGTGCCGTTCGACCGGCCGATGCGGCGGATCACCGAGACGATCGAGATCTGCCGGAAGACGTGGCGGCGCCAGGAACCCCTCACCCATGACGGCAGGGTCTACCAACTGCCCCTGCCCGCCGACCGCGGGACCGGGCTCGGCAAGCCGCTGCGGCTGATCAACCATCCGTACCGCGCCGACATCCCCGTCTACTGGGCCTCCCTGATGGAGCGTTCGGTGACCGCGACGGCCGAAGTGGCGGACGGCTGGCTTCCGTTGTTCTTCATGCCGGACAAGGCGGCGGAGGTCTTCGGGCCCGCGCTCGCCGCGGGGACCGCACGCCGCTCCCCCGAACTGCCGCCGCTCGACATCGTCGCCGGCGGCCCGGTCGCCGTCGGGGAGAACCTCCCGGTCGACGACCTGCTCGACCTGGAACGGCCGACGGCCGCCCGGTACATCGGCGGTATGGGATCCCGCGACAAGAACTTCTACAACGACCTGGCCCGCCGCTACGGCTTCGAGGCCGAGGCCGAGCTCATCCAGGACCTCTATCTGGACGGCAAGAAGAAGGAGGCCGAGGCCGCCGTCCCCCGGGAATGGCTGGCCCGGACCACGCTGATCGGTCCGCCGGGTCTGGTGGCGGAACGGATCCACGCGTACCGGGAGGCCGGCGTGACGACCCTGAACCTGGACCCGGTGGGGCCGGACCCGGCCGGCACGGTGGAGGCCGTCCGGCGACTGGTCGACGACCTATAGTTGACCCGTGCCTAGAAAATCCGCGGGTAAGCCGCCGGCCGATCCGTCCGACTCCAAGTCGGCGCGCACACGCGAACGCATCCTGGACGCGGCGGCCCACGTCCTCAGCCGCAAGGGTTACGCCGGAACACGGCTGAGCGACGTGGCGGAACAGGCGGAGATCCAGGCTCCCGCCATCTACTACTACTTCTCCTCCCGGGAAGTACTAATCGAAGAGGTCATGTGGGTCGGCGTGGCCCGCCTGCGGGAGCATGTGGCGGAGGCGCTCGAAGCGCTCCCGCCGGACACCACCCCCATGGACCGCATCGACACTGCCGTGGAGGAACACCTGCGCTATCAGCTGGCCATCTCCGACTTCGCCACCGCCGCGATCCGCAACGCGGGCCAGGTCCCCGAGGACATCCGGACCCGGCAGCTCGCCGAGGAGCGCAAGTACGGAGACATCTGGCGCACGCTCCTTCACGACGCCCAGAAGGCGGGTGAACTCCGCGCCGACCTCGAACCCCGGGCCGCCCGCATGCTGGTCCTGGGCGCCCTGAACTGGGCGAACGAGTGGTGGAATCCCCGCCAGGGCTCGCTGGACGTCGTGGTACGCACCGCGAAATCCCTGGTGCGGCACGGCCTGGAAGTGCCCAACACGCAGGGACAGGGCGGCACGCGGCCGTCAGGGGGTTCCCGGGGCCGGCGGACGGCCACGTCGGCGGGCCGAACGGCCTGAGAGGCGCATGCAGGGGCCTCAGGGACTTCCCCGCCCCAAAACGTAATCTAATGTAAATTAGAGAATTACCGTGCCGAATGGTCAGGCCTGCACGGCGGCGCCCGACGACAGCAAGCCCTCGGCGTCCTCGACCTCCCACGACTCGAGGACGTCGGCGGTGTGCCGGCCCGGCACCGGCGGGGGCGGGCCGAGAGCGGTGGGCGTCGCCGAGAAGCGGGGTGCGGGCGCCGGCTGGAGGACGCCGTCGCGTTCCACGAGTGTGCCGCGGGCCCTGATGTGCGGGTGGTCCGCCGCCTCGCGCAGGCTCAGTACCGGCGCCACGCACGCGTCCGACGTGGAGAACGCCTTGGCCCATTCGTCCTGGGTACGGCTCGCGAACGCCGCCGCGAGGCGCTCGCGCAGCCGCGGCCAACCGCTGCGGTCGTGCTGGGCTGCGGGGTCCTCGTCGAGTCCGAGAACGGCGAGCAGTTCCGCGTAGAACTTCGGTTCCAGGGCGCCGACCGCCATGTGACGGCCGTCGGAGGTCTCGTACACCGCGTAGAACGGCGCTCCGCCGTCCAGGAGGTTCACGCCGCGCTCGTCCTGCCACGTTCCGGTCGCCAGCATCATGTGGGTGCCGGCGAGCAGATGGGCCGTGCCGTCCACGATGGCGGCGTCCACGACCTGCCCCCGGCCGGTGCGCTCGGCCTCACGCAGGGCGGCCAGGACTCCGATGACGAGGTACGTCCCGCCGCCACCGAAGTCGCCGACGAGATTGAGCGGGATCTGCGGCGGGCCGCCGGCGCTGCCGACGGCGTGCAGGGCGCCCGTCAGGGCGATGTATCCGATGTCGTGCCCGGCCAGTCGGGCCAGCGGCCCGTCCTGGCCCCAGCCGGTCATACGGCCGTAGACCAGGCGCGGGTTCCTGGCGAGGCAGTCGTCGGGGCCGAGACCGAGCCGCTCGGCGACTCCCGGACGGTAACCCTCGATGAGGACGTCGGCCCGGGCCGCCATGTCCAGTACGGCCCGCACGGCGTCCGGTCGCTTCAGGTCGAGCAGGACCGACTTCTTCCCCCGGTTGAGGACGTCCACGTGCTCGAAGCCCGGGAACAGCCCGCTGCCGCCTGGGCGGTCGACCCGGACCACCTCGGCGCCCAGGTCCGCCAGGGTCATGCCCGCGAACGGGCCCGGGCCGATGCCCGCGAGTTCCAGCACCCTGCATCCCGCGAGCGGGCCGTCTGCCATCTTCTTCCCTCTCATACGTCGGCGGTCTGCCGGGAGTTGCTCCGCGACCGGGCGAACGCGAGCCCTTCCTCCCACGAGGCGCCCCGGGCGACGAGTCGCCGGTATTTCATGATCTCGGTGGGCCTGTTGACGGCCAGGGCCCCCACCAGCCGGTCCCCCGCGCGGTACAGGGCGACGCCCTGGTGGTCGCGCTCGATGTCGCCGTCGGTCACGACGATCTCCTCCGCGTCGGGGACGCCGACGAACTGGATACGGGTGTCGTACTGGTCGGACCAGAAGTACGGCACTGTCGCGTAGCCTTTCGCCGCCCCGGGGTTCAGGGCGTTGCGGGCGGCGAGGGCCCCCTGTTCGGCCGCGCTGGTCCAGTGCTCCAGGCGCATGGGCCGGTCGAAGACAGGGTTGTGCCAGCGGGCGACATCGCCCGCCGCATACACGCTTTCGGCTCCGGTGAAGAGCGTCTCGTCGCAGACCACGCCGTTGTCCAGGGTCAGGCCGGAACCCACCAGCCAGTCGGTGGCGGGTACCGCGCCGGCGCCGACGACGACCAGGTCGGCGTCGAGCATGCTCCCGTCGGAGAGCCGGACCCTTTCGACCCGGCCGTCCCCCTCCAGCGCGGTGACGCTCAGCCCGCACCGCAGATCGGTGCCGTGGCGCCGGTGCAGGGAGGCGAGAGCGCCTCCCATGGCCTGGCCGACAGCACGTACCAGCGGCGTCGCCTGTGCCTCGACCACGACGACGTCCAGCCCGCGTTTCCTGGCGGCGGCCGCGGTCTCGGCGCCGATGAAACCGGCGCCGATCACCACGGTCCGCGCCCCGGCGTCGAGGGCACGTCGGACGGCGGTCGCGTCGTCCAGGGTGCGCAGCGTGTGAACGCCTGCCAGGCCCTCGGTGCCGGGCAGCCGGCGGGCGATCGCGCCGGTGGCGATGACCAGGGCGTCGTAGCCGATGGGCCGCTCGCCGACGACGACCGTGCGGGCCGCGGTGTCCAGGCACGTGGCGGGGGCGCCGAGCAGGAGTTCCGCGCCGAGGTCGGTGCGGAGCACCTCCTCGGTGCGGAAGGTCGGCGGTGGCACGTCCGCACCGTTCGCGTCGAGGAACTGCTTGGAGAGCGGGGGCCGGTCGTACGGGAGGTGCGGCTCGGCCCCGACGAGGGTGATGCGCCCCTCGAAGCCGCCTTTGCGTGCGGCCTCGACAGCCCGGAGCCCGGCCAGGGACGCGCCGACGACGACCAGTCGGCGGGTCCCCATCAGGGCTCCAGCCGGAGTGCCTCGGTCGGGCAGCCCGCGATGGCTTCCTCGACGTCGGAAAGGGTCCCCGGAGGGACGGTCTGCGTCTTCAGCACGAGTTCGCCCTCGTCGTTCACTTCGAACACGTCGGGTGCCAGGGACTCGCAGATGCCCAGACCCGTGCACTTGGAACGGTCAACGATGATCTTCATCAGTGCTCCCTCGGGGCTCCGGTCGGCTCGGCCGCGACGCCGACCGGGTGGTGTCGCAGGATCTGTTCGACGACGAGCTTCGCGGTCTCCGCGCAGGCCGTGGTGCCGCCGTTGGCGTACTCCTTGACCGCGTCGCCGACGTTCCAGAGATTGGGGACGGGAGTGGTGTTCGGGAGGTCGAAGCCCGCCACGGCACGTTGCGGGGGCCAGCCGTCGCGGGTGACGACGGTGGACAGGATCCGGGCGCGATCGAAACCTGGGATCTGGTCGCGGAGATCGGCCATGAGCAGCTCGGTCTCGGCCGCCTCGTCGAAGTCACCGACAGCCGGCTGCGGGACGGCCGTACCCACGTAGAGGTGCCAGCCCTCCGGCGCCATCTCCGGGCAGGTCGCGGTGAAGTTGGCGACATAGCACATGCGGCGGGTCCTGGCGAAACTGAGGAGACCCGGGGCCTCGACCAGGCGCTCCCGGCTGGCGAAGTTGACCGAGATCATCGCGCAGGGCCGGTCGCCGCGCCGTACCGAGGTCAGGTACTCCTCGGAGAAGTGCTCCTCGCCGGCGAGTGCCACGGTGGCGGACGGCCCGACGTCGCTGACCGCGAACCGGCAGGCGACCTCGGTGTCCTGGCCGTCGCGGGCGACGAGGGCGCCGGTGACCCGGCCGGCGTCCACCGTCAGCCTGCGCACCTCGCTGTCCAGCCAGACCTCACCGCCGCCGGCGGTGACCACGTCGGCGAGCGCGCGCCAGATCCCGATGGTGCCGTCGGGGCAGAACCCGAACTTCTTGAAGGCGCTCTTGCGGGTGAAGTAGGTGAGGAAGACGCGGGCGGGCAGTTCCTCGGAACTCACCGCGAAGACCGATCCGCACATGTTGCGGAAGACACCGTGCACGGATTCGTTCTTGGTGTACCGGCGGATCCAGTCGGCGGTGGACAGTTCGGCGTCGGGCAGGCCGCTGTCCTCGCGCGCGGCACCGAGGCCGCCGAGGAGCTTGGCGCCCTGGCGGGTGAGCTTGGACAGCAGCATGCCCCAGCCGCCGCCGGTCACGTCGATGTCCTTGCCGCCGATGCGGTACAGGATGGGCGGGTTGGCCCGGCGGACGTCGAACTTGGCGCCGACCTCCTGGAAGGTCTGCTCGGTGATGCCGCCCACCTCGATGACGATGGCCCCGTTGTTGACCTTGAAGCCGTCGATGTCGTGGGTGGAGGCGCGCCCGCCCACACGGTCGAGGCGTTCCACCACGAGGGTGCGGTAACCGTGGTGGGTCAGGCGGGCGGCGGTGAACAGGCCGCCCGCGCCGGCGCCGATGACGAGGGCGTCGAAGGATTTCACGAAGGCTGTCTCCTTTGCGGGCTCAGGCCAGCGGATTGGTGCCGACGGCGGAGCCGTCCATGTCGGTGATGTCGGACCAGCGGTCGGCGACGTCCTGCAGGCTCGGGGTGCCGGCGAAGGTCACCCCCTTGGAGGCGAAGTACGCGACCCGCTGGACGCGGTCGCCTCCGGCGATCAGCACCGTGCCGGTGTCGGTGCATTCGTCGGTCAGCAGATGGGCGACGACGGGTGCCACGAACTCGGCCGGCAGCCGCTCCAGGAGCTCGGCGGGGGCGGCGTCCTCACTCATCCGGGTCCTGGCCAGCGGTGCGACCGCGTTGGCGAGGATGTTGTACTTGCGCCCCTCGACCGCGAGCGTGTTGACCAGGCCGACCAGGCCGAGCTTGGCGGCGCCGTAGTTGGCCTGTCCGAAGTTGCCGTACAGCCCGGAGGTGGAGGTGGCCATGACCACCCGGCCGTGTCCCTGCTCGCGGAAGTGCGGCCAGGCGGCGCGGGTGACGTGGTACCCGCCGAAGAGGTGTACGCGCTGCACGGCCTCCCACTGGTCCACCGTCATCTTCGCGAAGGAGGCGTCCCGCAGGATGCCCGCGTTGTTGACCACGCCGTGCACGGCCCCGTACTCCCGCAGGGCGGTGCCGATCACGCCGGTTGCGCCCTCCTCGGTGGCCACGCTGTCGTAGCTGGCGACCGCCTGGCCGCCCGCGGCCCGGATCTCGGCGACGACTGCGTCGGCCATCGCGTTGCCCGATCCGGTGCCGTCCCGCGCGCCACCGAGGTCGTTGACGACGACTCGGGCGCCGTGCCGGGCCAACAGCAGCGCGTACTCGCGCCCCAGCCCGCCGCCCGCGCCGGTCACCACGACGACCCGGTCCTGTACTCCTGCCATGTGGGTACTCCTCGTTGCTCGGATGGGGGGATCAGTACGAGTTCGGCAGGCCGAGGCTGTGCTGGGCCACGAAGTTGAGCACCATCTCCCGGCTGACCGGGGCGGTGCGCAGCATGCGGGCGACGAACCACAGGTCGGCCAGGCCGTACTCGCGGGACAGGCCGTTGCCGCCATGGGTCTGGATCGCTTGGTCGAGGGCCTTGAGAGAGGCTTCGGCGGCGGTGAATTTCGCGATGTTGGCCGCTGCCGCGGCGTCCTGTCCGGCGTCGAACAGCTCCGCGCTGCGGGCGGTGGCGAGCCGGGCGAGCTCGACCCCGATGTGCGCTTCGGCGAGGGGGTGGGAGATGCCCTGGTGAGCTCCGATCGGAGCGGACCACACCGTGCGTTCGCGGGCGTAGTCGCGGGCCTTGCCCACCGCGTAGCGGCCGATGCCGTTGCTGAGCGCCGAGGCGGTGATGCGCTCGGGGTTGAGGCCGGCGAAGACCTGCCGCAGGCCCTTGCCGCGCTCCCCGATGAGGGCGTCGCCGGCCACCCGGACGTCGTCGAAGAACAGGGTGAACTGTTTGTCCGGGCAGACCAGTTCGGTCTCGATGGGCTGGAACTGCAGGCCGGGCGAGTCGAGGGGAACCACGAACAGGGACAGCGGGCTGCGTCCGGACGCCGAGGGGGCGAGATCGCCGTCCCGGGTGACGACGAGCACAGCGTCCGCCTCGTTCAGGGCGGAAATGAAGTACTTGGAGCCCGAGATACGCCACCCCTCGCCGTCGGAGCGCGCGGTGGTGGTGATGGCATGGCTGTTGGATCCGGCGTCCGGCTCGGTGATGGCGAACGCCATCCTCCGGCGGCCTGTGGCGATGTCCGGCAGCCAGGCCCGTTTCATCTCCGGCGAGGCGTGGGCAGCGAGGATCGAGCCGCAGATGGCGGGTGAGATGACGCTGCTGAGGAGCGGCATGCCATGGGCCGACAACTCCTCGAGGACCACGACGAGTTCGGCGAGACCCGCGCCCCCGCCCCCGTACTCCTCGGGAAGGTGGACGCCCAGTAGCCCGGCCTCCCCCAGTTCGCTCCACAGCTCCTCCACGCCCGCGCCCGTCCGGGCACGTTCGCTGTAGTACGCGTGCCCGTAGCGGGCGGCGATCTTGGCGGTGCTCTCCCGGATCAGCCGATGTTCGTCGCTGTCCGTGATCAGTGCTGTCATCGCTACCGTCCCTGGAACGTGGGCTTGCGCTTGTCGATGAAGGCGGCGACGGCCGCCGAGACGTCCGATGTCCGGGCGGTGCGGGCGACCGCGTCCCCCTCGGCCGCCAACTGCTCGGCCAGCGTGGCCGACCAGGTTTCGCGCAGCAGCCGGCGGATCTCGCCATGGGCGCGGGTGGGACCGCCGGCCAGTCGCCGGGCGACCGCGAGGGCCTCTTCGGCCAGTTCACCGGCCGGCAGCACGCGTGTCGCCAGGCCCCATTCGACGGCTTCATGAGCGTCGAGCACCCGTTGTTCGAAGTAGAACTCGGCTGCCCGGCGGGGTCCCACGAGCCTCGGCAGGAACCAGGAGTTGCCACCGTCACCGGACAGCCCGAGCGCCGTGAACCCGGAGGCGAACTTGGTGCCCTCGGCGGCCAGCACGATGTCGGCGCAGTACAGCAGCCCCAGCCCGCCGCCCGCGACCGCGCCGTGCGCGGCGCACACGATCGGCGCGTCGAGCGTGCTGAGCAGACGAAGCGCCTCGTGGTACGGCGAGATCATCCTGCGCAACGTGCCCGGCAGCCCGGCGTCGGCGTTGTCCGCGAAGTAGGTGATGTCGCCGCCCACGGTGAAGGCGGGACCGTCGCCCGTGATCAGTACCGCCCGCACGTCCGGATCGGCGGCCAGTTGCTGGGCGACCTCGTACAGGTCGTCGGCCATGGCCTGGTCGAGGGCGTTGCGGGCGTGCGGGCGGTCGAGCCGGAGCTCGGCGAGTCCGTCGGTGACGCGGAAATCCACGGTCGACAGGGCCCGGCCGGCCCCCAGGGCCTCGGACCAGCGTGCGCTGTCCGTCAGTTGGACGAGGCCGGTGATCCGCTCACCCTCGAAGCTCAGGAGGTGGGAGAACTCCGCGTCGAGCTTGCCGCCGCCTTGTCGCGCCTCGCCCACGTACCGGCCGGTGACCAGGAGGTCGCCGTCTTCGAGGTGGCGGAAACCGGCGGGTTCCGCCCGGGCGTCGTAGCTCCTGGCGATCCGGCCCCAGAACCCGCGGCGCATGGCGTCGCTTCCGGTGTACGTCCCGCCCAGTCCCAGCGGGAGTCCTTCGGTGGTCCGGCCCTCGAACCCGGGATGCAGGATCCGGTCGAGCCGCTCGCGGTCTCCGTGGGCCAATGCCCGGTAGAGCTCGGCCGCCACCGCCTCTTTCCCATCGTGTCGCACGCTCACAGCCTCCAGTTTCGAATCTAATATAAATAAAATTCCGACTCCGGGTCAACGCCCCTTCGCCGGGCGGGACCGGTCACCCCGGGTCGGGACCCACGACCGAGACGAACGAGACACATCCGCCCGGCCGCCCGCCCAGGTTGTGGGTGAGGCCGAGACGCGGATCCGTCAGCTGGCGCTCGCCCGCTTCACCGCGGAACTGCAGCCAGCACTCGTACAGCATCCGCAGGCCGCTGGCCCCGACGGGATGACCGAAGGACTTCAGCCCGCCGTCGGGGTTCACGGGCAGCCGGCCGTCCAGTTCGAAGGCCCCGTCCAGGACGTCCTTCCACGCCTGGCCGCGCTCGGCGAACCCCAGGTCCTCCATCAGCACCACCTCGGTCGGGGTGAAGCAGTCGTGCACCTCGGCGAGCGATATCTGCGTGCCCGGGTCGGTGACGCCCGCCTGCCGGTAGGCGTCGGCGGCGGCGTGGACCACCTCCGGGAAGGTGGTGTAGTCGTAGCCGGGGTCCATCGCTCCCCTGACGGCCCCCGCGACCAGGGACAGACCCTTCACGTACATAGGCCGGTCCGTGTAGCGCAGGGCGTCCTCGGCCCGGACGATCAGGGCGCAGGCGGCGCCGTCGGAGACCCCGGAGCAGTCGAAGACCCCGAGCCGTCCGGCCACCAGCGGCGCCCGCTCGATCGTCTCCTTGGCGACCACGGAGCGGAACTGGGCCTTGGGGTTGCGGGCGCCGTTGGCGTGGTTCTTCCACGCGACGTGCGTCATCGCCTCCCGCATCGCGGCCGGATCCACCCCGTACCGTGCGCAGTACGCCGGATCGAGCAGGGAGAAGGCGGCCGGCGCGGTCAGTGACAGCTCGGGCGCCGTGCCGTCGCCCGGCGGGTCGGAACGCAGCAGCCCGGAGAAGCCGGAGTCCTTCAGCTTCTCCACACCGACGGCCATCACCCGGTCGTACGCCCCGGAGGCGACCGCGTAGCAGGCGTTGCGGAAGGCCTCCGATCCGGTGGCGCAGTAGTTCTCGACCCGGGTGACGGGCTTGTGGTCCAGGGCCAGCGGGCGGCTGAGCGTGAGGCCGGACTGTCCGGAGCCGAGGGTGCCCAGCCAGTAGGCGTCCACGTCCTCGGCCGCCAGGGCCGGTGTCCCCGCGAAGCACTCCTGGGTCGCGTCGATGAGGAGGTCGTCCGCCGAACGCTCCCAGTGCTCGCCGAAGGAGGTGCACCCCATGCCGACCACCGCGACCCTGTCGCGGATCCCGTTGCTGCTCATACCGTGCCCTCCCGCTCACTCGTGTCCGCCGCAGCGGAGGCCGTCGTACCGGCCGTCGTACCGGCCGTCGTACGGGCCTTCCAGAAGTAGTTGTGCACGCCGCCCGCGGTGTGCAGCCGCCGGAAGACCGGCTCGACCCGTACACCCACGTCGAGTTCGTCGGCCACCGTGTCGGCGATCTCCAGCGTGCAGCGCCCGCCGCCGTCGAAGTCGACCACCGCGTCGATCAGCGGGGGCGAGGGCGTGTGGGCGAGCCGGTCGACGGTGTACGTCGCCACCGTGCCGGTCGTCCCGGCCAGCGGCAGGGCCGCCATCGCGTCCACCGCGCCGCAGTCCTTGCACACCCGGGCGGGCGGCAGGTGGACGAAGCCGCAGCTCTCGCAGCGGCTGCCGGTGAACCCGAACTTCCACCCCTCCCCGCGTGCCGACGGCGGTCCTGCCGGCCGATCCGGTTCGGGCCTGCGCGGCGGCTCCCGCTCCAGCCATCCGCGCCAGGTCAGATACGTCGGGTACGGGACGGGCCGGCCCTCGGCGAGTTGCCGGGCGAGGGGATCGTGCTGCCTGGCCGAAGGGAGGCGGTCGGTGGTCCGCAGCAGGAGGGCGTCGCAGCCGTCGGCGGCGGAGAGCAGCAGGATGGTCTCGTCGGCGCCGGCGCGGTCGAGGACGTCGGCCAGGGCGAGCCCGGCGTCGGCCGCTCCGGAATGCCCGAGGGGTGAGCCGCTCGCCGACAGGCGTGCGGGGAAGACCTTGGGGGCGCGCTTGCGGACGGCCGCGTTCGGCGAGACGAGCAGCACGTGGTCGGGCTGTCCGGTGCCGGCGGCTTTCAGAGCACGCTGTCCGGTGTCCTCTATCAGCGGCAGGTAGCGTCCCAGGCCGAACCGTTCCTCCCACTGCTCGCCGGACGGGCTCCCCGGGGTGCGCCAGCGGTCGAGGAACTCGGCGGTGGCCGAGGTGTGGGCGAGGATCTCGGCGACCGCCGCGTCCGCCGCGCCGAAGAGGAAGGCCGCCGCGCCGTCTCCCCCGTCCCGCTCGTCGGCCGAGCCGGGGCGCCCGGTGCGGACGTCGGACAGTACGGCGAGACCGCCGTCGAGCCCGGCGGCGCGCAGCGCGGCGATCCCGGAGCGCGCGGAGCCAGCCAGGTCCGCCGCGAAGGTGTCGCCCGGCAGGCCGAGTGCGGCGTGCAGGGCGCAGGCGTTGGTCTTGTCGAGGTAGGCGGGAGAGGTGGTCGCGAAGTACAGCGACGCCGGTGCGGGCGGGGCGGGCCGCAGACGGCGGGCGGCCTCGACGCCCATGGTGGTGCTGTCCTCGTCGAAGGAGGCGGCGACACGTGCACCGCGGCCCGCCCGGACGCCGAGGGCGGTGCCCAGTTCGTCGCGCATGACGCGGTGCCGGGGAAGGTAGGTGGCGTAGGAGACGATGCCGTAGGGGCTGCGGGGCATGGTGGTCGTCATGGTGGTCACGCCGCCTCGAAGATCGCGGCCATGCCCTGGCCGCCGCCGATGCACATGGTCTCGAGGGCGTACCGGCCGCCGCGGCGCCGCAGTTCGTGCAGCATGGTGGCGAGGACGCGTACCCCTGTGGCGGCGATGGGGTGGCCGAGCGAGATGCCGGAGCCGTTGACGTTGAGCCGGTCGTCGTCCTCGTCGTACTTGAATCCCCACTCCTTCACGACGGCGAGCACCTGGCAGGCGAACGCCTCGTTCAGCTCGACGAGGTCGAGGTCGTCGAAGCCCAGCCCGGTCCGGGCGAACAGTTTGGCGACCGCCGGCACCGGGCCGATGCCCATGACCGAGGGCTCGCAGCCGGCAGCCGCCCAGCCGCGCAGGAAACCCATGGGTTCCAGGCCGAGTTCGCCGAGCTTGTCCTCGGCGACCACGAGACAGGCCGCGGCGGCGTCGTTCTGCTGGCTGGAGTTGCCCGCGGTGACGGTTCCGCCGGGCGTCAACGGACGCAGTCCGGCGAGGATCTCTTCGGTGGTGCCGGGGCGAATGCCCTCGTCCCGGTGGCACGACAGGGGGTCCCCGGGCCGTCGGCGAGGGAGGTCGACCGGCACGATCTCGTCGGCGAAGCGTCCGGCGTCCTGGGCTTCGGCGGCCCGACGGTGACTGCGAGCCGCGTACGCGTCGGCCTCCTCGCGGGTGATGGCGTAGCGCTCGGCGAGGTTCTCGGCCGTCTCGATCATTCCGCTGATCGGGCCGAACCGCTCCTGCGGCTGCGAGCGTTCCCGGCCCCGGTCGAGGCGGTCGTAGAGCTGTACGGTGCCGGAGCGGCTGCCCCAGCGGACGTCCGGGGAGTAGTGCTCGATGTTGCTCATGCTCTCCACGCCGCCCGCCAGGACCACGTCGGCGGCTCCGGTCTGGACCGTCATCGCGGCGGTGACCACGGCCTGGAGTCCGCCGCCGCAGCGCCGGTCGAGCTGGAAGCCGGGCACCTCGACCGGCAGACCGGCCCGGAGGGCGGCCCAGCGGCCGATGCACGGGGCCTCGGAGTTGGCGTACGACTGGGCGAAGACGACATCGTCGATACGGTGCGGGTCGACACCGGAGCGCTCGACCACGGCCTTGATGACGGTGGCGGCCAGGTCGTGCGCGGGTACGGGGCGCAGGGTGCCGCCGAAGGTGCCGACGGGGGTGCGCAGCGGTGTGACGATCGCGGCGCGGCGCAGGGCTGTCATGCCGGGGCTCCTTGCTCTTCGAGCGCGGCTTCCAGCGCCGCTCGGTGGTCGGGGTGGGCGATGGCGAGCATGCGTTCACGGCGTACGCTCAGCGGCTGTCCGCGCAGGTCGGCGACGCCGTACTCGGTGACGAAGAGTCCCGCGTCGCTGCGGGAGGTGCTGACCGGGCCGGACAGCCGGGCCACGATGCGGCTGGCGGTACCGGCGGTGGAGGGCAGGGCGACGACGGGCAGACCGCCCGGTGACTGGGCGGCTCCGCGCAGGAAGTCGCCGGCACCGCCGACCGCACCGACGTAACTCCCCCTGACCAGCTCGGAGTTGACCTGACCGCTGAGGTCCACCTCGATGGCCGAGTTGATGGCGACCAGCCGGTGCTGGGCGGCCAGCGTCCGCGGGTCGTGGGTGTAGGCGGTGTCGCGCAGCTGGATCGCGGGGTTGCGGTGGGCGTAGCGGAACAGCCGCCGGGTACCCATCAGCAGGCCGCCGACCGAGCGGCCACGGTCGAGTGTCTTGCGGGCGCCCGTCACCACTCCCGTCTCGATCAGGTCCATGGCCGCGTCGTTGATCAGGCCGGAGTGGATGCCCAGGTCACGGCGGTCCGTCAGCAGCCCGAGCACGGCCTCCGGAAGCCCGCCGACGCCGAACTGGAGCGTGGCCCCGTCCTCCACCAGGCCGGCCACGCGGGCCGCCACCTGTGCGGTGACGCCGTCGGATACGGCGGGCCGGACCTCGGCGGGCGGGCGGGACGTGTGGATCACGACGTCGAGGTCGGCGGCGCCCAGCGTGCGGGAGCCACAGGTCTGCGGGACCTGGTCGTTGACCTCCGCGATCACCACCCGCGCGGTGTGCAGGGCCGCGCTCAGGTAGTCGTCGGCCAGCCCCAGGCTGTGGCGGCCGTGCTCGTCCGCCGGAGGGAGCTGGAGAAGCACCACGTCGGCGCGGACGGAGCCCGTGGTGAGCAGACCGGGGAGGCTGGAATAGGGGACGGGGAGCACGTCCAGCTTCCCCGCCCGGTGCAGGGCCCGGTTGCCGCCGCTGCCGGTGTAGGAGACGAAGGAGACCATGTCCGCGTGGTCCGGCCGCACGGTGTCGGTGGCCGGGATCCCGAGGAAGCATCTGAAGGGCCCGATCCCGGCGCGCTGACGCATCAGCCGCTCGGTCAGGGTCAGCGGCTCGGCGCACGCCTGGCCCCAGGCAACGGTGTCGCCCGCCCGGACGTAGCGGGACAGGTCGAGTTCGTCGGGTGCGATGACATCCATGTGCCGGCCCGTCAGCTGCCGGCGTCTTCGCGCCAGCGGTCCGACGAGGGGTCGAGCAGCCTGGACAGGTGTCCGTCGGGGAGCCACACCAGGGCTTCCAGTTCGAGCGCGTCCAGGTGTCTGACCCGCCCGGTGCGCCGGTCCTCCAGCCGGAGCCGGGGACCGTTGGCGGTGGTGTCCACGCTCACCGCGACCTCGGCGAACTCGCTGCCCACGATCTCGTTCCCGTTCATCGGTGCCGCCCTCAGATCAGGAAGGACAGGGTGGGCAGCGCACGGTCGTGGTCGACCAGGACGACCTTCTTGTACGCCAGCCGCAGCCGTCCGTCGACGAGACGCAGCCGGTACGTGGTGCGCCCGGCCCAGATCTCCTTGCCGCGCTCGCGGGACTCGACCAGCACGAAGTTGGCGCCGACGGTCAGGTCTCCGGGCTCCCGGCCCGGACCGGCGGCGTCCTCGTCGTCGTCGAGGATCTCCACGTTGGAGACGATCCGGCGCAGGTGGGAGGGGGGTGACTGGGCGTACCGCTTGCCGGTCCTGAGCTGCCCCAGCCGGGTGGCGATACGACTGCGGTTGTCGCTGATCACCGACATCTGCTGTACGGGGTCACCGTCCGGGGCGCCCGCGGGCACCCAGTAAAGGGCGTCGTCGGTCCACAGCGCCTCCCACGCGTCGTACTCGTGCTCGTCCGCGTAACGGGCCTCGCGGTACAGGAACTGCTCCACCTGGCGCAGGTCGAGTGCGGTGTCGTCGGTGGTGGCCGGTGCGGTCACTTCTTAGCCTCCATCAGGTTCCGGTAGTGCGACCAGAAGCCCCGCATGCCCGTCTCGTCGGTCGCGGTGCCGATACGGAATCCGTTGTCGTCGGTGCGTTCCCGCTCCACTCCGCGCCGGATGTCGACCCATTCCGGCTCGCGCAGGGCGACGCCGCGCTGGTTGCGCTCGTACATCTCGGTGTCGTCGGCGAGCAGCATCCCGGCCGGCCCGGCCGAGCCGACGCATTGCGACACCATGCGCCGGTTGAGTTCGGGGGCGCCCCTGAGCTGGATGGCGGTGGCGTGCTGGACGCACTCGCCGGCCGCCAGCGGCTGGATGACGAAGAGCTGGATCTCGGCGATGAAGAGGTTGGGGAAGATCATCACGTGCGGGGAGCCCTCGACGAGGATCTCCTCGGCGGCGGGGCCGTGGAGTTCCCTCATGCGCGCCACGTACTGGGGCACCCGGTCCTCGGTGGTGCCGAACCAGCGCATCGGCTCGCCGAAACGGCGGAACTCCGGGCGCAGGTCGTTCTCGCTGTGGCCGCCGCCCAGGTCGCGGGTCACGGCCGTGGAGTTGTCGCTGTACAGGGCGCCGATCGGGCTGCCGGTGACGCTGAAGATGGAGCCGTGCACGAACTGCGGGTGGTAGCCGTCCGTCTCGTTCTCCGCGAGGAGCTTCCAGTTGGCGCGCGTGCGGTGCTTGAGCCAGCCGGCGGTGAGTTCGACCTCGCCCTCCGGGGAGAGCCGTGCGAGACGGTCCAGTTCTCCGGCGGCGGCGCCGAGGTGTTCGGTGAGCGTCGGACCGTCGGATGCGAAGCTGCCGAAGACGAAGCCCTGGTAAGAGGCGACCCTGGGGAGCCGGCCGAGGCCGAGGGCGAGCTTGCCCTTGCCGCCGTAGCCCTTGTTGTAGGGATAGCCCAGCAGGTCGCCGTTGTTGCGGTACGTCCAGCCGTGGTAGGGGCAGCGGAAGGAGTTGGAGTTGCCGCTCGGCGCGTCGCACACCAAGTTGCCGCGGTGGGCGCAGCGGTTGAGCAGCAGGTGCACCTCGCCGTCGCGGTCCCGGGTCATGACGACGTCCTGCGGCCCGATGTTCTTGCGTACGTAGTCGCCCGGTCGACGTACCTCGCTCTCGTGCCCGACGTAGACCCAGGTGCGGTACCAGATGCGCTCCAGTTCTTCGGCGAAGATCTCCGGATCGGTGTAGAGCGATCCGTGCACCCTGGTCGGCTGGATCAGCCGTGCGTACTTGTCCGTCTGCTGGTGTGCCGTCTCCGGCTTGTCCGTCTGCTCGTGTGCCGTCTCCGGCAGCGTGGCCGTCATGCTTCGCCATCCTCGATTCGCTTCTGGGCGTACTGCGCCAGCCGGAACTTCTGCACCTTGCCGGTGGGGGTGGTGGGCAGTTCGGCGGCGTCCAGGAACAGCACGTGCTTGGGGACCTTGAACCGTGCGAGCCGCTGCTTGCACAGCGCGACGACATCCGCGGCGGAGAGGTCCGCGCCGGGAGCACGGACCACACAGGCGCAGCCGGCGTCGCCCCATCGTTCGTCGGGCACGCCCACCAGGTAGACCTGGCTGATCGCGGGGTGGGCGGTGAGCAGGTCCTCAATCTCCTTGGGCATGACCAGTTCGCCGCCGCTCTTGTACAACTCCTTTGTGCGGCCGGTGACTTCGAGGTATCCGTCGTCCCGCACCCGGCCCAGGTCGCCGGAGTGCACCCAGCCGTCCCGCAGGGCCTTCGCGGTCTCCTCGGGTTTCTTCCAGAAGCCCCGCATGTGCGTCGGGCCTCGGGAGACCAGTTCGCCCTCGGCTCCGGGAGGAAGATCCTCTCCGGTGAGCGGGTCGATCACCTTGTACGTGGCGAGCGTGCCGTCGGACAGTCCGGCCGGGCCGGCCATCTTGGGTCTGCCGACGGTGCCGGCGTGCCGCGCCAGCGGATCTTCGGGAAGGGTGAACGTCATCGCTCCGCCGCACTCGGTCATGCCGTATCCCGTGGTGATCTCCTCCACGCCGAGTTCCGCACGCACCCGTTTCCAGAGCCAGACCGGGGCCGGGGCCGCGCCGGACAGCAGCGCGGTGAGCGAGGAGAGGTCGTGGTCCTCGCGTGCGGGGTGTTCCAGCAGGGCCACGGTCATCGTGGGCACGCAGAGGATGTCGGTGGCGCGGTGCCGCTGGATCCCGGCGAGGTATGCGACCGGGTCGAAGGCGGTCTGCGGGACGATCGCGCCGCCGACCGTCATCGCGGCGAGCATCCCCTCGACGTAGCCGAACATGTGGTAGCAGGGCAGCGAGAACAGGATCCTTCGGCCGTCCTGGAACGCCCTGGTCAAGGCCGAGGCGTAGGCGGTCCGCAGCACGGAGTCATGGGTGACGAGGACACCCTTGGGCGAGCCGGTGGTGCCGGAGGTGTAGAGCAGGTCCCCGATCTCGTCCGGCCGGGCCGCTCCTGCGGGGCACTCCCCTCGGTGGCGGTCGCCGAAGTCCGCGAGCGAGGCCACGGTCGGCACGCCGTCGCGCGGCTCGGTGCCCTCGGTGGGCAGCAGGACGACCTGCCGCAGGTGAGGCAGCGCGGTCGCCGCGCCGGTGTCCCAGCCGGGTGCGACGGCGTCAAGCATGCTCTGGTAGTCGAGGTCACCGAACGCGGTCATGGAGATCAGGACGGAGCACTCGGACTGGGCCAGGACGTAGGCCAGTTCCTCCTGGCGGTAGAGGTAGTTGAACGGGATCGCCACGGCACCGGTACGGGCGACGGCGAACTTCAGCGGGGCGAACTCCAGGAAGTTCGCCATCAGCAGCCCCACCCGGTCGCCGGGGCGCACACCGAGCGCGGCAAGACCGTCCGCGAGGCGGGCGGCCCACTCGGCCGTCTCGGCATAGCCGATGGTCCGCTCGTCCGTGATGACGAAGGGGCGGTCTCCGTACCGCGCGGCGCAGTGGTCGAGCCAGTCGTCGAGGGTGCGTGGGGTCCAGCGCGGGAACCGGGCACTCAGGTGCTCGCGGCGCCGCTCGATTTCCGAGGTCACGAAACACCTCCTTTTTCTAATTGACGTTAGATTAAATGACGAGGGCGGAGATAGGCAACCACCGGTTCACGGGGCTCACCCCAGTCGGCGCAGGATCCCCGCGGCGGCGGCCTCACGGAGCTTGAACTTGCGCACCTTGCCGGCCGGAGTGACCGGCATCTCGTCGGCGACGTACCAGTACTGCGGGACCTTGTACTTGGCCAGGCGGCCGCGGCAGTGCTCGACCAGGGCATCGTGCAGGCCGTCGTACACCTGTCCTCGAAGACGTACGACCGCTGCCACGGCCTCGCCCCACCTCTCGTCCGGCAGGGCCACCACGGCGGCCTCCAGCACGGCCTCGTGCCCCAGCAGGCAGGTCTCTATCTCGGCCGGCGCGATGTTCTCGCCACCGCGGATGATCAGGTCCTTCAGCCGTCCGGTGATGGTGATCACCCCGCGCGCGTCCATGGCGCCGAGATCACCGGTGTGCACCCAGCCCTCAACGTCGACCGTGCGCGCGGTCGCCTCCGGATCGTGCAGGTACCCGATCATCTGCTGGTAGCCGCGGGCGCAGATCTCACCCGGCGTACCGAGCGGCTGCACCTGGCCGGTCACCGGGTGGACGATCTTGCACTCCACCTGTGGCAGCGGCCGCCCCACGGTGTCCCTGACGTCCCTGTCGTCGTCCGTGACCCGGGTGGCGGTCAGGGTGGGGCCCAGTTCCGTCTGGCCGTACAGGTTGTGCACGCGGGCGCCGAACCGTTCCCGAGTCGCCTCGATCAGGGGTGCGGGCACATTGGCGCCGCCCACGAGGACCTTGCGCAGGGCGGGGGCCGGACCACCCGTCTCCCGAGCGGTCTCGTTCAGGGCGGACAGCATGGCGGGCACGCAGAACAGGAGGGAGGCCCGTTCCTCGCGCATCGACTCCAGTACCGGGCCGGGCCGGAACTGCTCGACCAGTACGAGGCAGCCTCCCAGCCACAGGGTGCCGAGGGTGGCGACCACGCACCCGGCCGTGTGGAACATCGGCAGCGGGCTGACGTGCACCGCGCCCGGCTCGGCCTGAACCGTCTCCAGGTTCAGTCGCGCGACGTTGACCAGAGACCGATGGCTCAGCAGCACGCCCTTGGGCAGGCCAGTGGTGCCCGAGGTGTACTGGAGCATCACCGGTGCACCGGGGTCCTGGACAGGCGCGTCCGGCAGATCCCGCGGCTCGGCGTTCCACCGGTCGTGTTCGGCGAGCGAGACCACCTGCCGCAGCCCGGCGCACCGGGGCCGGACGGCCGCGGCGACGGCCGCGAGGTCGTAGTCGCGGCTCACGTCCGCATGCAGCAGCGCGACGGCTCCGGAGTGGTTGAGGGCATGGACGAGTTCCTCGGGCCGCAGTACGGGGTTGAGGGCGACCAGGGTCACTCCCGCCAGCGCCGCGCCGTACTGGACGATCGGCCACTCGACGACGTTCGGCGCCCACAGGGCGACGAACTCCCCCGGCTCGGCCAGCCTCAGCAGGGCAGCGGCCACCCGCCGGGCCTCGGTGTACAGCTGCCCGTAGGTCAGCCGCCGTTCCGCACCACCGCCGTGCGCGACACCTGCCAGGGCCGTGGCGTCGGCGTGGGTCACGGCCCGTTCCGCCAGCAGGGAACCGACGGTGTGGTCGACCAGGGGCACACTCTCGTCCCTCGGCCACAGTGAGGACACCAGTGGTTCTGTCATGTTCAGCATCCCTTGAACTCGGGGCGGCGCCGTTCGCGGAAAGCGGCGACGCCTTCGGCGAAGTCCGCCGAGTCGAAGAGCCGGACCTGGTGCTCGACCTCGTGGTCGAGTGCCGCGCGCGGATCGCCCCCGGCGCCGACGCCGAGCATCGCCCGCAGAGCGGAGAGCGCGAGGGGCGGGCCCTCGGCGATGCGTTCGGCGTCGGCGAGCGCCCGGTCCAACGCGGCCCCGGGCTCGGTCAGTACGTCGGCGAGGCCGAGGGTGAGCGCTTCCGGGCCCTGGACCGGGCGGGGCAGCAGGAGCAGCTGCCGGGCGGCGGCCGGACCGGTCCTGGCCGGCAGGGACACGGTGATCCCCATGTCACCGGCGAGGCCGACGCCGGTGAACGCCGTGCTGAACGACGCGTCGGTCGCGGCGACCACCCGGTCGCAGGCCAGCGCGAGCGCCGCCCCCGCGCCGTACGCGAAACCCTCGACGGCCGCCACCACCGGTGTGGGCCCTTCCCAGATGGCCCGGATCACCCGCTGGGCCGCCTCGGCCCTGGGACGGGTCTCCTCGGGACTCTGCCGACGCATCGTGGAGATGTCCCCGCCCGAACAGAAGGTGCCGCCACTGCCGGTCAGCACGATCGCCCGTACGGTGTCGTCGGCCATCGCGGACTCCAGCATCTCCGCGAGCACCACCCGCAGCGCGAGGTCGATCGCATTGCGCTTCTCGGGCCTGTTCAGGGTCAGTACCCGGACGGCGCCGTGGTCCTCGGCCAGCACGATGTCCTCGCCGCTGCGTTGCTCAGTCATGGCGTCTCATCCCCTGTCACCGTCCCGTGAAGGCCGGGGGCCTGCGCTCGATGACCGCCGCCAGCCCCTCCCTGGAATCCGTCGTGCCCGACAGTTCGGCGACCGTACGGGCCTCCTCGGCCAGTCGCTCCTCGACGCCGGCGCCCACCCCGCCCCACACCAGCCGCTTGGTCGCCGCCAGCGCCAGGGGCGCGCCCTCGGCGAGGCCGCCGGCGAACGCGAGGGCCTCGTCGAGCAGCCGGTCGTCCGGCACCACCCGGGTGAGCAGCCCCGCGTTCAGCGCCTCGGCGGCGGTCAGGGTGGGGTTGGTCAGCAGGATCTCCATGGCCTTGCGCAGACCCACGAGCCGGGTCAAGGTCACCGAGACTCCGGCGTCCGGGGCCATTCCGACCCGGACCGCGCCCGACATGAACCGCGCCGACTCCGCGGCGATGACGAAGTCCGCCGCGCACACCAGCCCGAAGCCACCGCCGCCGGCCGCGAAACCGTGCACCGCGGCGACGACCGGGGCACGCAGCTGGAGCAGCGCGGAGGTGGTGATCTGCAGCCAGGAGGTGGCCTCCCGCAGGTACTCCGGGAGTTTCTCCCCCTGGCCGGCGAAGGTGTGGACATCGCCGCCCGCGCAGAAGTGGCGGCCCTCTCCGGTGATCAGCACCACGCGCGCCCTGTCCTCGGCGTGGCAGCGCATGACGGCCGCGTGCAGTGCGCGCAGGAAGGGCACGTCCATGCCGTTGGACGCCTCCGGACGGTTGAGCCGCAGCCGCGCGACTCCGTCCGTGTCCAGGTCCAGGAGCACCGACCCGGAGTCG
The DNA here is from genome assembly GCF_040651535.1 of Streptomyces sp. NPDC048420. Classification (NCBI taxonomy): domain Bacteria; kingdom Bacillati; phylum Actinomycetota; class Actinomycetes; order Kitasatosporales; family Streptomycetaceae; genus Streptomyces; species Streptomyces sp. NPDC048420. The sequence goes on from NZ_JBEZKG010000010.1 coordinate 189,063, forward strand.
ATCAGTTTGTCCGTCATCTCACTCACCTCTCGCCGTGAAGGTCTCGATTCCGGCACCGGCCGCCGCCCCGCCCAGGTGGTCGAGCACCGCGGCCCGCTCCAGGGCGAGGCCGTCCGCCAGCGGCAGCCGCAGCCCCTCGTACACCAGGCGTTTCGCGGTGCCGAGTGCCCGGGGGTCCATGCCGCCGAGCCGTTCGGCGAACGCGGCGACCGCCTCCTCGAACCCGTTGTCCGGCAGGCACCGGTACGCCAGCCCCCAGGCCACGGCCTCCGCGCCGGACAGGCGGTCCCCGGTGAGGATGTGGGCCAGGGCCCGCTGACGGCCCACGAGGCGGGGCAGCCGCTGGGTGCTGCCGCCGCCCGGTACCTGGCCGAAGTTGGCATGCGTGTCGGAGATCCGGGCGTCCTCGCGCACCAGAGCGATGTCGCAGGACTGCATCAGTTCGAAGCCGCCGGCCATGGCGTACCCCTCGACGACGGCCACCACGGGGACCGGCAGGGTCGCGATGAGGGCGCAGGCCCGGCCGAAGTTGTCGAACAGCGGCGCCATCGCCCCCGGTCCGCCGGCCCGCAGCCGCTGCAGCTCCTTGAAGTCGCCGCCGGCGCAGAAGTTGCCTCCCGCGCCCCGGATCAGGACGACCCGTGCCGCTGACGCCACCTCCGTCAGGGCGCGCTCCAACTGTTCGCCGAGTTCGACCGTGATCGCGTTCATCGCCTCGGGGCGGTTCAGCAGGACGTGGCCGACCGCACCCTCCACGCGCGTGCGCACCACCTGGGCGACCTGGGTACTCACATCGACCGCCCGCCCCCCACCTCGACAACCGCGCCGGTCGTGTAGCTGGACAGCTCGCTCGCGAGAAAGAGGACGGCCCCGGCGACCTCCTCGGGCCGTCCCGCCCGCCTCATGGGCACGTCGGCCTCGCGGGCCGCGAAGACGTCCGGCGGCATCGCCTCGGTTATGGCGGTGCGGATCAGACCGGGCTGCACCGCGTTGACCCGCACCCCGTGATGGGCGAGTTCCTTGGCCGCCGCCTTCGTCATGCCGACGATCCCCGCCTTGGCCGCGCTGTAGTTGGTCTGGCCGGGGTTGCCGGACTTCCCCGACAGCGAGGAGATGTTCACGATCGAGCCGCTTCTGGCCTCGCGCATCACCGCCGCGGCCGCCCGGACGCCGAGCCAGGTCCCCCGTAGGTGCACGCCGATCACGGCGTCGAAGTCCTCCGCGGTCATCTTCCTCAGCGAGGCGTCACGGGTGATCCCCGCGTTGTTCACCAGTACGTCCAACGCGCCGAACCGCTCGACGGCCCGCCCCACCATGTTCGCGACCGCCGTCTCGTCCGTGACGTCACAGCCGAGAGCCAGTACGGAAGCCGGGTCGTCACCGCCGATGTCGGCTGCGGCCCGCTCCGCGCGCCCGGCGTCCACGTCGGCCACGGTCACCCGTGCGCCGTGCTCGTGCAGCAGCCGGGCGATCGCCAGGCCGATCCCCTGGCCGGCGCCCGTGACGATCGCGGACCGGCCCGCCACCAGCCCGCCCATCAGCCGAGATACCGTACGACGGAGTCCACGACGCAAGCCGGCTTCGCGCCGCCCTCGATCTCGATGACCGTCGACAGCTTCAGCTGGACCGCGCCGTCGAGCGGCGTGACCTCGGTGATCGTCGAGGTGGCCCGCAGCTTGGCACCGACGGGCACCGGGGCGGGGAAGCGCACCTTGTCGAGCCCGTAGTTCACGGCCATGCTCACCCCCTCGACCTGGTAGAGCCGCTGCAGGAACACCGGCAGCAGGGACAGCGTGAGCAGGCCGTGCGCGATGGTGGAACCGAAGGGTCCCTGGGCAGCGCGCCCGGCGTCCACATGGATCCACTGGTGGTCCCCTGTGGCGTCGGCGAATTGGTCGATGCGCTCCTGGTCCACCTCGACCCAGTCGGTGGTGCCGAGCGACACGCCTGCCGCGGCTGCGAGTCCGGCTAGTCCGTTGAAGATCTTCATGTCGCTCTCCGGGGCTGGTCAGAATTTTGAATCTAATCTAGATTCATAAATTGCAACGGGTCAACGGTTGTGCAGCGGGTCACCTGTTGGCAGCGGGCCGCGCACCACGAGGGAGCGAGCGGATGGATCTGGAACTCGGCGGGGCACGGGTGTTGGTCACCGGTGGTGCCTCGAACATCGGCCGGGGCATCGTGCACGGCTTCGCCGCGGAAGGCGCCCGTGTACTGATCTGCGACATCGACGCGGAGCAGGCCGCCAAGACACGTGCCGAAGCGCTGGAGCGGGGAGCGGCCGGGGCGGAGGTCGCCGTCGTCGATCTGACGGCCGGGGGTGCCGGCGCCACGGCCGTCGAACACATCGTCGCCGCTTGGGGCGGAATCGACGTGCTCGTGAACAACGCGGGGCTGAGCCTGCCGGGGTTCGTCGCCCAGGACGCGGACCGTGACGGCTGGCGGCGGATGGTGGACCTCAATCTGTTCGGTTCCGTCGAGTGCACCCGTGCGGCCCTCGACGCGATGCGGCCCGAGGGCCACGGATCCATCGTGTTCATCTCCAGCGACGCCGCCTTCGGGGAGATACGGCAGGGGGTGTACGGGGCGACCAAGGCCGCGGTGATCGCCTTCGCCCGCACGGTCGCCCGGGAGCACGGCCGGGACGGCATCCGGTCGAACGTCGTCTGCCCGGGACTCGTCATCCCCCAGAGCCCGGACGCGATCGGGGCGGGCAGCCTGTGGACCCGGGGCGACCAGTCCGCCGTCTTCGACGACCGGCAGATCGAGGCAGTCCGCAAGAACATCCCGCTGCGCCGCCTCACCACGCCGGAAGACGTCGCGAACGCCGTGGTCTGGGTCTCCTCGGCACGCCGAGCCCGGCAGGTGACGGGCCAGGTCTTCTCAGTCAGCGGCGGCTACTCGATGCCGTAGGAGGCGCGCTCAGTGAACACCACCAGCAGAAACGGCACCAGCGCAAACGGCACGAGAACCCCGGCCGTCAAGGCGGCGGCGACCCGAGACCGCATTCTCGCCGCGGCCGCTCGGACGCTGAGCCTCAAGGGCTACTCCGCGACCAGGCTGTCCGACATCGCCGAACGGGCCGGTGTGCGTCCGCCCGCCGTGTACTACTACTTCCCGTCCCGCGAGGAGCTGATCGCCGAGGTGATGGCTGTCGGCCAGCTGCGGCTTCGGGAGCACGTCGAGACCGCGCTGGCCGCGCTGCCCGACGGCACTCCCCCGATGGACCGGATCTGTGCCGCCGTCGAGGCACATCTGCAGGTCGAGCTGCACCTGTCCGACTTCGCGACCGCGGTCAGCCGCAACAGCGGACAGCTGCCCGAGGACATCCGCGCCCGCCTGCGGGCGGACAGCGGCGCCTACCTCGACCTGTGGCGGGACCTCCTGGCGAGAGCCAGGGCCGCGGGCGCCATCAGGAACGACATCGACCTGCGAGCGGCGCGCATGCTCGTCATGGGAGCCCTCAACTGGACGCCGGAGTGGTGGAACCCGCGGCAGGGTTCGCTGACCGGTGTCATCCGCACCGCGCAGAGCCTGGTGCGGCACGGCCTGGGTGTGCCCTGACCCCGGGCCCGCCCTCATCACCCCTTCCATCACCCCTTCGCACAGCACACTGGAGGACCGTCATGCCCGAGGCCTACATCGTCGACGCGGCACGCACCCCGGTCGGCAAACGCGGCGGCGGCTTCGCCGGAACGCACCCGGCCGATCTCGCCGCCCACGTCATCCGCTCACTGGTCGCACGCCACGACTTCGACCCTGCCGCCGTCGACGACGTCATTCTCGGCTGCCTCGACCAGATCGGCTCGCAGGCCGGCGACATCGCGCGCACCAGCGCCCTGGCCGCCGGGCTGCCCGAGTCGGTGCCCGGTACGACCATCGACCGGCAGTGCGGCTCGTCCCAGCAGGCGGTCCACTTCGCCGCGCAGGCCGTCATGTCCGGCACGGCCGACCTCATCGTGGCCGGCGGTGTGCAGAAGATGAGCCAGTTCCCCATCCTGTCCGGGTTCACCGCCGGCGAGCCCTATGGGTCGACCGATCCGTGGACCGACTGCAAGGGCTGGCACGCCCGCTACGGCGACCAGGAGATCTCCCAGTTCCGCGGCGCGGAGATGATCGCGGAGAAGTGGGGCGTGGAACGCGCGGTCATGGAGGAGTTCGCGCTGGAGAGTCACCACCGGGCCCTGACAGCCCAGCGGGAGGGCCGGTTCGACGCGGAGATCATTCCGTTCGAAGGGGTCGTGTCGGACGAGGGTCCGCGGCCGGACACCACACTGGAGAAGATGGCCGGACTCGCGACACTGACGCCAGGCGGGCGGCTGACCGCCGCGGTGGCCAGCCAGATCTCCGACGCCTCCTCCGCGATGCTGATCGCCTCGGAGGCCGCCGTACGCACTCACTCCCTCACGCCCCGGGCCCGCATCCACCACATGTCGGTGCGCGGCTCCGACCCGGTGATGATGCTCACCGCTCCCATCCCTGCCACGGAGCACGCCCTCAAGAAGTCCGGACTCACCATCGACGACATCGATCTCGTCGAGATCAACGAGGCGTTCGCCTCCGTGGTGCTCGCCTGGCAGGCCGACATCGGCGCCGATCCGGCCCGGGTCAACGTCAACGGCGGTGCCATCGCCCTCGGTCACCCGCTCGGGGCCACCGGGACACGGCTGATGACCACCCTGCTCCACGAACTGGAGCACACCGGCGGCCGCTACGGTCTGCAGACCATGTGCGAGGGCGGCGGTCAGGCCAACGTCACCATCATCGAGAGGCTCGGCTGACCTGATGCGACGGGGCCTGTACACAGACGATCACGAGCAGTACCGGGAGACCGTCCGCGAGTTCCTCGCGCGTGAGGTCGTCCCCCACCACCAGCGGTGGGAGGCCGACCGGTGGATCGACCGCAAGGTGTTCGCCGCGGCTGCCCAACAGGGTGTCTACGGCCTGCAGATCGGCGAGGAGCACGGCGGCGCCGGCGAGGGGGACTACCGCTATCGCATGGTCGTCTGCGAGGAGATCGCCCGCGTCCACACGCTCTCCTTCGGTCTCACCGTCTCCCTCCAGGACGACCTGGTGCTGCACTATCTGCTGGACCTGACCACGGACGAACAGAGGCGGCGCTGGCTGCCGGGCTTCGCCTCCGGCGAGATCATCGGAGCGCTGGCGATGACCGAACCCGGGACCGGCAGCGACCTGCGGGGCATCCGCACCTCGGCCCGCCGCGACGGCGACGACTGGGTCCTGAACGGACAGAAGACCTTCATCACCAGTGGCATCATGGCCGATCTGGTGATCGTCGCGGCGCGTACGGATCCCGAAGGCGGCTCGCGGGGCTTCACTCTCCTGGTGGTCGAGCGGGACATGCCCGGCTTCACCCGCGGCCGCAAACTGGACAAGATCGGACTGCCCGGCCAGGACACGGCCGAACTGTTCTTCGAGGACGTGCGGGTACCGGCCGCCAACGTCCTCGGCCCGGTGGGATCCGGCCTCCAGCAGCTCATGAGCCACCTTCCCCGGGAACGTCTCGGCGTGACGGCCACGGCCATCGCGACCAGCCGAGCGGTCTTCGATCTGACCCGTGCCTACTGCTTCGAGCGCCGGGCTTTCGGCCACCCCATCGGCGACCTCCAGCACATCCGCTTCGAACTCGCCGAGATGGCCACCGAGATCGACGTCGCCGAGGCCTACGTCGACCGCTCGGTACACGCCTACAACGCCGGTGAACTGACCGCCGTGGACGCGGCGAAAGGCAAGTGGTACGTGAGCGAACTGCAGAAGCGGGTCATCGACCGTTGCCTGCAACTGCACGGCGGTTACGGCTACATGACGGAGTATCCGGTCGCCCGCGCATTCGTCGACACAAGAGTCCAGACGATCTACGGCGGCACCACCGAGATCATGAAGGAGCTCATCGGACGCGATCTGGCATCCAACGGGTGACGCGGAGGGGCCGGGGAGCAACAGGCATCCTCTGCGGCGGCGAACGGCTGGCTCTTCACGGTGACGGGGTTGGGCCGGCTCGTCGGCATCTGCCCGGAGGAGCCGGCCCAGTCGGTCGGCGTCCGCCAGGACGGCGCGGACATCTCAGGCGTAGTCCGACGGGAAGGTGATCACGGCCCCTGGTAGTCGACGAGGCGTTCGGCGTTGGCCTTGTGCAGAGCGCGGTCGGGGATCATCAGGGAGTCCGACCAGAGTTCCGCGCCCTCCTCGGGGACGACGAAGCGGATGTCGGGGTTGTCGGCCTGGAGCTGGATGACGTCTCCGGAGTAGGCCTGGCAGGCCAGGACGTCGCCGGTGACGAGGTCCTTGGTGTAGTCGTTGCCGGTGAAGCGACGGATCTGGCCGTTCCTCACGTACCTCTCGACCTCGTCGCACACATCGTGGAAGTCGTCGGCGGTCCACTGCGTGATGTCGACGCCGTTGCCCTGCATGAGCAGCGCGAAGGCCTCGTCGAGGCCGGAGAGCAGGGTGACCCGGCCCTTGAGGTCGCTCGCCCAGAGGTCCTTCACGTGCCGTATCTCGCGGCCCAGCTTCCTGTGGTTGTACGCGATCCCCGTGATCCCCGACTGCCACGGCACGGTGTACGCGCGCCCCGGGTCGAAGACGGGCGAACGCAGCAGCGGGTCCAGGTACTTCGTGACGTTGGGCTGGTTCGCCCGGTCCATCTCCTGGACCCAGCCGAGCCGCTCGAACCGCGCGCACATCCAGTCGCTGATGACGATGAGGTCGCGGCCGGTCTGCTGGTGGTTCATCAGGGCGGGACTGACCTTGCCGAAGAACTCGTCGTTGTCGTTGATCTCCTCGACGTAGTCGACGGAGATCCCGGTCCGCTTCTCGAAGGCGTCCAGCGTCGGCCGCTTCGTCGAGTCGTCGTCCGTGTCGATGTAGAGCGGCCAGTTCGCCCAGGTCAGCCGCTTGTCGGTGGCGGAGCGATCGGGGACGGCCCGATCGCTCGCGGCCACGTACGCGGCGGGCACACCGCATCCGGCGAGACCGCCCAGCACTGCCCCGCCTCCGAGGGCTCGCAGCAGGGTCCTACGGTCCAGCCGGGACTGCTTCGCTGTGAGGGACGCACGGGATACGGACACGCCTCTCGACACCGGCACTCCAACTCCCCCCAGGGGCGCGGGGAACTGCGCGACCAGCCCCCACGCACCCGCGGCCGAAAACCATCCGCACCCGCAGCGGAACCTACGCGTCCAGCGAAGTCATCACATGCTTGATCCGCGTGTAGTCCTCGAACCCGTACCCCGACAGATCCTTGCCGTACCCCGACTTCTTGAACCCGCCGTGCGGCATCTCCGCGACCAGCGGAATGTGCGTGTTGATCCACACACACCCGAAGTCCAGCCGCTTCGACATCCGCATGGCCCGCCCGTGGTCCTTGGTCCACACCGAGGACGCGAGCGCGTACTCGACGCCGTTGGCCCAGGACACGGCCTGCTCCTCGTCGGAGAAGGACTGCACGGTGATGACGGGCCCGAAGACCTCGTTCTGGATGATCTCGTCGTCCTGCTTCAGCCCGGACACCACGGTCGGCGCGTAGAAGTACCCCTTCTCACCGACCTGATGACCGCCGGCCTCGACCTTGGCGTGCGCGGGCAGCCGCTCGATGAACCCGCTCACCTGCTTCAGCTGGTTCGGGTTGTTGAGCGGACCGAACAGCACGTCCTCGTCGTCCGGCTGGCCGGTCTTCGTCTCGGCGGCGGCCTTCGCCAGCGCCGCCACGAACTCGTCGTGGATCGACGACTGCACGAGCACGCGCGTGGCGGCCGTACAGTCCTGCCCGGCGTTGAAGAAGCCGGCGACGGAGATGTCCTCGACGGCCTTGGCGATGTCCGTGTCCTCGAAGACGACGACCGGTGCCTTGCCGCCCAGCTCCAGGTGCACCCGCTTCAGGTCCCTGGACGCGGACTCGGCGACCGACATACCGGCCCGCACCGAACCGGTGATCGACGCCATCGCCGGCGTCGGGTGCTCGACCATCAGCCGCCCGGTGTCCCGGTCCCCGGTGATGACGTTGAAGACGCCCTTCGGCAGGATCCCGCCGATGATCTCCGCGATCAGCACGGTCGACGCCGGGGTCGTGTCCGACGGCTTCAGCACCACGGTGTTGCCCGCGGCGATCGCCGGCGCGAACTTCCACACGGCCATCATCATCGGGTAGTTCCACGGCGCGACCTGCGCGCAGACGCCGACCGGCTCACGGCGCACGATCGAGGTCAGGCCCTCCATGTACTCACCGGCCGAGCGCCCCTCCAGCATCCGCGCCGCACCGGCGAAGAAGCGGATCTGGTCGACCATCGGCGGGATCTCCTCGTCCCGTGTGAGCCCGATCGGCTTTCCGGTGTTCTCCACCTCGGCCGCGATGAGCTCCTCGGCCCGCTCCTCGAACGCGTCGGCGATCTTCAGGAGGCGCTTCTGCCGCTCGGCGGGGGTGGCGTCACGCCAGCCGGGGAACGCGGCGGCCGCGGCGGCCATCGCCGCGTCCACGTCCGCCTGCCCGGACAGCGGCGCGGTCGCGTACGCCTCACCGGTCGCGGGGTTGACCACGTCCGTGGTCCGTCCATCGGCGGCGTCCCGGAACTCACCGTCGATGTAATTACGCAGACGACGCAGCTCGGTGCTCACTGCCGGCCTCCTGTGGGGTTGGAACTGTCCACTGACTGAGACACCCACCCTAATCGGGCAGCCCACGTTTTCAACACCCCTGATCACGCCAAGACTGCGAAATCCGCAGGTCTCGGTAGCGTGAACAACGGATTTCATCGCCTCGGCCTTGCGGAAGTGTCGAGACGTCGTGCACAGTGACGTCGTGGCCAGTCGAAGCGCAGACCCCAGGGACTCCCGCGAGTCCAGGAGCGAGTCCAGGAGCGAGTCCAGGAACGGCAGCAGCCCGAATCTGGACGCCGTCTCCCTTGCCATCATCGAGCAGCTCCAGGAGGACGGCCGCCGTCCGTACGCCGCGATCGGCAAGGCCGTTGGCCTGTCCGAGGCGGCCGTACGCCAGCGTGTCCAGAAGCTGCTCGACCAGGGCGTCATGCAGATCGTCGCCGTCACGGACCCGCTCACCGTGGGCTTCCGGCGCCAGGCGATGGTCGGCATTCACGTGGAGGGCGACGTGGAGTCCGTGGCGGACGCGCTGAGCGCCATGTCCGAGTGCGAGTACGTGGTGATGACCGCCGGCTCCTTCGACCTGATGGTGGAGATCGTCTGCGAGGACGACGACCACCTGTTGGAGGTCATCAACCGCCGTATCCGGGCCATCCCCGGAGTGCGCTCCACCGAGAGCTTCGTCTACCTGAAGCTCAAGAAGCAGACCTACATGTGGGGAACCCGATAACCGTGAGGACCCGATAACCGTGAGCTCCAAGGACCTCAGCCGCACCGCGTACGACCACCTGTGGATGCACTTCACCCGCATGTCCTCGTACGAGAACTCCCCGGTCCCGACCATCGTCCGGGGCGAGGGCACCTACATCTACGACGACAAGGGCAGGCGCTACCTCGACGGTCTCGCGGGCCTGTTCGTGGTCCAGGCCGGCCACGGCCGCACGGAACTCGCCGAGACCGCCTTCAAGCAGGCGCAGGAGCTGGCGTTCTTCCCGGTGTGGTCCTACGCCCACCCCAAGGCCGTCGAACTCGCGGAGCGCCTCGCGCACCACGCGCCCGGCGATCTGAACAAGGTCTTCTTCACCACCGGTGGCGGCGAGGCGGTCGAGACCGCCTGGAAGCTCGCCAAGCAGTACTTCAAGCTGGTCGGCAAGCCCACCAAGTACAAGGTCATCTCCCGCGCGGTCGCCTACCACGGCACCCCGCAGGGCGCCCTGTCCATCACCGGCCTGCCGGGTCTCAAGGCCCCCTTCGAGCCGCTGGTCCCGGGCGCTCACAAGGTCCCGAACACCAACATCTACCGCGCCCCGCTCTTCGGCGACGACCCCGAGGCCTTCGGCCGCTGGGCCGCCGACCAGATCGAGCAGCAGATCCTCTTCGAGGGCCCGGACACGGTGGCGGCCGTGTTCCTGGAGCCGGTGCAGAACGCGGGCGGCTGCTTCCCGCCCCCGCCCGGCTACTTCCAGCGCGTGCGCGAGATCTGCGACCAGTACGACGTCCTGCTGGTCTCGGACGAGGTCATCTGCGCCTTCGGCCGCCTGGGCACCATGTTCGCCTGCGACAAGTTCGACTACGTCCCGGACATGATCACCTGCGCCAAGGGCATGACCTCGGGCTACTCCCCGATCGGCGCCTGCATCATCTCCGACCGCCTGGCCGAGCCGTTCTACAAGGAGGACAACGTCTTCCTGCACGGCTACACCTTCGGCGGCCACCCCGTGTCGGCCGCGGTGGGCCTCGCCAACCTCGACCTGTTCGAGCGCGAGAACCTCAACCAGCACGTCCTCGAAAACGAGCACGCCTTCCGCGCCACCCTGGAGAAGCTCCACGACCTGCCGATCGTCGGCGACGTCCGCGGCAACGGCTTCTTCTACGGCATCGAGCTGGTCAAGGACAAGGCGACCAAGGAGTCCTTCAACGACGAGGAGACCGAGCGCGTCCTGTACGGCTTCCTCTCGAAGGCCCTCTTCGACAACGGCCTGTACTGCCGTGCCGACGACCGCGGCGACCCGGTCGTCCAGCTCGCCCCGCCGCTGATCTCCAACCAGGAGACCTTCGACGAGATCGAGCAGATCCTGCGCGCGACCCTCACCGAGGCCTGGACCAAGCTCTAGCCTCCTGAGATTCAGCGGGTTCATCCGGCCCGGAGCGCACCCGTCCGAGTGACAGGCGTGCGCCCCGGGCCGTGTGCTGTACGGCGTCCCGCCCCCGCCTCCTTAGCGTGCCTGGTAACCGATCGGCCCTGCTTTCGTTCCCCCGCACGGGGGATGGCAAGGCACAACGGACCAGAACGAGGTGTACGCCCATGGCGGCTCCGCCGGACAACGACGTGCTCTGGGCACGCTCCCTGCACTTCACGCACCGCGACGGCTCACCCGCGCTGCAGGGCGTCTCCCTGGGCGTGCGCGAGGGCGAGATCCTCGCCGTGAGCGGCCCGCGCGGCAGCGGCAAGACCGCACTGCTCAGATGTCTTTCGGGACTCACCCCGGCCCAGCGCGGCGAGGTCTGGTTCAACAGCGTGCCCGTGCACACCATGGGCCCGATGACCCGCGAGCGGCTGCGCCGGGACCGCTTCGGCTGGATCGATCCGGCCCCGGCGCTCGTCCCGGAGCTCAACGCCTGGGAGAACGCGGCCCTCCCCCTCATGCTGCGCGGCACCAGCAGGCGCCGCGCCAAGGTCGCCGCCCTGGAGTGGCTGGAGCGCCTCGACATCGGCGACCGGACCCGCAGACGCCCGCACGAGCTGACCCAGTCCGAACGCCAGCGCGTCTGCGTCGCCCGCGCTCTGGCCCCGGCCCCGGCCGTCCTGTTCGCCGACGAACCGACGGCCCCCCTGCACCGTGCGGACCGCGCCCACGTCCTCCGCACGCTCACCACGGCCGCCCGCTCGCACGGCTTCACCGTGGTCCTGGCGACACACGACACCGACACCGCAGCCCTGGCGGACCGCACGGTCACCCTCCTGGACGGACGCCGGGTGAACACCGTGCACCTGCCCCCGATGGCCGACCCGGAAGGCCGCCCCGCGTGCTCGCTCTCCGTCTGACCTGGGCCGCCCGGCCCGCCGTACAACTCCGTCGCCTCCTGGTGGCCCTGGCCTCGGCGGGCACGGGCTTCCTCCTGCTGTGCACCCTCGGCCACGCGATCCATCACCCCGAGGATCCGTCGGGCGCCGTGCTCCGCCTGGCGTGGTGCCTGACCCCCCTGGCGGCGACGGTCCACTTCGCCCTGGCGGTCGCCCGCAGCGACCCCGGCACCCGTCCCCGGCCGGGGCTCGCCGCGATCGGTCTCGGACCGGCCCGGCTGATGGCAATCACGGCCACGACCACGGCCCTGTCCTGCACCCTCGGCTCGATGCTGGCGCTGCTCTTCTTCCTCCATCTGCGGGGCGACCTGACGGGCACGCCCTTCGACGGGGCGGCGTCGGACTTCCTGGCAGCGGACGCCCCCCTCCCCCTGCCGGCCGCCCTGACCCTGCTGGGCCTGGTCCCGGCGATCGCGTCGGTCACGGTGGGACTCGTCCTGCGGCCACGGGACGACAGACCCGCGTCGGCGAGGAGGGATGCACGGTCGTACGGCCGCTTCGGGGCGTACGGCAGGACGACGGCGAGTGAGCCCTTCGGCGCGTACGGCCGTTTCCGCGCACGTCGGAGCACGAGCGAGCCCGCAGCCCCGGAGGACGAGACCCCGGCCCCCGCCGACGAGAACCAGCCCGCGGACCTCGGTCAGGACAGCGCTCTCCCCCCTGCACCCCAGGAAGCCCCCAAGGGCCTTCCGTGGGGCATCGCGGTGCTCGCGGCGGGCCTGGCGGTCGAGTCCTACGCCAACCGCCACGGCACCGCCCCCGCCACCCCGCTCCCCGGTGGCCTCGCGGGCACCCCCTCCGTCCTGGTCGGCTGGCTCCTCACCGCCGTGGGACTGGCCGTCGCCGGACCCGGCCTCACCCACCTGTGCGGCCGTCTCCTCCAGTCCGCCCAGCCCGGCGCCCTGCGCCTCCTCGCCGGACGGGTCCTCATGACGGAAGCCGCCCGGATCGGCCGCCCCCTCGGCATCGTGTGCGCGGTGGCCTCCGGCGCCTACACCATGACCACCCTGTACGACCCCACCGGCCCCGAAGTGGGCCCGCTCACCACCCTCGGCCTGCTCCTCGTGACGAGCTGCGCCCTCGCCACGCTGCTGACGGCGGCCGTGGAGGCGAAGCACGCGAGGTCGGACACCACGGCCGCGCTGCTGCGCCTGGGCGCCCCGTCGACCATGCTCCGCAGCGCTGCGGCCCTCCGCGCCGGCGCCCTCATGGCCCTCTTCGGCCCGCTCACCCTGGTGGTGGCCGAACTCGCGGCGCTCCCGCTGACCGGCTGAAGAAAAAATCTCCCCGCACCGATGAGTTCCGCCCCGGCCCTCGGTCTACCCCCCGAACAGCACGCACCCCGATGGGAGAAACTCCGATGACCTCGCCGACCTACCAGCAGATGATCTTCGTGAACCTGCCGGTGAACGACCTCGACGCCTCGAAGAAGTTCTACACCGAGCTCGGCTACACGCTCAACGAACAGTTCAGCGACGACAAAGCGGCCTCCGTCGTGATCAGCGAGACGATCGTCGCGATGCTGCTCACGAAGCCGTTCTACGCGACCTTCACCAAGAAGGAGATCGCGGACGCGACGAAGACCAGCCAGGTGCTGCTCTGTCTGAGCGCCGAGAGCCGCGCGAAGGTGGACGAGCTGGTCGAGAAGGCCGTCGCCGCGGGCGGTACGGCCAACGACGACGTGCAGGACCAGGGCTTCATGTACGGCCGTTCCTTCAACGACCTCGACGGCCACGGCTGGGAGGTCGTGTGGATGGACCCGGCAGCGATCCAGGGCTGACCCACGGGCCCGAACCCGGCGTGCAAGCATGGGCGGGTGCAGACGAGCCCCGCCCATGCGGCACACCACGACGACCGTGAGATCGAGACGGTCGAGGAGTTCGACGCGGTCGTCTCGGCCCGTGGCACCCTCGCCGGATTCCGCGTCCAGTCCGTCGATCTGACCGACCGGACAAGGGAGTTGCTCGCCACCGACACCGCGGGCGCAGTCTTCCTCGGCTGTCCCATGAGGGAGAACGCGGCGGCGAAGATCCGCACGGACGGCGCCCTGGTCTTCCCGCCCGTGCCCGGCCTCCCCTTCGACCCGTACCGCGGCCTTCTCTACTCCCCCGACGAACTCCTCGACGGGCTGGAGAAGGGGTACGAGCAGACTCCCGACGCCCTCGCCTACGCCTGGTTCCAGCGCACCAAGGCCGACCGCGACATATACGCGTCGACGCTGCGCGCCGTCCACGACGACGCGGTCTCCGACGCCCTCGACGAACTCCTGCGCGGCGCACGGGTCGTGGGCGTGATGGGCGGCCACGCGATGGCCCGCGGCACGGAGGAGTACGCCGGCGCCGCGCGCCTCGGCCGCGAACTGGCCCGCGCCGGGCTCACCGTGGCCACCGGCGGCGGCCCGGGCGCCATGGAGGCGGCCAACCTCGGCGCCTACGCGGCCCCCTTCGAGGACGCGATGCTCGACGAAGCGTGCGAACTCCTCGCCGCGGCACCCTCGTTCACTCCCTCGGTCACCGAATGGGCGCGCGCCGCCTTCGAGGTCCGCACGCACTGGCCCCGGGGCGGTTCCTCCGTCGGCATCCCCACCTGGTTCTACGGCCACGAACCGCCGAACGCCTTCGCCTCGCACATCGCCAAGTACTTCGCCAACGCCACCCGCGAGGACGGCCTGTTGGCCCGCTCCAACGCGGGCGTGGTGTTCCTGCCGGGGGCCGCCGGCACCGTACAGGAGATCTTCGACAACGCGACGCCCAACTACTACGAGTCGCGCGGCGAGCCGACGCCGATGGTGCTCGTGAACCGTGCCCACTGGACGGAGAAGTTGCCCGCCTGGCCGCTGCTCCAAGCGCTCGCGCGGGAGCGGTCAATGGAGGCCCGAATCGCCCTTGTTGACCGGATCGAGGAGGCTCCTGCGGCGCTGAAACGTCTCACACCTTAATAAGCAGGCAAAGTCAACACTTGTAGGGCGCTTACACGTTGACACTGCTTATGCAGCGCTTATAGACCTGTGAGACTCCTGGGGGTGGTGATGTCACATCACCATCTCTTCAACCCCCCGCATTTGCGCATCACGTGAAGGACGAACGTGGCATTCACGCCCATATCCCGTCGCACCGCCCGCGTCTCGCGCTTCCTCGGCGTCGCCGCCGCATCGACCGCGATCGTGCTCGGCACCTCCGGCAACGCGCTTGCCTGCAACATCAACGACTTCTCCGCCGAAGCCAAGTGCGACGGCACGCAGGGCGTCATCACGGTGACCGATGTCGACAGCTACGGCGTCGAGGCCACCGTCACCGTGTACTTGGAGGAGAACGGCGCCGACGCCAAGACGGTCGGTGAGCAGAAGGTGAAGGGTTCCGAGAAGGGTACGACCATCACCTTCAAGGAGGACTGGAAGCCCAACGCGGAGTACCGCATCCACGTGGTCGCCGAGCCCTACATCCACGGCAAGGACATCACCCCGAACCTGACCACCCCGGCGACCGCCTGCAAGACCGAGGAGACGCCGACCCCGACGCCCACGCCCACCCCGTCGGACTCCGCCAGCACCCCTGCTGAGGAGTCCCCGGCCCCGACCCCGTCGGCCTCGGAGGGCACCACCGCTCCGGCGACCGTCGAGAGCAACGCCCCGTCGCCCGCGGCCGGCGACTCCAACCTCGCCGAGACCGGTGCGAACTCCAACACCGGCCTGATCGCCGGGATCGCGATCGCCCTGGTCGCCATCGGCGGCGGCGCCGTGTTCTTCGGCCTGCGTCGTCGCGGGGCCGGCACCCGCTGACCAAGTCGTGGCCCGTCCCCGGTTCGGGGGGCGGGCCACACTCATGTCACCCGAAGCTCGCCCGCTTCAGCCAGAACTCCAGCAGCTCCCGCTCGCCGAGGACTTCCAACTCCGGGCTGTCCAACGGCAGTCGACGGTAGAAGGCGAGCAGCACTGCGGTCAGCGGCCCCCGCAGCGCGACGGTCGCCTTCTCGTGCCCACGCCGCCAGACGATGACGTCGTCGGTCAGCTCGACGACCCACTCCGCATTCAACTCGGGCGTCCCGTCGGTGGCATGCAGATGGATACTGCGCCCTGGACCACGCAGTTCCCTCGACTCGTCGTCCGGCATGGTCCGCTGCGCGAACTCCACGAGCTGCAGCCACTCGTCGATCGCGTCGGCGGCGATCTCCGGATCCACCTCGTACGGCTGCCCGGCCGCGTGCGTGGCGTCGGCACGGTGGATCGTCAGCTCGTGCGCCATCCTGCGGGCCCAGAAGCCCGAGGTGGGAATCCCGGACCAGGACCACACCTTGGCGTCCGGCCCGGCCTCCCGCAGCGCGGCGACGAGCGTGTCGCCGGTCTCCGCGAGCCACGCGTCGAGCTCACCGACGTCCTCGGGCCCCTCCCCCAACGGCACCTGGTCCTCGGGGAACTCCTCCTCGGCCCGGGTCCGCACCATCAGCTCGACCCAGCGCAGGGCGCCCCCGGTGTGCCGCACCAGCTGTTCCAGCGACCAGTCGGGGCAGGTCGGCACGGTTGCGGACAGGTCGGCCGCGGAGGTCACCACGGCCCTCAGAAGGCCGACCTGGTGGGCGATCTCGTCGCAGTAACGATCATGTGAGAGCAGGGTCATGCCCCGCACTGTAGGTGTGACCCCGTCAGTCCAGCACCACGATTTCGTCCGCGTCGAACGCCACCCCGACCACGTCCCCCACCCCCGGCGCGTCCCGCAGCGCGCACGCCGCCTCCAGCCGCGGCCCGTCGTCGGCGGGTTGCAGGTGTACGGCGACATGGGTGCCCTTGAAGGTCCGCGCGGCGACCGTGCAGCGCAGCCCCTCGTCGGCGGCGACGAGCCGTACTCCGCCAGGGCGTACCAGGAGGGTCCGGGGGCCCTGAGGCGCGTCCTCGGGCACCGGGACCTTCCCCCACGCCGTCTCCGCGGCCGCGCCCGTCACCGTCCCCTCGACGACGTTCTCGAAGCCGAGGAAGCGGGCCACGAACTCGTCGGCCGGCCGCTGCCACACCTCGAGGGGTGTTCCGGACTGGGCGATCCGCCCGTCCCGCATCACCACGACCCGGTCGGCGAGCGCGAAGGCCTCGCCCTGGTCGTGGGTGACCGCGAGCACGGTGGTGCCCAACCGCCCGAACAGCTCCCGCAGTTCGACGACCAACCGCTCCCGCAGCGAACGGTCCAGCTGCCCGAGCGGCTCGTCGAGCATCAGCAGCCGGGGCCGTGGCGCGAGGGCCCGCGCCAGGGCGACCCGCTGCTGCTCACCCCCGGAGAGCGCGGCGACGGCCCGCCGCCCGGCACCCGGAAGCCCGACGAGGTCGAGCAACTCCCTGACCCGCGCGTCCTGTCGGGGCCGCGCGGTGCCGTGCATCCGCAGCCCGAAGGCCACGTTGGCACCCACGTCCCGCTGCGGGAACAGCTGATGGTCCTGGAACATCAGCCCGACCCCGCGCTTGTGCGCGGGCACCCCGGCCTGGTCCCGTCCGTCCAGCAACACCCGCCCGGCATCGAGCGGTTGGAGCCCGGCCACCGCCCGCAGCAGCGTCGACTTGCCGCTCCCGCTCGGCCCGAGCACGCACACGATCTCGTGCTCGGCGACATCGAGCCCGACCCCGTCGAGGACGGCCCGCCCACCGAACCGTACGGTCGCGTCCTGAAGGCTCAGCAGCATCTAGAACTCCCCGGTCCGATCCGTCCGCAGCCGCTCCAGCACCAGCAGCGCCACCGCGCACACCACCATCAGGACGGTCGAAAGGGCCATCGCCTGGCCGTAGTTGAGGTCACCGGCGCGGCCGAGCAGCCGCGCCACGGCGACCGGAAGCGTCGGGTTGTCGGGCCGTGCGATGAACACGGTCGCCCCGAACTCCCCCAGCGACACGGCGAAGGCGAAGCCCGCCGCGATCAGCAGCGCCCGCCGCACCATCGGCAGGTCGACCTCCCGCCACACCCGCCAGGGCGAGGCCCCGAGCACGGCCGCGGCCTCCCGCAGCCGGTGGTCCACGGCCCGCAGCACGGGCAGCATCGTCCGCACGACGAACGGCACCCCGACCAGCGCCTGCGCGAGCGGCACCAGCAGCCAGGACTGTCTGAGGTCCAGCGGCGGCTCGTCGAGGGAGATCAGGAACCCGAAGCCGACGGTCACCGCGGACACCCCGAGCGGCAGCATCAGCAGTGCGTCGAAGCCCCGTACGAACCGCCCCGCGTCCCGTCGTGTGAGCGCAGCGGCCGCGAGACCTCCGATCACCACGGCGAGGGCGGTCGCGGCGAGGGCGTACTCCAGCGAGTTGCCGATCGCCTCGATGGGCGCGACGAGGAACACCCCGCCGTCGCTGTGGGTCAGCGCCCGGTAGTAGCCGAAGTCCGGGGCGTCGAGCGACCGCTGGACCAGCACGGCGAGCGGCAGCAGCAGGAGTACGGCGATGCTCGCCACCACCCCGGCCAGCAGCCCCCACTCCCCCGCCCCGCGCGGCCGCCGGGCGGTGCCGGACGCGTCCACGAGCCGCAGCGCGGTCTCCCGGCGCCGTACGGTCCACGCGTGCAGGGCGAGGACCGCGCCCACCGCGACGAACTGGATCAGCGTCAGCACGGCGGCCGTGGAGAGGTCGAAGATCTCGGAGGTCTGCCGGTAGATCTCCACTTCGAGGGTGGAGAAGGTCGGCCCGCCGAGGATCTGGACGACACCGAAGGAGGTGAAGGTGAACAGGAAGACCATCAGTGCGGCGGCGGCCACTGCGGGCGCGAGCGCGGGCAGGGTGACCGTGCGCCAGGCCTTCCACGGGGACGCGCCCAGCATCCGCGCGGCCTGCGACTGCCGGGGGTCCAGCTGCGCCCACAGCCCGCCCACCGTGCGTACGACGACCGCGTAGTTGAAGAAGACGTGCGCGAGCAGGATCGCCCACACGGTGGTGTCGAGCCGTACGCCCCACAGCTCGTCCAGCAGCCCACCGCGCCCGACGAGCGCCAGGAAGGCCGTACCGACGACGACCGTCGGCAGCACGAAGGGAACGGTCACCACGGCCCGCAGGACCTGCTTGCCCGGGAAGTCGAAGCGCGCGAAGACGTACGCACCGGGGAGCGCGACCAGCAGCGTGAGCGCGGTGGAGGCGAGCGCCTGCCAGGTGGTGAACCACAGGACGTGCCGGATGTCCGGCTGGGTCAGGACATCGAGGATCCGGCCGAACTGCCAGGTCCCGTCGGTGTCGAGGCCGCGCTTGACGATCGCGGCGACGGGATAGGCGAAGAAGACGGCGAAGAACGCGACGGGCACGGCCATGAGCCCGAGCCGCGCCGCGCTCCCCTTGCGCCGGGTGGCTACTTCAGTACGAGCGAGGTCCACGACTTGACCCAGTCGTCTCGGTGTTCGGCGATCTTCGCGGGATCCATGGTCTCGGGATCCTTGGCCTGCGGGCCGTACTCGGTGAACTCGGCGGGCACCGAAGCCCCCTGCACCACCGGATAGACGAACATGTTGAGCGGCATGTCCTGCTGGAACTCCTTGGTGAGCAGGAAGTCCAGGAACGCCTTGCCGCCCTTGCTGTTCTTGGCGTTGCTGAGCAGCCCGGCGTACTCGATCTGCCGGAAGCAGGTGCCGTCGGCGACCCCGGTGGGCGCGGTCGTCGGCTTCGGATCGGCGTAGATCACCTCGGCGGGCGGCGAGGAGGCGTACGACACGACGAGCGGCCGGTCCGCCTTGGCCTTCTTGCCGCCGGCCGAGCCGGAGAACTCCTCGTTGTAGGCCTGCTCCCAGCCGTCGACGACCTTGACGCCGTTGCCCTTGAGCTTCTTCCAGTAGCCCTGCCACCCGTCGTCGCCGTACTTCGCGGCGCTCCCGAGCAAGAACCCGAGCCCCGGCGAGGAGGTGGAGGCGTTCTCGGTGACGAGGAGGTTCTTGTACGCGGGCTTGATCAGATCGTCGTACGACGTCGGCGGCTGGACCTTGTGCTCCGTGAACCAGGCCTTGTCGTAGTTGACGCAGATGTCACCGGTGTCGATGGGCGTGACCTTGTCCCCGTCGACCCGGTACCCCGCCCTGATCCGGTCGGCGCCCTTCGCCTCGTACGACTGGAAGAGGCCGTTGTCGAGCGCGCGGGACAGCAGGGTGTTGTCGACGCCGAAGAAGACGTCGCCCTGGGGGTTGTCCTTGGTGAGGATGGCCTTGTTGACAGCCTGCCCGGCGTCGCCGTCCTCCAGGACCCTGACCTTGTAACCGGACTTCTTCTCGAAGTCGGCGAGGACGCTCTTGGAGACGGCCCACGAGTCGTGGCTGACGAGCGTGACGGTCTTGTCGGCGCTTTCGGAACCTTCCGAGCCGGAGGACGACGACCCGCACGCGGACAGCGTGACCAGGCCGAGGCCGACGACGGCAGCAAGGAACTTCTTGTTGTTCACGGTGATGACCGAACTTCCTACCCAGAATGACCTGGGCGAGGTTCAGAGGGTCTGCGGCCCGATGGCCGCACTCTCAGCGCTGTGGCGCTCCCCTGTCGGATATGAAGATGTACGTCCCTCAGACTACCGTTCGGTGGCCGCGAGCTGGCCGCAGGCCCCGTCGATCTCCTGACCACGGGTGTCCCGAACCGTCACCGGCACACCATGGGCGGCGATCGCCTCGACGAAGGCCTTCTCGTCCTCGGGCCGGGAGGCGGTCCACTTGGAGCCGGGGGTCGGGTTCAGCGGGATGAGGTTGACGTGGACGGGCTTGCCCCGGAGCAGCCGCCCGAGTCGGTCACCACGCCAGGCCTGGTCATTGATGTCCCGGATGAGGGCGTACTCGATGGACAGCCGACGCCCGCTCTTCTCGACGTAGTCGAACCCGGCGTCGAGGACCTCGCGCACCTTCCACCGCGTGTTCACGGGGACGAGGGTGTCGCGCAGTTCGTCGTCGGGGGCGTGCAGGGAGATCGCGAGCCGGCACTTGAAGCCCTCGTCGGCGAACCGGTGAATGGCGGGGACGAGCCCGACGGTCGACACGGTGATGCCCCGCTGCGAGAGCCCGAGCCCGTCAGGAGCGGGATCGGTGAGCGCACGGATGGAGCCGACGACCCGCTTGTAGTTGGCGAGCGGCTCACCCATCCCCATGAAGACGATGTTGGAGAGCCGCGCGGGCCCGCCCGGCACCTCCCCGTCCCGCAGCGCCCGCATCCCGTCGACGATCTGATGGACGATCTCGGCGGTGGACAGATTCCTGTCCAGCCCCGCCTGGCCGGTGGCACAGAAGGGACAGTTCATGCCACAGCCCGCCTGCGAGCTGATGCACATGGTCACCCGGTCCGGGTACCGCATGAGCACCGACTCGACGAGCGTCCCGTCGAACAGCCGCCACAGCGTCTTGCGCGTGGTCCCCTGGTCGGTCGACAGATGCCGTACGACGGTCATCAGCTCGGGAAGCAGCGCCTCCTGCAGCTTGCCGCGCGCCCCGGCCGGGATGTCCGTCCACTCCGCCGGATCGTGCGCGTACCGCGCGAAGTAGTGCTGCGAGAGCTGCTTGGCACGAAACGGCTTCTCCCCGATCTCAGCGACAGCCTCCTTACGCTCGGCGGGCGTGAGATCGGCAAGGTGCCGCGGCGGCTTCTTGGCTCCGCGGGGGGCGACGAAAGTGAGTTCTCCGGGCTTAGGCATGGCTGTACCAGTGTCGCAGATCCGAATGAGTGACCCTCACAGCGGCGACGGGCGGTCGCTGCGACGGCCCGCCTCAGCGGGTGCGAGCTCATCGCGGCCCTCTCCTGTAACCAATCGGAAGGTTTCCTACCGGTAACAATAACCGGATTCTTAAGTTCCAGACAACCAATGTTCAGACCCGGTTGTCTCGGTCTTTGATGAATAGCCAACCTGAGCCCGATGTCACGGTAATCGTCGGCGCATATCAAGCCATGCCCTATCTCGTTCGCTGTCTGGAATCGGTCGAGTCTCAGTCACTGGGCGCCGACCGAATGGAGATCGTCGCCGTCGACGACGGGTCGAGCGACGGCACGGGGGAATACCTGGAGGAATTCGCCGCCGCGTCGAAGGTGCCCACCAGGGTGGTGCGGCAGGCCAACTCCGGCGGCCCCAGCGGCCCGCGCAATGTCGGCCTGGAGCTGGCCCGCGGCCGCTATGTGTTCTTTCTGGACGCCGATGACCACCTCGGGGACGAAGCCCTGGAGCGGCTGGTCGCGATGGCCGACCGGGCCGGCACGGATGTGGTGCTCGGCAAGATGGAGGGCGTCAACCGCGGTGTCCCGAGGTCGATGTTCGGCCGCACCCTGGAGCACGCCGACGTCGCCACGTCGATGGTCATCTTCACGCTGAGCGCCCAGAAGCTGTTCCGGCGGGAACTGATCCAGCGGCTGGGACTCAGGTTCGACGAAACCCTCACCACCGGCGAGGACGCGCTCTTCACCATGGAGGCGTATCTGCGCGGCAACGGCGTGTCCGTCGTCGCCGACTACGTCTGCTACTACCTGGTCAACCGCGACGACGGCAACCATGCGACCCGCAGGGGCGACTACATGGCCCGCTTCGCCGCGATCCACGCGCTGATGGAACTGATCGCGAGACTCGTGCCGCCCGGCGCAAAGCGCGATCAGCTGATGGTCAGGCCCTTCACCGTCGGGCTCTTACAGCAATTCGGCCCGGCTCTGCTGAAACAGCCGGAAAGCGAGCAGCTGCACAGAATGGAACTGGCCGCTCCGATGGCGGCGTACTGGACCCGAGGCGTCTCTGACCGAATAAAGGTCGGCGAGCGGCTGATTCTCACCTGTGTCGCCACGGGCAAGCTGGATCCGTTGAAGAACATCCTGGAATTCGTCCGGGCCAAGACGGTGCCGGGAGTGGCCCGGCACGGCCGAACCGGTCGGCTGCACCTCGTCTATCCGCATTTCCGTGACCGGCTGGTGAGAATCCCAGATCACGCGTACGCGGTGACCGTACCGGACTGGTCTGGCACTCGGCGTGTCATGCCCTCGTCGAAGCCGCGCCCGTCGGCCGCCCGGCGGACGGCGCGGAAGGTCCGCAGACGCCTCCGGCGGATCCGCGCCCGCAGGTGATCCCTCCAGGGCATGTCCGAAGACGCCCGCGTCGGCGGACGTCGCGGGTCCACACCGAACCGCCGGTTCAGCCCGCTCCCCGTCCGCAACCGACGCGGCCCCCGCCCTGAACAGGACGGGGGCCGGAAAACCGCACTTGCGACGTCAGCCGGACCCCACGAACAGCACCAGCAGCAGCCACACCACCGGAGCCGTCGGCAGCAACGAGTCCAGGCGGTCCATGATGCCGCCGTGACCCGGCAGCAGTGTGCCCATGTCCTTGATGCCGAGGTCCCGCTTGATCATCGACTCGCCGAGGTCACCCAGCGTCGCACTGGCCGCGACCGCGATGCCCAGGAGCAGACCCTGCCACCACTCGCCGTCGTCGATCAGGAACTCCATGCACAGCGCGCCCGCCACCATCGCGAACGCCACCGCTCCGACCAGGCCCTCACGGGTCTTGCCGGGGCTGATGCGCGGCGCGAGCTTGTGGGTGCCGAAGCGCCAGCCGACGGCGTACGCGCCGGTGTCGCTCACCACGGTCAGCAGAAGGAACATGAGGACCCGGGCCGCCCCGTCCTCGGCCGTCAGCATCATCGCGACGAACGTGGCCAGGAACGGGACGTAGAACGCGGCGAAGACACCTGCCGTGACGTCCTTGAGGTAGCCCTCCGGCGGTTCCGTCATCCGCCAGACGAGGACCGCGAGCGCCGTGAGCGCCATGGCGGCCCAGGCCCCCTCGGCGCCCCGGACGTACCCGGCGACGACCATCGCGGCCCCGCCGAGCGCCAGCGGCACGAGCGGCGCCTTGATGCCCTTGCGCTCCTGAAGCCTGCCGGTCAGCTCCCACAGACCCACGACGACGGCGACCACTATCACGCCGACGAACACGGCCTTGACGAAAAACAGCGAGGCCACGATCACCGCGCCGAGCCCGACCCCGACCCCTATGGCCGCACCCAGGTCCCGCCCCGCGCTCTTCTTCTGCGGCGCGGGTGCCGGCTGCGAGGCGTCGGGCATGGGCTCCGGATTCTGCGTCTGCGGCGCCGCCACCTGGGGCTGCGCCGAGCTGGTCTGGTCTCGGAACGTATCGTCCCGGAGCAAGGGACCGCTCAGCCGAGCGGCCCCCCGTTCGTCATCCTGGTCGTCGCCGTATCGGGGTACGGCGGGTCCGTCGGGCACGATGGGCATGGGGCGAGTGTGCTGCGCGTCATGCGCATCGTACGCGGGGCCCGCCGGGGCAGCCCCCTGGACAGGCCCCTGGTCGGACGGCCCCCAGTACCCGGCGTGTGGCGGAGTCGCCCAGGAAGAGTCGTTCATCAGACCTCGAGCAGCTCCGCTTCCTTGTGCTTCAGGAGCTCGTCCACCTGGGCGACGTACTTGTGCGTCGCGTCGTCGAGCTCCTTCTCCGCACGGCGGCCCTCGTCCTCGCCGACCTCGCCGTCCTTGACGAGCTTGTCGATCGCGTCCTTGGCCTTGCGGCGGACCGAGCGGATGGACACGCGCGAGTCCTCGGCCTTGGCCTTGGCGACCTTGATGTAGTCGCGGCGGCGCTCCTCGGTGAGCTCGGGGAACACCACGCGGATGATGTTGCCGTCGTTGCTCGGGTTGACTCCCAGGTCGGAGTCGCGGATCGCCTGTTCGATGTTGCGCAGCGCGGTCTTGTCGAACGGGGTCACCACGGCCATGCGCGGCTCCGGCACGGAGAACGAAGCCAGCTGGTTGATCGGCGTCGGCGCGCCGTAGTAGTCGGCCACGATCTTGTTGAACATCGCCGGGTGCGCACGCCCGGTGCGGATCGCGGCGAAGTCCTCCTTGGCGACCACGACGGCCTTCTCCATCTTCTCCTCGGCCTCGAGGAGGGTCTCTTCGATCACCACTTGCTCCTGCGTGTCTTGAGTAGGCCCGGCTGCTGTTCCGTATGCGTGGGGCGGCGGCCGGCTGCGTCGCGTCTTCTTCCTGCACGGTTCCCGACCGGCAGGACATTGTCCATCCCCCGGTCAGGGACCGGGGACATCTGCGTTCAGTCCCGGCTGTCCTGGTCACCCACAAGCGTGCCGATCTTCTCACCCTTGACGGCGCGCGCGATATTGCCCTCCGCCAGGAGCTCGAACACCAGGATCGGGAGCTTGTTGTCACGGCACAGCGTCACCGCCGTGGCGTCGGCGACCTTCAGGTCGCGGGTGATGACCTCGCCGTATCCGAGGGCGTCGAACTTGACCGCGTCGGGGTTGGTCTTCGGGTCGGAGTCGTAGACCCCGTCCACACCGTTCTTCCCCATGAGAAGCGCCTCGGCGTCGATCTCCAGGGCGCGCTGCGCGGCGGTGGTGTCGGTGGAGAAGTACGGCATGCCCATACCGGCGCCGAAGATGACCACACGGCCCTTCTCCAGGTGGCGCACGGCGCGCAGCGGGATGTAGGGCTCGGCGACCTGGCCCATGGTGATGGCGGTCTGCACCCGGCTGTCGATGCCCTCCTTCTCCAGGAAGTCCTGGAGGGCGAGGCAGTTCATCACGGTGCCGAGCATGCCCATGTAGTCCGAGCGGGCCCGGTCCATGCCGCGCTGCTGGAGTTCGGCACCTCGGAAGAAGTTGCCGCCGCCGATGACGACGGCGATCTCGGCGCCGTCCCGGACGACGGCGGCGATCTCACGGGCGATCTTGTGCACCACGTCGGGGTCCACCCCCAGGCCCCCGCCACCGGCGAACGCCTCTCCGGACAGCTTCAGCAGAAACCGGCCGCGTACTTTGCCGTCGTCGCTCTTCTGGGGCTTCGTGGTCATGGCGTTCTCGCTTCTTTCACGTGTCACACATACGAAGAAGGCCATTGCCGGTGGGAACTGGTTCGCATCCCATGCGCGGCAATGGCCTCCTCGTCAGATCTGCTGCCCGTCACGCACGCGTGCGTGACGGCGTACGCGGACTGCCCCCGACCCTATCGGGGTCGGGACCGTGTCGCGGTACGGACTCAGATGCCGACCTTGATGCGCGTGAAGCGCTTCAGGGTGACACCGGCCTCGTCCAGAACCTTCTGGACCGACTTCTTGTTGTCGAGCGCGTACGGCTGACCGAGCAGCGTGGCGTCCTTGAAGAAGCCGTTGAGGCGACCCTCGACGATCTTCGGCAGGGCGGCCTCGGGCTTGCCCTCGGCGCGGGTGGTCTCCTCGGCGACGCGACGCTCGGACTCGACGACCTCGGCCGGCACGTCCTCCTTGGAGAGGTACTTCGGCGCGAAGGCGGCGATGTGCTGCGCGACACCGCGGGCGACCTCGGCGTTCGGCTTGTCCAGCTCGACGAGGACACCGATCTGCGGGGGCAGGTCGGGCATCGTGCGGTGCATGTACGCGGTCACGAAGCCGTCGGCGAACTGCGCGAAGCGGTCCAGGACGATCTTCTCGCCGAGGTTGGCGTTGGCCTCGTCCACGAACGCCTGGACGGTCTTGCCGGCCTCGATCTCGGAGGCGAGCAGGGCCTCCAGGTCGGCCGGGGAGGTCGCGGCGACGTGCTCGGCGATCTGGTTGGCGACGGACTGGAACTTCTCGCCCTTGGCGACGAAGTCCGTCTCGCACTTCAGCTCGACCAGGACACCGGAGGAGTTGTCGTCGGCGATGATCGAGACCACGGCGCCGTTCTCGGCGGAGCGGCCCTCACGCTTGGCGACGCCCTTCTGGCCTCGGATACGGAGCGCCTCGACAGCCTTCTCGACGTCGCCCTCGGCCTCGTCCAGCGCCTTCTTGCAGTCCATCATGCCGGCGCCCGTGAGCTCACGGAGCTTCTTGACGTCGGCGGCGGTGTAGTTCGCCATGAGTCTGTGAATCTTTCTCGAAGTCTGGAAGATCGAAGATCTACGGGGTCTACGGCCCCCATCTAGCCCGGGGCCGCCGACTCTCCGCTGACCTACGGGTGAACGGCGGGAGCGGAGTTGATGCCCCCGCTCCCGCCGTCACCCCTGACGCTGACGGGTCAGGCCTGCTCGGCGTCCGCGGCCGGAGCGGCCTCGGTGGCCTCAGCGGCCGGAGCCTCGGCAGCCGGGGCCTCAGCGGCGGGAGCCTCGGCGGCCTCCGCGGCCGGAGCAGCCTCGGCGGGAGCCTCCTCAGCCTTCTTCTCGCCGCCCTCGAGCAGGTCGCGCTCCCACTCGGCGAGCGGCTCGCCCGCGGCCTTCTCGCCCTTGTCACCGGTGGCGACGCGCGAGCGGCTGATGAGGCCCTCGGCGACGGCGTCGGCGATCACACGGGTGAGCAGGGTGACGGAGCGGATCGCGTCGTCGTTGCCCGGGATCTTGTAGTCGACCTCGTCGGGGTCGCAGTTGGTGTCGAGGATGGCGACGACCGGGATGTTGAGCTTCCGGGCCTCGCCGACCGCGATGTGCTCCTTCTTGGTGTCCACGATCCAGACGGCGCTGGGCACCTTGGACATCTCGCGGATACCACCGAGGGTCTTCTCCAGCTTGGCCTTCTCGCGCGAGAGCACGAGAAGCTCCTTCTTGGTCAGACCCGACGCGGCGACGTCCTCGAAGTCGATCTGCTCGAGCTCCTTGAGGCGCTGCAGACGCTTGTAGACGGTCGAGAAGTTGGTGAGCATGCCGCCCAGCCAGCGCTGGTTGACGTAGGGCATGCCGACGCGGGTGGCCTGCTCGGCGATGGCCTCCTGCGCCTGCTTCTTCGTGCCGACGAACATGACCGTGCCGCCGTGGGCGACGGTCTCCTTGACGAACTCGTAGGCGCGGTCGATGTACGACAGCGACTGGAGCAGGTCGATGATGTAGATGCCGTTGCGCTCCGTGAAGATGAAGCGCTTCATCTTCGGGTTCCAACGACGGGTCTGGTGACCGAAGTGGACGCCGCTTTCCAGCAGCTCCCGCATCGTGACGACGGCCATGGCCGTTCTCCTTGGTGTTCTCGGTTGTACCGCGGGTGCCGGTGGGCACTCGCGCCTGACGCCCGCGACGCGCCTTGCCACAAAGGACCGAGAGGCGCTGACACCGACCGCTTGGCGGCGTGGTGTCGGGGCGTGCGAAGTCGACCCGGTGACCCGGATCGCCAGAAGAAGTGTACGGGACCCGGGAGGCACCGGGTGACGCCGCTGTCCACAACCCGGAAGTAGTCCACAGGTCCCGGCCATGATCGGTGCGGGTGCGGGACGGTTTCCGCATGCGAGCGAAGCGATGCGGTGTGTGGCTGGTGCTGGGGTTCCTGTTGTTCCTGACGGCACCGACGCCCACACCCCGGCCGTCCCTGTTCACCCCGACGGCCACGGACACCTCGGTACCGGCCCTGGCCCGCACCTGGCCGGTGGGCACCCGCCCGGCGGTCCTGCGCGGCTGGGAACCCCCGGCGACGGTGTACGGCCGCGGCCACCGGGGCGTGGACCTGGCGGCGCCGGCCGGAACCCCGGTACGGGCGGTGGCAGCCGGTCGGGTCTCCTTCGCGGGCAGGGTGGCGGGCAAGGGAGTGGTGGCCGTGGAACTGACGGGCACAGACCTTCGAACGACCTACGAACCGGTGACGGCGTCGGTGAAGAAGGGCGACGAGGTGGAAGCGGGCGAGGTGGTGGGCACGGTGGAGCCGACGGGCTCCCACTGCACGACTACGTGCGTGCACTGGGGCTTGCTGAGAGCCGACACCTACCTGGACCCACTGTCCCTGCTCCCGCCGTGGCTACTGCGCAGGGGCCCATCGAGACTGCTCCCGGTACTGGACGTCCCTTTGCCGTAGCTGCGGGCAGCCGTGCCGCTGGGGCGGCTCCCGACCCACAGAAAGGCGGCACCCGGCAAGCGCCGGCGAGCGACCCCGCCCCACGCTCAGCCCCGCACACCCCGCAAAGCCATACTCACGGCAGCCTCGGTGATCACCGAAGGCTCCTCCGCCGCCTCCAGCTCAATCCGCCGCACAGCCGCATCCACGACCCCCTGCACCAGCATCGCCGCCAGCCGGGGCTGCTCATGCCCCATCTCCCCGAGCGCCTCGACGATCATCGTGACCAGCCCCCCGTGCGCGGCCCGGATCTTCTCCCGAGCCGCCGCATCCAGCTCACTCGCGGAGATGGCGACCACAGCCCGATGCCGCCGATCCCCGACCAGCGCCAACTGCTGCCGCACATACGCCTCGACCTTGCCCTCAGCCGTCGACGCCCGCTCCATCGCCGCCGAGACCTCCGCGGCCCACACCGGGAAGTCGACCTCGCACAGCTCCTCGACCACGGCGGCCCGCGACCGGAAGTACTCGTACACAGACGACCGCGCGAGCCCTGTCCGCTCGGCGAGAGCCGGGAAGGTCAGCGCCTCCGTCCCGCCCTCGGACAGCAACGACCGAGCCGCGTCCAGCAGGGCGGCTCGCTGCATCGACCGGTGCTCGGCCACAGAGGCCGCTCGAATCCTTGGCACGTCAACCACTCTACGGACGCACCACTCGCGACGGGAGTCACTCCACCCGACCGGCTCTGCCCGAGGGGCCGTCCGGCCGGGTCAGCGACCGAAACTGGCCAGCTTCGCCCGCAACTGCAGCACGGACTTGGTGTGGATCTGGCTGACCCGGCTCTCGGTGACCCCCAGCACGTGCCCGATCTCGGCGAGCGTGAGCCCCTCGTAGTAGTACAGCGTGACGACGGTCTTCTCCCGCTCGGGCAACGTGTTGATGGCCCGCGCCAGGAACCGCCGGAGCTCCCGGTCCTCGGCGACCTCCACGGGGTTGTCCGCGGCGGTGTCCTCCAGCGTGTCCATGAGGCTGAGCCGGTCCCCGCCCTCACCGCCGACATGCAGCAGCTCCTCCAGGGCCACCACGTTGGCCAGCGACAACTGGCTGAACACGGCGTGGAGTTCGTCCACGGCGATCCCCAGCTCGCCGGCCACCTCACCCTCCGAGGGCGTCCGCCGCAGCCGCGCCTCCAGCGTCGCGTACGCCCTTTCCACGTTGCGGGCCTTCTGCCGCACGGACCGCGGGATCCAGTCCAGCGCCCGCAGTTCGTCGATCATCGCGCCCCGGATCCGGGTGATCGCGTACGTCTCGAACTTGATCTCCCGGTCGATGTCGAACTTCTCGATCGCGTCGATGAGCCCGAAGACCCCCGAGGACACGAAGTCCGCCTGCTCGACGTTGGGCGGCAGGCCGACGCTCACCCGCCCGGCGACGTACTTCACGAGCGGTGAGTAGTGCAGGATCAGCTGCTCGCGCAGCCGCTCGTCTGCCGTCGCCTTGTACGACCGCCACAGCTCGTCGAGCGTCGAGGGAGCGGGCGGCCGCACGCTGCCACCGTCACGGGCGGCTGAGGGGATCGCCGCCGCCCGGTCGGACCCGGAGGTGTGCTGGGGCATTCGTCGCCTTGTGCCGTTCTGCCGTGAAGTACGCGTTGAACATGAAGTGCGTCGGAATCCCCGTGAGCGTAGCGTGACTGAAGAGTCGCAGTGCGCAAAGAGGATGGCGGGGCTCATGCGCAGATGCGTTCCGCTGACACTCCGGGCAGTCCGCGCCGGCGACTGCGCGTGATCATCAGAATGCGCCAACTGCGGGAATTCCCAAGGGCTTCGGGGTTCCCCCGGACGGCCGAACACGCTGGGTCAGCACGGGCTGCGACCGCCCCGGACAGAGATCATCGCCTGGCGTGTCAACTTCCAGCCGTCGCCGTGTCGTTCGACGTAACCAAGTGAACGGAGTTCGTACAGCCTCGCGATCGCGTCGTCGGGCGTCGTCTGCGCACCCCGGGCGATCTCGCCCACTCCCGCCTCCCCTCGCCCCGGCAACGCGGCCAGCACCCTCCTCGCCGCGGGCTCCAGCAGATCGCGCGGGAGCACCGGTCCGCGCCGGTCCGGGGCCAGTTCCCCCATGTCGCCGACCAGCTCGACGACTTCCGCAGCGTCCGTGACCAGCGTGGCGTCCCCGCGCAGCAGCTCGTGCACTCCGGCGGACAGACTGCTGGTGGCCGGGCCGGGCACGCCCATCGTGTACCGCCCGAGCCGCTGCGCCGCCCGCGCGGTGACGAGCGAGCCGCTGCGGTGGGCGGCCTCTACGACCACGGTGCCCCGGGTGAGGGCGGCGATCACCCGGTTCCGCAGCACGAACCTGCTGGGCGTCGGATGATCTCCGGGCGGCAACTCCCCGACCACCAGCCCCTGCTCCGCGATCCTGGTGATCAACTGGGTGTGGCCGCGCGGGTAGGGCCGGTCGACCCCGCAGGCCAGCACGGCGACGGTGGCGCCGCCGGCGCCGAGGGCACCGCGATGGGCGGCGCCGTCGACCCCGTACGCCCCACCGGACACGACGACCCACCCTCGCTCGGCAAGTCCGGTGCCGAGCGTGGCGGCCATGTGGGCCCCGTACTCGGTGCAGGCACGGGCCCCCACGAGAGCGACCGACCTGAGCGCCCACATCCGCAGACTGGCCCGCCCCCGCACCCACAGCCCGAGGGGCCGCGTGTCCCCGAGGTCATCGAGCTGCCCCGGCCACTCGGCACCCCCGGGTCCGACAAACCGCGCACCGGCCTCATGGGCATCACCGAGATCCCTGTCCGGCTCGGCCACCCGAGCCCGCCCCCGCAGCCCGTCCCACCGCTTCTCACTCACTCCGGGCAACGGCTCCGCACAGCTCCGCAACCGCGAGGCCACCTCCCTCACACCCCACTCCCGAACCCACCGCCCCAGAACCTCGTCCCCGGGCTCGACGACACGGGAGAGAAAGACCCGGTCGAGCAGTTCGGCGTCGGGTTCGTCGCCGGTCACGTCAGCGCCCCGATGGCCATGGGCACGCCCCGTGGCACCCCGGTGCGCAGTTGCAGCGCCAGGGCGACGTCCGTCGCGTCCGGGCGGTCATGGCCGACGAGGTCCGCGACCGTCCAGGCGACACGCAGGACACGGTCGAGTCCCCGGGCCGTCAGCACGCCCCGCTCCAGATTGCGCTCGGCGCCGTCCATCGCCCCGGACACGGCATGCCAGCGGCTTCGCAGCTCGCGACCGGGCACATCGCTGTTGGTCCGCCACGGGGTGCCGGCGAAGCGCGTCGCCGCCCGTTCCCTGGCGGCCCGCACCCGGTCCGCGACCACCTGGGTCGACTCGCCCCGGGCATCCCGCTGGGCGAGCTGGTCACGTGTGACCCGGTCCACCTGGACCCGCAGGTCGACCCGGTCGAGCAACGGACCGGAGAGCCGGGCCTGGTAGCGCCGGATCGCCGAGGGCGGACACTCGCAGAAGTCGTCGGTCTGCGAGAAGCGGCCGCAGGGGCAGGGATTGGCGGCGAGCACCATCAGGAACTTCGCCGGGAACCGTACGACGCCCGCACTGCGCGCGATCACCACGTGCCCCGCCTCCAGCGGCTGGCGCAGCGCGTCGAGAGCCTGGGTGTTGAATTCGGGTGTTTCGTCCAGAAAAAGTACGCCTCTGTGTGAGAGCGAGACGGCCCCGGGGCGGGCGATCCCGGGTCCGCCGCCGACGAGCGCCTGCATGGTCGCCGAGTGGTGCGGGGCGCAGTAGGGGGCGACGTCGATCAGGGGCTTGCCGGGCGGCAGCAGGCCCGCCACCGAGTGCACCGCCGTCACCTCCAGCGACTCCTCCCGGGCCAGCCGGGGCAGGACCGCGGGCAGCCGCTCCGCGAGCATCGTCTTGCCCGCACCAGGCGGCCCCTCCAGGAACAGATGGTGACCACCGGCCGCCGCGACCTCGACAGCCGTCCGCGCCGACATCTGGCCGACGACGTCGGCCAGATCGTGTCCGTGATCCTGCTGCGCGGCTCCCGCGCTGTGCATGCCGGTGGCGGCCCCCGTGCCCGGCACCCGCAGCCCGGCCAGCAGTGGGTCGGGGCGCCCCGGCTCGTCCGGTTCCTCGTGGGGCACCGGCTCGTCCGCGAGGATCGCGATCAGCTGCCGCAGACTGCGCACGCCCAGCACGGACACCCCGGGCACCAGCGAGGCCTCGGCAGCGGCGCACTCCGGCACCACGACCTGCTCGTAGCCCGAGTCCGCGGCGGCCAGCACGGCCGGCAGGATGCCCCGCACCGGCCGGACCCGTCCGTCCAGGCCCAGCTCTCCGATCATCACGATGTCGGCGAGCACCCGCGGATCGATCCGCTCGGAGGCGCCCAGCACCGCGCACGCGACGGCGAGGTCGAACCCCGAACCCGCCTTCGGCACCGACGCCGGACTCAGCCCCACCGTGAGTTTCTTCTGCGGCCATTCACCGCCCGAGTTCACGACGGCCGCCCGAACCCGGTCCCGGCTCTCCGTCAGGCTCTTGTCGGGCAGCCCCACCAACGTGAACGCCGCGACCCCCGGCTCCAGATCCGCCTGGACCTCGACCACGACTCCCTCGACGCCCACCAGCGCCACCGAGCACGTACGAGCGAACCCCATCTCAGGCCACCCCCCGCGCATGCTCGACCACGGGCGCGCCGCGCTGTGGCAGGACCACTCCCACCAGGTCGATGCGGACGCCTCCCGGTGGCGCCCCTCCATGAGCGTGGATCCAGCGTTCGGCGAGGCCCCGCAGCCGCTCCGCCTTCTCGGGGGTCACCGCGGCCATGGGGTGCTCGAAGGCACCCGCCCGCCGTGTCTTGACCTCGCAGACGACCAGGACCTCCCCGTCCTGCGCCACGATGTCGATCTCGCCGGTCCTGCCACAGCGCCAGTTGCGCTCCAGGACCGTCATCCCGGCCTCGGTCAGCCGCCTCGCGGCCAGACTCTCGCCGTACTTGCCGAGTGCACTGCGTGCGTTCATGTCGGCACCACCTCCGGCACCAACGATCACGCCCACCGGTCCACCAAGTTGATCTTGGTGGACTACTCACCGGTTGTGGAAAACCGGGTCACCCGCAGGAGTCACCCACCCGGCAGCTCCAGATCGCTCTTGTTCAACTCCTCGATGTTCACGTCCTTGAACGTCAACACCCGGACCTGCTTCACGAAGCGAGCCGGCCGATACATGTCCCACACCCACGCATCCGCCATGGACACCTCGAAGAACACCTCACCCTGGACCGAGTGCACCTGCATCTCGTAGTCGTTGGTCAGGTAGAAGCGCCGCTCGGTCTCGATCACGTATTTGAACAGACCGACGACATCGCGGTACTCCCGGTAGAGCTTCAGCTCCATCTCGGTCTCGTACTTCTCGAGGTCCTCGGCGCTCATGGCATGTTCCCCTTCAGCCGTGCGATCCCACCATTGTGCGCCAGTCCCGTCAGCCCCTAGACGATTTCGGTGTCCAGGGTCACGGGCCCGGCCGGGGGACCATCGTCGAGCAGCCTGCGCAGCAGCTCGGCGAGTCTGGTCGGATACACCGTCTCATGTGCCCGGCTCAGTTCCTGACACGTCCACCAGCGCGCTCCGGCGACACTGCGCCGCTCCAGCTCGGTGAGGCCTCTCGCCTCGGTGGCCGTCTGCGTCGTACGGGCCAGGTAGTACCACTCGTCCTGGTCCCAGCGACGGCCCGCGAACGGGAAGGAGCACATCCGCCGCCACAGCACCGGCCCGAGCTGCACCTCGGTGATGCCGGTCTCCTCGGCGAGTTCCCTGAGCGCGGCCTCTTCACGGGTCTCGTCGCCCTCCAGTCCGCCGCCCGGCGTGAACCACCAGTCGTCGGCCGGATCGTCCGGCTCATGCCCGTGCAGCAGCAGGATGCGGTCCTCGGGATCGAGCAGAACCACCCGCGCCACCTTGCGCAGCCCACCCTCGGACGAATCCCGGGCCACCTCTCCGGACCCGCCCTCGGACAGATCCCGGGTCACCTCAGGCGACCCGTCCTCGGACACACCCCCGGCCACCCCGCGCGGCCCCTCCCCGGCGCCCTCGGGCGAGCCCCCGTGCCCCGTCGGCCCCTCAGCGGGCACCGACCGGCTCCGTCCGGACCCGGGAGCGCCTGCTGAACAGCTTGGCGACGGGCCCGTACGCGCCACCGCCCAGGACTAGCACCCCGCCGGCGACGATCAGGACGAAGATCGTGCGCAGCGGGCCCGGCGAGGAGAGCGCGCCGAGCGGTTCGAAGCCGGTGGGACGCTCCAGCATGCCCCTCATGGGCCAGACGACGGCGTCCACCCGAGCAGTCACGGCCGAGCGCGCGACGGTGCCCTGGGCGGCGTCGGTGAGGTGGACGGAGGAGTCCAGCGAGCCCTGACGCTCGTCGCCGAGCAGGAACAGGCGCCCTTGGGGCACCTTCACGGTTGGGATGGACTTGTCCTCGACCACGCTGCCCTTGAGATAGCCCTCGTCGATCTGCTTGCCGTTGACGGTCAGCTTCCCGTCCGTGCAGCAGGAGACGGTGTCCCCGCCGACCGCGACGACCCGCTTGACCACCGAGGCGCCGGTCACCCAGCTCTCGTCTGTGAACACGACGACATCACCCCGGCGTATCTCGTCGCCGTCGACGCGCTCCGCCAGCACCCGGTCACCCGCGTCGATGGTGGGCGTCATCGAGCCGGTGGGCACGGTGTACGGCCGGTACAGCACCGCTCCCCAGGCGAATCCCCCGAGAAACAGCACCAGGCCCAGTGCGACGGCCAGCCCGGACAGTCGCTGTCCGGTCCGGCTGCCCACCGGGCCCGTGCTGGTGCCACCGCTGTGCGGGGCCGTACGTGTAGTGCTCTCGCCACCCATGGATCCGCACCCTACCCGGCGGTACCTGAGCGGGTCAGCCCCTCCTGCCCGGCCGGAGGGCCAAGCTCCGCAAAGCTTTCACCAGGCCCGGGGCGCCCGATCCGCCAGAGAGGCTCAGCGGGTCCGCTCGGCGGCGATCTTCCTACGACGCCATAGCGCCACCGGCACCACACCCACGAGGGCGATCCCCTGCGGCGCGACGGAGAGGGCCGCGGACGCCGACGACTGGTTGATGCCGGCCTGGCTGAAGGTGTCCGGCTCCGGCAGCGTGCCCCAGCGGTTGATCGGCCAGGCCTTCACGATGGCGCGCCCGACGACGTCGTCGACCGGGACCATGCCGTGGTGCTTGTCGGACTGGTTGTAGCGGGAGTCGCGCGAGTTCTGCCGGTGGTCGCCCATCACCCAGATGTAGCCCTTGGGGACCTTCACGGTGAACTGGCCACCCTGGTCGTCCTGGCTGCACGGGGTGTTGCCCGGGTAGACGTACGACGACTCGCTCAGCGCCTTGCCGTTGACCTTCAGCGGGCCGGTGCCCTCGCAGGAGACCGTGTCGCCGCCGACGCCGATGACGCGCTTGATGAGGTCCTTCTCCTCGGCGGAGGGCATCAGACCGATCCAGGAGAGGAACGTCTGTACGGCGTTCGGGTCCGCCGTCGGCTCGCCCGCCAGCCAGTTGTCCGGGTCGTGGAAGACGACGACCTCGCCGCGCTCGGGCTCGGAGCCGAACCACGGGGTGAGCTTGTCGACCAGGACGCGGTCGCCCTCCTGGAGGGTGTTCTGCATCGAGTCCGACGGGATCGAGAAGGCCTGCACCAGGAACGTCTTGATCAGCAGCGCCAGCACCAGCGCGATACCGATCAGGATGGGCAGCTCCTTCCAGAAGGAGCGCTGCTTCTTCACCCTGGGGGCCGAGTCGCCGGACCCCCCTCCCTTGGCCTCCGTCGTCCTGCCGTCCTCGGTCGCCCCGGAGTCACTCCCGGAGGTCACGGCGCTGTCCGCGGCCGGGTCGGCTGCTTCCACGGGGCGTCCGCGGTGCTCCTCGCCGTCGTGCCCGGATCGTGCGCCAACCGCCACATCCCCCACGCCAACTCCTTACTCTGTGCCGCCGCCTGCCCCAAGTACGGCGCAGGCCCACCACTCCCATAACGAGCGGGAGTTCCGCAGGGCTCGGGAGTTGGATCGCTTCGTTCGGATCGTCCTGAGCAACCCTAAGCGACGCCTGGGAAGCTGCGGTCGCCCCGGACACCGAGTCGGCAACGGAAGAGTAAGTTTTCGGTTCGTCCAGCATGGTCCAGTGGCCGAAAGGCCATGCGATGACCCTGGCCCGGCCCACCACCGAGTCCAGGGAGACGGTCCCGCCGTAGTCGGTGTCCTGGTGCGAGCGGGAGTCCGCGGAGTTGGCGCGGTGGTCGCCCATCACCCACAGCCGCCCCTGGGGGACGGTGATGTCGAACTGCTGGGTGGAGGGGGCGTTTCCGGGATACAGGTAGTCCGTCTCGCTCAGGGGGACGCCGTTGACGGTGACCCGTCCCTCCGTGTCACAGCACTTGACGCGGTCGCCGCCGACTCCGACGACCCGCTTGATGAGGTCCTTCTCGTTGTCCGAAGGCAGCAGGCCGATGAAGGTGAGCCCTTCCTTGATCTGCTTGACGACGACGGGGTCGTCCTTCTTCGTGGTGGTCTGCTCGTCCTGGAGCCAGCCCCCGGGGTCCTTGAAGACGACGACGTCCCCGCGCTGCGGCTCGGAGCCGAACCACGGGGTGAACTTGTCGACCAGGACGCGGTCGCCGATCCGGATCGTCTGCTCCATCGAGCCGGACGGGATCACGAACGCCTGGACGAGGAAGGTCTTCAGGACGAGGGCTATGAGGACGGCCACGCCGACGAGAAGCGGTATCTCCTTGACCGCGCCGCGCCTCCGGCGCCGCTTGACCTTGCGCTGCAGCTTGCGCCGCTCCGCGCGCGAACGGCCGCCGGCGGGACTGGCGGCGCGGCGGACACCGGTGGGGAGCAGCTGGTCGGCGGCCTCGCTCGGCACACCGCGTGGTTTGCCGCGGTTACCCATGCGCACCCTCCCCGGCGGGCACGCGCGCGTAGGCGGTGGAACGCTGCAGGCGGGTGGTGTGGCCGAAGGGCCAGACGATCCAGTCGGCCCGTCCGAGGACGTCGTCGACCGGGATCATGCCGCCGCCCGGTGAGCCGAGGTGGTCCCGGGAGTCGCTGGAGACGCTGCGGTGGTCGCCCAGGACGAACAGGGTGCCCTCGGGCACCTCCACGTCGAAGGGCACCGAGGACGGACTGTCGCCCGGGTGCAGGAAGCCCGACTCGTCGACCGACCGGCCGTTCACCTCGATCCTCCCCTTCGTGTCACAGCAGACCACGTGGTCTCCCCCCACACCCACAACGCGTTTGATGTAGTCCCCGTCCCCGAAATACCCGGTTCCGTCGAAGACGACCACATCTCCCCGCCGCGGCTCGGCACCGAAACGGTACGCCAACCTATTTACGAGAACGCGGTCCCCGATCCTCAATCCGTTTTCCATGGATCCGCTGGGAATCTGGAAAGGTTTGACCACGAACGTGCTGATCAACAGGAGAAACACCAGGCAGAGCAGCAGCGTCAGGGAGACCCGGCCGCCGGGAAGCCACTCGGTGATTCTCGACACCAACGCGAAACGCGACCGTCCCTCCGCGGCCCCTGGTTCAGGGCGGGAGGAGCGGTCGCGCTTCGTCGGCTGTGCTTCGGTGTCCATCGGAGCCAGATGTTATCCGGCCCCGATGTGACGTCCGAGAGGCGCTCAGTTGTCGCGCTTCTCCTTGATCTTCGCGGCCTTGCCGCGCAGCTCACGCAGGTAGTACAGCTTGGCGCGACGGACGTCACCACGCGTGACGAGCTCGATCTTCTCGACGATCGGGGTGTGCACCGGGAAGGTGCGCTCGACGCCGACGGAGAACGAGACCTTGCGGACCGTGAAGGTCTCGCGGACACCAGAGCCCTGGCGACGGATGACTACGCCCTTGAACTGCTGCACACGGGAGCGGTTGCCCTCGATGACGCGGACATGGACGTTGACGGTGTCACCCGGGCGGAAGGCCGGGATGTCGCTGCGCAGCGACGCGGAGTCGACGGAGTCGAGCAGGTGAGACATTTCGTCTGCTTTCTTCGCCCATGCCACAGGTCATCGGCGGTAGCTAGTGGTTCGTGAGGAGGCTGTCCGTGTCGGGGCGGGCGTCGTGTCCCCCTGTGGCAGGGGCGCACGCCGGACGACGCACAACAGCGACCTATTCTTCCATGCCTTCTGGCCTGCGCCAAAATCGGCCGTACGGCTCCCCCGCGGGGTCCGGCGCCCAGCCCAGGATGGAGAGCATCTCGCGGTCCTTCTTGTCGAAGGCCGCCGGGTCGCAGCGCTCGATGAGGTCGGGCCGGTTGGCCGCCGTACGCCTGAGCGCCTCGTCGCGGCGCCAGCGGGCGATCTTGCCGTGGTGCCCGCTGAGCAGCACGTCCGGGATGCCGCGGCCGCGCCACTCGGGCGGCTTGGTGTAGACGGGCCCCTCCAGGAGGTTGGCCATGGCACCGGGTGCGAAGGAGTCGTCCCGGTGCGACTCGGCGTTGCCGAGGACACCCGGCAGCAGCCGCGCGACGGCCTCCGTAACTACCAGTACGGCCGCCTCGCCGCCGGCGAGGACGTAGTCGCCGATGGACACCTCGTACACGGGAATCCTGGTGGCGTACTCGTCGATGACCCGGCGGTCGATGCCCTCGTAGCGCGCGGGCGTGAAGATCAGCCAGGGGCGCTCGGAGAGTTCGACGGCGAGTTCCTGGGTGAAGGGGCGGCCGCTCGGGGTGGGGACGATGAGGGCGGGCGCGTGGGAGCCCGTCTCGTATCCGTCCGCCAGCGTGGAGTCCAGCGCCTCCCCCCAGGGGTCGGTCTTCATGACCATGCCCGGGCCGCCGCCGTACGGGGTGTCGTCGACGGTGTTGTGGCGGTCGTACGTCCACGCGCGCAGGTCGTGCACATGGACCTGGAGCTGCCCACGCGCGCGTGCCTTGCCGACGAGGGAGACGTTCAGGGGGTCGAGGTACTCGGGGAAGATCGTGACGACGTCGAGCCTCATGCGCCGTCTTCCCTGGAGGACGCGATCTCGGCCTGGTCGTCGATCAGCCCGGGCGGCGGCGTGATGACCGCCTTCTGCTCCTCCAGATCGATCTCGCTGACGATCTCCTCGACGAACGGGATCATGACCTCGCTGCCGTCGGGCCGCTCCACGATGAAGAGGTCCTGGGAGGGCAGGTGCGAGATCTCGGTGATCCGTCCGACCTCGACGCCGTCCGCCGTGACCACGTCCAGGTCGATGAGCTGGTGGTCGTAGTACTCGTCCTCCTCCTCCGGCAGCTCCTCCGGATCGACCTCGGCGATCAGGAGAGTGTTACGCAGGGCCTCGGCGCCGGTGCGGTCCTTGACGCCCTCGAAGCGCAGGAGGAGGCGGCCGCTGTGGACCCGGCCGGTCTCGATGGTGAGGGGTCCCGTGGCGGCGGGATCGGTGGCGAGTACGGCACCGGGGGCGAGCCTGAGTTCCGGCTCGTCTGTACGTACCTCGACGGTGACCTCGCCCTTGATGCCGTGGGCGCGGCCGATCCGTGCGACTACCAGCTGCACTGTGCTTGCTCTCCTGTCATACGACTACGGGCCGGGGACGGCCCTGTGGCCCTCCCCGGCCCGAGCCGGTGCTGCGTTGCGTCAGCGGACGTGGTCCACGTCGACGAGGTCGACACGGACACCGCGGCCGCCGATGGCGCCCACGACGGTGCGCAGGGCGCGTGCGGTGCGGCCGTTGCGGCCGATCACCTTGCCGAGGTCGTCGGGGTGGACCCGGACCTCCAGCACACGCCCGCGGCGCAGGTTGCGCGAGGCGACCTGCACATCGTCAGGGTTGTCGACGATGCCCTTCACGAGGTGCTCGAGAGCCTCCTCGAGCATGCTCAGGCCTCGGTCGGCTCAGCCGAAGAAGACGCGGTCGCAGCCTCGTCCTTCTTCTCGGCCTTCTTCTTCTGGGTGATGGCCTCACCCTTGCCCTCGTTGTCGCCACCAAGGGCCTCGAACGAGGGACGTGCGGCCTTCTCGGCCGGCTGGAGCAGCGGAGCCGGGGCGGGCAGGCCCTTGAACTTCTGCCAGTCGCCGGTCAGCTTGAGGATGGCGAGAACCGGCTCGGTCGGCTGCGCGCCGACACCCAGCCAGTACTGCGCACGCTCGGTGTCGACCTCGATGCGCGAGGGGTTCTGCACCGGGTGGTACAGGCCGATCTCCTCGATCGCACGGCCGTCACGACGGGTACGGGAGTCGGCGACGACGATGCGGTAGTGAGGCGAACGGATCTTGCCCAGACGCTTCAGCTTGATCTTGACTGCCACGGGAGTGGGTTCTCCTGGTTTTGACGTGGTTGGGCACGGCGAGATTGCCGCGTGGGGTTGCGGTACCCGAGTGCCCGATGGACGCGTCAGCCGGAGGCGAGAGGGTTCCTGTGCGGCTGTCGAGTACAGCTAGCCATTGTGCCACACCCCGCCGGTCACTTCGGACCGGGACCATGTCGAGAGGCGCCGGGGCACGCCTGAGGGGCACCCGGTGATCCAGGTGCCGTCGGGGTGGGCGCGGCGTCCCGCACCCACCCCTGTGCCCGACCGACAGCCACGAGTTGCCGGTAGGGCGGTCAGCTCGCCGCGCCGACGACCTCCGGGATCCGGAACGGCTTGCCGCAGCCCCCGCAGACGATCGGCGCCTGGGCCAGGACGGAGGGGACGACCCTCACATTGCGGCCGCAGTCGCAGACCGCCTTGACCCGGACCCCGCCCCCGGAGGAGCCGTGCCGGGCCGCCGGACCCCGGAAGGAGCGGGCGGTGTCGGCGGAGGTCGCCGCCGTGTGGGCCTTGAGGGCGCGCTGGAGCCGCTCGATGGTCGGGCGGTAGCGACGCTTCGCCTCGGGGGTGAGCGAGACCAGCGAGAAGCCACTGCTGGGGTGCGGTTCCTCGGGGTGGTCCAGGCCCATCTCCTCGGCGATCGCGAGGAATCTGCGGTTGTGGTAGCGGCCGGCGCGGGAGGTGTCGCGGATGCCTCGCGCGGCGGCGATGCCGTGGACTGCCTCATGAAGCAGTCGCTCGAAGGAGAGCTCGTGACCGCACGCGGACGACGACTCCCCGATCAGGGACTCTGGCGCGGCAAGGTCAGGCAGCTCGGGGTGGTACCGCTGAATGTCGGCCCACGCCTCTGCCAGCTCTGCGGCGAGAACAGGTGGTGTCTGTGTCGTGCTCACGTAATGACAACGAGCCAGAGTGCCCCTGTGTTCCTATTCCGGGGCATCCCAAATAATTTGCACGTACCCGTCAGTTGCCGCTGATGCGTGGAGACGAGGGCGGGTGCGCTGATCTGCGGAGAAGCCTCACAGCTCATACCAAGCCGGTGCGTAGTGTGAAGTACGCCCCGGCGCGTAGATCGCGTCCACGCGCCGGTGCTGCTGGGATCGGCAGATGCGCAAGAGGCGTTTCGGTCGCTCTCCCGCCGGAAGGGCCCTGCCTCAGTAAGCGCGCGCGACGACCGCGACGTTACCGGGTGCGTCGTCGGCGTCCGGCACCGCCCCGTCCTCGGCGACCAGACACCGTACGGTCACCGCGTGCTCGGCCAGCCTGGCCTCGCCTTCTTCGCCGAGGACGGCCCACGGGATCCGCGCCCAGCCGCCGGCGACCGCGGCCTCGACGGCTTCGTCGAAGGTGGACACGTCGGTCGTACGGGACTCGCGGCGCTCGCGGGACTGGGCCAGCAGCAGCGCCTGGTCCTCTTCGAGGATCACGGGGAGCAGCGCGGCCAGAGAATCCAGCGATACGGCTTCCTTGCCGCCCGGGATCCGCCGCGCCACCATCGCGGTGCCGTTCTCCAGGTCACGGGGTCCGACCTCGACGCGGACCGGCACGCCCTTGAGCTCCCAGTCGACCGCGCGGCGACCGAAGGGGGTGTCGGTGCGGTCGTCGACGTGGACGCGCAGACCCGCCGCCTTCAGCCGGGCGCCGATGTCGCGGACCTTGGCCAGAACCTGCTCGTCGCCCTTGATGGCCAGAACCACCACCTGGGTCTGCGCCAGCCGCGGCGGGACCCTCAGGCCGTGGTCGTCGCCGTGCATCATCACCAGGGCGCCGATCATGCGGGTGGTCGAGCCCCAGGAGGTCTGCCAGACGAGTTCCTGGGTGCCGTCCTTCGACAGGTACGAGGTGTTGAAGGCCTTGGCGAAGTTCTGGCCCAGCTCGTGGCTGGTGGCCATCTGGAGGGCCTTGCCGTCGCCCATCATGCCTTCCAGCGTGAGGGTGTTGATGGCGCCGGCGAAGCGCTCCTTGACGGTCTTGCGGCCGGGGACGACGTCCATGGCGAGGACGTCCGTCATGAAGTCCTCGTAGACCTGCCGGTGGATGTGCGAGGCGAACACGCGCGCGTCCTCCTCGGTCGCGTGCGCGGTGTGGCCCTCCTGCCACAGGAACTCCGACGTCCGCAGGAAGAGCCGGGGCCGCAGTTCCCAACGCACCACGTTCGCCCACTGGTTGATCAGCAGGGGAAGGTCGCGGTAGCTCTGCACCCACTTCGAGAAGTAGTCGTTGATGATCATCTCGGAGGTGGGGCGGACGACCGCGGGCTCCTCCAGCTCCTTGCCGCCGCCATGGGTGACCACCGCGAGCTCGGGCGCGAAACCCTCGACGTGGTCGGCCTCACGGGTGAGGTACGACTGCGGGATCAGCAACGGGAAGTACGCGTTCTGGGTGCCCGTCTCCTTGATGCGGGCGTCCATCTCGGCCTGCATCCGCTCCCACAGCCCGTACCCGTACGGTCGGATGACCATGGTGCCGCGCACCGGACCGTTGTCGGCCAGTTCGGCCTTGGTGATCAGATCCTGGTACCAGCGCGGAAAGTCGTCCGCTCGGGGTGTGAGAACAGGTGCCTTTGCCATGGCCCGATGTTACGGGCGCACATTGCCGGGATGTGAATTCTTTTCCCGGGCCCGGCCAACCCACAAGCGGGGCCCTTCTGCCTCTGGACGAGCGGTCGAGTGCGGAGTTACCTGGCATACGGGGGGAGTGCGAGCGCATGTCACGGGGGCTACGGAATCGGGCACAGAGTCAACTCTCGGCGGATTGGGGCGCTTATCCATGACACCTACGCTCGTGCGGCAGCACCTGCCTTCGACGGGAGGGACCTCCCGTGCGGACCTCGGTGCACGCGCGCGTGACTGGTCCGAGATCCAGGAGCGGATGCTGGTTCCGCTGTACGAGGCCGTCTACGAGCGACTGGAAGTGGGCCCCGCGACGCGGCTGTTGGGCCTCGGCTGCGGCAGCGGGCTCGCCCTGCTCATCGCCGCCTCCCGAGGCGCCTCGGTCTCCGGTGTCGAGTCCTGCTCCCCCGAACGGCTGGCCCTCGCGCGCGAGCGGCTGCTGCCGGAGGCGTGGGGCACGCGCACGCGTGCGCACACCCGGCTCGTCGAGGGGGCGCCCGAAGACGCCGTCGCCACCGACGCTCCCCCGTACACCGTGGTGACCGCCTTCGAGCCGATCGGGTGTCTCGCGGGCGACTCGGAGGGGCTCGGAGAACTTCTCGCCTCGGCGACACCGCTCGCCGAGCGAGGGGCGCCCGTGGTCCTCGCCGGCTGGGGTCCACCGGAGCGGTGCGCCACGTCGTCCGTGCTGCGGGTGGCCACCAAGCTGGCGGAACCGCTGCGCAACACGGGCAGTTGGCGCCCGGCCCTGCGCGACGACCTGGAGGAGGTCGCCCACCGGGCCGGTCTCAGGCCGGACGGCTCGGGGCGGGTGGCGTGCCCCTTCGGGTACGCCGATGTCGACAGCGCACTCAAGGGGTTGCTGTCGACCGGGCTCTTCGACA
The DNA here is from genome assembly GCF_040651535.1 of Streptomyces sp. NPDC048420. Lineage (NCBI taxonomy): Bacteria > Bacillati > Actinomycetota > Actinomycetes > Kitasatosporales > Streptomycetaceae > Streptomyces > Streptomyces sp. NPDC048420. The sequence goes on from NZ_JBEZKG010000010.1 coordinate 233,229, forward strand.
CGGCCATCGAGGCGACCGACCAGGCCCAGGTGGACAAGGAGGTGGCGGAGGCCCTGCATCCGTATCAGCGCCGGGACGGCACGGTGTGGATGCCGAACGTCTTCCGGTACCTGATCGCGAGGGTGCCCTAGGCCTCCAAGTCCCCCACAGCCGTGTGTCAGCCCATGAACTTCTTGAACTCGTCCGGCAGCTCGAAGTCCTGCGGGGCCTGCTGGCCGGGCACTCCGAAGGCGCCGCCGCCCTGGGCCGCCCTGCGCGCGGCCTCCTCCTGCTCCTGCTGCTTGCGCTTCATCGGGTTGCCGGAGCGCTGCTTGCCCTTGGCCTTCTTGGGCTGCTTCTTGGCACGGCCGGGGCCGCCGCCCATGCCCGGCATCCCCGGCATGCCCGGCATCCCGCCGCCCTGGGCCATGCGGGACATCATCTTGCGGGCCTCGAAGAACCGCTCGACGAGGTTCTTGACCGCGCTGACCTCGACACCGGAACCCTTGGCGATACGGGCGCGGCGCGAGCCGTTGATGATCGTGGCGTCGGCGCGCTCGGCCGGGGTCATCGACTTGATGATCGCGGCCGTACGGTCGACGTCCCGCTCGTCCAGGTTGTTGATCTGGTCCTTGATCTGGCCCATGCCCGGGAGCATGCCGAGCAGCTTGGAGATGCTGCCCATCTTCCGGACCTGCTCCATCTGGGCCAGGAAGTCGTCCAGGGTGAAGTCCTGGCCCTTCTTGGACGCCAGCTTGGAGGCCATCTTCTCGGCCTCTTCCTGGCTGAACGTCTTCTCCGCCTGCTCGATCAGGGTGAGCAGGTCACCCATGTCGAGGATGCGGGAGGCCATCCGGTCAGGGTGGAAGGCGTCGAAGTCGTCGAGCTTCTCGCCGTTCGACGCGAACATGATCGGCTTGCCGGTGATCTGCCGGATCGACAGGGCCGCGCCACCGCGGGCGTCACCGTCGAGCTTGGAGAGCACCACGCCGTCGAAGCCGACGCCGTCGCGGAAGGCCTCGGCGGTGTTGACCGCGTCCTGACCGATCATCGCGTCGACGACGAAGAGGATCTCGTCGGGGCTGACGGCGTCGCGGATGTCCGCGGCCTGCTGCATCAGCTCCTGGTCGATACCGAGGCGGCCCGCGGTGTCCACGATCACGATGTCGTGGACCTTCGCCTTGGCGTGCTCGATGGAGTCCTTGGCGACCTTGACCGGGTCACCGACGCCGTTGCCCGGCTCCGGGGCGTAGACGGCGACACCGGCGCGCTCGGCGACGACACTGAGCTGGTTCACGGCGTTCGGCCGCTGGAGGTCGGCGGCGACCAGCAGCGGCGAGTGGCCCTGCCCCTTGAGCCAGTGGCCGAGCTTGCCCGCGAGGGTGGTCTTACCGGCACCCTGGAGACCCGCCAGCATGATCACGGTCGGCGGGTTCTTGGCGAACCGCAGACGCCGGGTCTCACCGCCGAGGATCGTGACGAGCTCCTCGTTCACGATCTTCAGGACCTGCTGGGCGGGGTTCAGCGCCCGGGAGACCTCGGCACCGAGGGCACGCTCCTTGACGTTCTTGATGAACGTCCGGACGACGGGCAGGGCCACGTCCGCTTCCAGGAGCGCGATCCGGATCTCGCGCGCGGTGGCGTCGATGTCCGCCTCGGAGAGCCGTCCCTTGCCGCGCAGGTTCTTGAAAGTCGCTGAGAGGCGATCGGAAAGAGTATCGAACACGGCGCTCGCGGTCCTCGGGGTCGGTGGCAGCTGGGAATCGCCCTCCAGGGTATCCCGGCGACACACGTGGCCGGGATCCCCCGGTCAGCCCCGCAAGGTCTCCTCCAGCTTCCGCGCCACGGAAGCCGCCTCTCCGGCCGAGAGCGGCGCTCCCTTGCCGTCGGTCACGTAGAAGGCGTCCACGGCGTTGGCGCCCAGCGTCGACACGTGCGCGCTGCGCATCCGTACCCCGGCGTCCTCCAGCGCCCGCCCGATGCGGAACAGCAGTCCCGGGGCGTCCTGGGCGCGGACCTCGATCACCGTGGCGTGCCGGGAAGCCGCCGAGGCGACCGTCACGCGCGCGGCGGGTGCGACGACGCCCCGGCGCCTCGGATACGCGGCGTCCCGCTCGGCAAGGCGCCCGGCGATGTCCAGCGACCCGTCCAGGGCCCGTACGAGATCAGCGCGCAGCCTGGCCGCCTGCGGCAGCGAGCCGTACTGGGCGGCGACCCGCCAGTTCAGCAGGAGCACGGAACCCTCGACGCCGTCGGGCAGGTCCTGGGCGCTGAGCTCCGCGGTGCGGACGGTCAGCCGGTGCACCGCCAGCACTCCGGCGACCGCGGGAAGCACGCCCGGCTGGTCCGGTACGGCGATCACGAGCTCCACACCGAGCGGCTCCGGGTCGCCCGAGGGCTGGTCGTCCACGGGCGCCTCGGTCTGCGCGCGCAGGGACAGCACCGGGCCGCCGGTGGCGACCGCCTCGATGGCGAGCCGCTCCTGCTCGGCGGTGGGCGCGGCCTCCTCGGGCTCGTCGAGGTCGTTCCCTGCGAGCACGGCACCCACCCGCTTCACCAGGTCGGCGACGAGCGAGCCCCGCCAGGACGACCAGGCGGCAGGCCCGGTGGCCAGCGCGTCCGCCTCGGTCAGCGCGTGCAGCAGCTCCAGAGTGCCCTGCGACCCGACCGCGTCGGCGACCGAACGCACGGTGGCCGGGTCCTCCAGGTCACGCCGGGTGGCGGTGTCCACGAGCAGCAGGTGGTGACGTACGAGAGCCGCGAGTACGGCGACGTCGTCGCGGTCGAAGCCGATGCGCGCGGCGACGTCCTTCGCGATGATCTCGCCGGCCACCGAGTGGTCGCCGGGCCAGCCCTTGCCGATGTCGTGCAGCAGCGCGGCGACGAGCAGCAGGTCGGGGCGGTGGACGCGCCGGGTGAACTCGGAGGCGCGCACGGCCGTCTCGATGAGGTGCCGGTCGACGGTCCAGATGTGCACGGCGTTGCGCTGCGGGCGGCAGCGCACCCGCTCCCAGTCGGGCAGCATCCGGGTGATCAGCCCTTCGGCCTCCAGCGCCTCCCAGACCTCGATGGTGGGCTGGCCCGAGCCGAGCAGGGTCACGAGCTGTTCGCGGGCCTCGGCGGGCCAGGGTGTGGGCAGGGGGCGCACTCCGGCCGCCATGCGGCGCACGGCGTGCAGGGAGAGCGGGAGTCCGGCCTGTGCGGCGGCGGCCGCGGCACGCAGTGGGAGCACGGGGTCCCGGTCGGGGCGTGCGGCGCGGGCGAGCACCACCTCGCCGTCCTGCTCGACGACACCCTCCGCCAGGGGTGACCTCTCGGCCACCGGCTTGCCGCCGCCGAGCATCGCGCGCAGGCGGGGCCGCACGGCACGCGACCTGAGTACGCGCCCCACCTCGCGCCAGGTGACGTCACTGGCGTACGAGATGACCCGCGCGGCCTCGTAGACCTGCCGCAGGAGTGTGTCGGCGTCGAGCAGGCCGAGTTCGGCGGCGACCTGGTCCTGCTCCTGGAGCGCGAGCCGGTCGGTCGCGCGGCCGGTCGTCAGGTGCAGGGCGTCCCGGACGTCGAGCAGCCGGCGCCGGGCGTCGTCGAGGCCCTCGCGCGGGGCGTCGGCCAGCCAGGAGGCGGCCACGGCGCGCAGGGCGGTGGCGTCCCGGAGTCCGCCGCGGGCCTCCTTCAGGTCGGGCTCAAGCAGGTACTGCAGCTCGCCCTGGCGCTCGGCGCGCTCGGCGCACAGCTCCTGGAGTTCGGGCAGGCGCTTGGGGGCCTGGTTGCGCCAGTCGGCGAGGACGGCCGTACGCAATCCGGCCGTCAGTCCCAGATCACCGGCGATGTGGCGGGCGTCCAGGAGACCGAGTTGGACTTTCAAATCCTCCCCGGCTGTCTTGCGGGCCTCCGCGGGCGTCCGCACCGAGTGGTCGAGGGCGAGGCCCAGGTCCCACACCGGGTACCAGATGCGGTCGGCCAGGGCGGCGACCGCGCCCGAGTCGCTGCCGTCGTGCAGCAGGACCAGGTCCAGGTCGCTGCGGGGCGACAGTTCGCCACGGCCGTAGCCGCCGACGGCGATCAGGGAGACCCCGCGCAGCTGCTCGGCGCCCGCGGTGAACAGCCCCGAGAGCCAGTCGTCCGTCAGTTCGGCGAGAGCCGAACGGCGCGGCGGCCCGGACCACGCCCCCTCTTGGAGGAGGCGCAGCCGGGCCGCCGCATAGCCGCTGGGTCCCGAGTCCTCTACGTCCTTGTGCACGTCCGTGCTCGTCACCCAGCAGCTCCTGTTCTGTTCTTCCGTCAGAGCGCGTCCGGGCCGCGCTCGCCCGTCCGGACCCGTACGGCCGTGTCGACCGGCAGGGACCAGACCTTGCCGTCACCGATCTTGCCGGTTCGGGCCGCCTTCACGATGACGTCGATCAGCTGCTCGGCGTCGTCGTCCTCAGCGAGGACCTCGATGCGGATCTTCGGGACCAGGTCGACGGTGTACTCGGCACCGCGGTAGACCTCGGTGTGGCCCCGCTGACGACCGTAGCCGCTCGCCTCGGTGACCGTCAGGCCGTGGACCCCGAAGGCCTGGAGGGCTTCCTTGATCTCGTCGAGCCGGTGCGGCTTGACGACGGCGGTGATGAGCTTCATGCGTCCACCTTCTTACCGGCGTCGGCGGCCGGGGCCGTGACCGAGGTCCGGGCGGCACCGCCACCCGCACCGCTGAAGTCGTATGCGGTCTCGGCGTGCTCGGCCTGGTCGATGCCCGAGACCTCCTCGTCCTCACTGACCCGCATGCCGATCGTCTTGTCGAGCAGGAAGGCGAGGATCGCGGAGGCGATCAGGGAGTAGGCGAGGACCGCGAAGACACCGGCGCACTGCTTCCAGAGCTGGTCCGCGTTGCCGCCGTAGAAGAGGCCCTTGACCTCCGACTGGCCCTTGCCGCTGGCGAAGAAGCCGATCAGCAGGGAGCCGATGACACCGCCGACCATGTGGACACCGACGACGTCCAGGGAGTCGTCGTAGTTGAACCGGTACTTCAGGCCGACGGCCGCGGCGCAGGCGACACCGGCGATGGCGCCGATGCAGATCGCGCCGATCGGGGTGATCGCACCACCGGACGGTGTGATGGCGACCAGACCGGCAACCGCGCCGGAGGCGGCACCGAGGGTGGTGAACGCGCCGTGGCGGATCTTCTCGTAGATCAGCCAGGCGAGCATGGCGGCCGCGGTGGCGATCTGCGTGTTGACGAACATCAGGGAGCCGACGCCGTCGTCGTTGCCCAGCCACGAGCCGGCGTTGAAGCCGAACCAGCCGAACCACAGCAGACCGGCACCGAGCATCACCAGGGGCAGGCTGTGCGGGCGCATCGGGTCCTTCTTGAAGCCGACGCGCTTGCCGATGACCAGGATGACGCCGAGCGCCGCGGCACCCGCGTTGATGTGGACCGCCGTACCACCGGCGAAGTCGATCACACCGAGCTCGAAGGCCCAGCCGCCGGTGCCCCAGACCCAGTGGGCGACCGGGAAGTACACGACCGTCGCCCACAGCGCCACGAAGAGCGCCCAGGCGGAGAACTTCACGCGGTCGGCGATCGCACCGCTTATCAGGGCGGGCGTGATGATGGCGAACATCATCTGGAAGACGGCGAAGGCGAGGACCGGGATCGTGTACCCGGACCAGATGTCGCCCTTGTCGATGCCGGTCCAGCCGAAGTAGTCGGATTCCCAGCCGATGAGCGAGCCGTGGTCCGTACCGAACGCCATGGAGAAGCCGTAGACGACCCACAGGATGGTGACGATACCCATGCTGATGAAGCTCATCATCAGCATGTTGAGGGTGCTCTTGACGCGGACCATGCCTCCGTAGAAGAAGGCAAGACCCGGGGTCATGATCAGCACCAGGGCAGAACAGATCAGCATGAAGCCTGTGTTGGCCACAGACAGCTTGTCTGCGGCGAGCGTGATGGCGGTTGGTGCCATCGGCGTCTCCTCGTCGTAGGTACGGCCCCGTGCGGGCGAAGCCAGAGCGGAATGAGGGGTGGGCCGGTTATGCGCCATGAGATTGGCGCAGCGCCGTTTCGGTGGAAGCCCCTCATTGTTTCGCCAGGGTGACGAAGGCGCCTTGCGTGTTACGCGTCGATGAACTGGCAGATTTGGGCCACGCCGATCGTTATCGTGGCGCAACCTTCGTAGAAGGAAAGAAACCGACCGCGGTCGGCCTTCCGATGACCTGGCATGGGGGAGCCGAGTCGGGCAGTTCGGGAGGGTCGGCCGCGGCCGGGGTTCTGGGGATTCAGACGGCTTCCGCGGTCTCTGGCAGCTCCACGGCGAGCTTGTCGGTGAGATCCACTACCTCGGCGAGATCACCGAAATCGCGTACAGCCGTGTCGACCGTCTTTCGAATACGAGTGTTCACCCGCTCGGAGCGGACCTTCTTGGCGATGTGCATCGCCTGTTCCACCAGTACGGTGCTCTGCTCGGGCTCGCGTCGCAGCAGGTGCACGGTGGCCATGCCGACGAGATTGAGTGCGTACGACCGCTGGTGTTCGCCGTCCTTGGAGAAGAGCTCCACGGCCCGCTGCATGAGGGGCTCGGCCAGCGAGGCGTAGGTGGGGCTGCGACCGGCGACGTAGGCCAGGTCGCGGTAGGAGTGGGAGTTCTCGCCGTACAGCTCGGCCTCGGAGAAGAAGCGGATCCAGTCGGGGTCCGGGTCGTCCCACTCGTCGGCCTCGGCGAAGGTGTCCTCGGCCATCCGGACCGCCCGCTTGCACTTGCCGGGCTGGCCCATGTTGGCGTAGGCGCGGGCCTCCATCGCATACAGCATCGACTGGGTGCGCGGGCTCGCGCAGTCCCGGCTGCCGTACTGCGCGAGGTGGATCAGCTCCAGGGCGTCCTCGGGCCGCCCGAGGTGGATCATCTGGCGGCTCATGCTGGACAGGACATAGGAGCCGAGCGGCTTGTCGCCGGCCTCCTTGGCCGCGTGCAGGGCGAGGACGAAGTACTTCTGCGCGGTGGGCTGGAGCCCCACGTCGTACGACATCCAGCCCGCGAGCTCGGCCAGCTCGGCGGCGACCTTGAACAGCTTGCGGGTGGTGGTCTCGGGCTGGGGCTCCTGGAGGAGGTCCGTCACCTCGTGCAGCTGGCCGACGACCGCCTTGCGGCGCAGGCCGCCGCCGCACTGGGCGTCCCACTGGCGGAACATCACCGTCGTGGACTCCAGGAGGTCGAGCTCGGGCCTTGAGAGACGGCCGGCCCGGCGGGCGGAGGCCGGGTCGGGCTCCCGGTGCGGGGTGCCGGGTCCGGGGACCAGCCAGCGCTGCATGGGCTCGATGAGGGACGGGCCCGCGGACAGGGCCAGCGAGGTCCCGAGGAAGCCGCGCCGCGCCAGCATGAGGTCGCTGCGCGAGAACTCGCTGAGCAGGGCCACGGTCTGCGGGCCCGTCCAGGGCAGGTCGACCCCGGTCGCGGACGGTGACTGGCGGGCGGCGCGCAGTCCGAGGTCCTCGACGGAGACGACACATCCGAACCGCTCGGAGAACAGCTCGGACAGGATCCTGGGGATGGGTTCACGGGGGTTCTCGCCGTCCAGCCAGCGACGCACCCGCGAGGTGTCGGTGGAGATGTGGTTGGCGCCCAGCTGGCGGGCCCTGCGGTTGACCTGGCGGGCGAGCTCGCCCTTCGACCAGCCGCTGCGCACGAACCAGGAGGTGAGCAGCTCGTTGGGGCGCTTGTCGGCCTGAGAAGAGCCTTGCGCGGCGCCGCCGGCGCCCGTCCCGCTCCCGCTGTTGCCGCCCACTGGAACGCCCCCATCCCTGAGTCCACTTGTCACCGAGTGCGCCAAGCCTTATCAGAATGCCGGTAAATACGGCCGTTCGTCCGGCAGTTGTCAGCGTTCGAACGAGGAACCGACTTGCCTCCGGCATACCCACGAGTGCATGTGCCCCAGGACTCGTGCACTCAAAGTAATCCTACGATCACGCGTCCAGCCATGGCGATCCCGGAAACGCCACCATTCGCCACCCCTTCGAATGAACTCACGGTCGCCTCCACACGATTCACTTGACATAGACCGAGCGGGGATGGGCGGAACGGTGCACTCAGGGGCGCACATGACCCAGCGCACCACCCGGGGCACATCGGAGCGCCACCATCACCCGGAAGAGGAAACGGAGAGTGACTGGACGCGTCCGTCTCGTAACCACCGGCGCGCTGGACCCGTTGGAGGGGGCATGGGCTTCACGATCGGCGGCATTCGGGAGATTCGTTCCGGCACGCGCAGGCGCGGCCGCTCCTCGGAGTGCACCGCCGTCGCCGAGTTCACCGGACTCTGGGGCTGGGACGTCGTCCCGGGCGCGCGCGCCGCGGCCGGCGCCTGCTCCTGCGGCCGCGCGGACTGCCGTATGCCCGGCGCCCACCCGCTGGACTTCGCGCCCCAGGTGCCGGCCGGCGCCACCCTCGACGACGTGACCAAGGCCTGGGCGGAGTTCCCCGGCGCCGCGGTGATGCTGGCGGTCGGCCGGGCCTTCGACGTCGTCGAGGTGGCCGAAGCGGCCGGGCGCCGCGCCCTGGTCCGGCTGGAGCGCATGGGCCTGCCCCTCGGTCCCGTGACGGCGACCCCCGAGGGCCGCGCCCAGTTCTTCGTCGCCCCCGGCGCCGCGGCCGACCTGACCGAACTCCTCTACCGCATGGGCTGGGACGACGCGGCCGGCCTCGACCTGCGCGGCCTGGGCCCCGGCACCCACATCACCGCTCCCCCGTCGGACCGGGGCGGCCTGGGGCCGGTCCAGTGGCTGCGACCGCCGTCCCTGGACACGGCCACGAAGCCACCGGCGGCCCGCCTGCTGCTCGGCACCCTGGCCTACGTGGCGCACCGGTCGCGCGCATAGCCGTACACAGCGAAGGGCCCACCCCATCTGCACCATGGGGTGGGCCCTTCTTCGCTTGCAGAGCCTGTCACTCGCCGATCAGCGCGTCCACGAACGCTTCCGGCTCGAACGGTGCCAGGTCGTCCGCGCCCTCGCCGAGGCCGATCAGCTTGACCGGCACCCCCAGCTCCCGCTGGACCGCGACCACGATGCCGCCCTTGGCCGTGCCGTCGAGCTTGGTCAGGACGATGCCGGTGATGTCGACGACCTCGGCGAAGACACGGGCCTGCACCAGACCGTTCTGTCCCGTGGTGGCGTCGAGGACCAGCAGGATCTCGTCGAGCGGCGCCTGCTTCTCCACGACCCGCTTGACCTTGCCGAGCTCGTCCATGAGGCCGGTCTTGGTGTGGAGTCGGCCCGCGGTGTCGATGAGGACCACGTCGACCCCCATCTCCTTGCCCTCCTTCACCGCGTCGAAGGCGACGGAGGCGGGGTCCCCGCCCTCCGGCCCGCGCACGGTGTGGGCGCCGACCCGCTCGCCCCAGGTCTGCAGCTGGTCGGCGGCGGCGGCGCGGAAGGTGTCGGCGGCACCGAGGACGACCGTACGGCCGTCGGCGACGAGCACGCGCGCGAGCTTGCCGGTGGTGGTGGTCTTGCCGGTGCCGTTGACGCCGACGACCATCACGATGCCGGGCTTGCGCTCCTCCGGCTCGGTCCGCACCGTGCGGTCGACCTCGGTGCCGACCAGCTTCAGCAGTTCCTCGCGCAGCAGTCCGCGCAGTTCGTCGGGGGTGCGGGTGCCGAGCACCTTCACCCGCTCCCGCAGCCCGTCGACCAGCTCCTGGGTGGGGGCCACGCCGACGTCGGCGGTGAGGAGGATGTCCTCGATCTCCTCCCAGGTGTCGTCGTCGAGGTGCTCGCGCGAGAGCAGCGTGAGCAGCCCCTTGCCGAGCGCGTTCTGCGAGCGGGAGAGCCGGGCACGCAGACGGACCAGGCGTCCGGCGGTGGGCTCCGGGACTTCGATCTCGGTCGGGGGGAGCTCTTCCACGACGGGCGGCGCCGAGCTGCCCGGGAGGTCGACCTCCTCTATGGTCCGGCGCGGTTCGTCGCGCGGCGTCTCGGCCTCGTCGCCGACGTGCGGCTCGGCCGGAGGGGCGGTGATGTCGGGCGCGGCGGGAGGGGGCGGAGGCAGCGACTTCTTGCGTCGGCTGCCGACGACGAGCCCGCCGAGCACACCGAGCACGACCACGGCGATGACTACAGCAAGGATGACGGTTTCCATAACGCGTCCAGTATCACAGGCCCTCCACCCATGTCATTTCACCCGATATAGGGTGATTAGCCATGAGCGCCCTCGAAACCCACGGCCTGGAACCGGTCCCCGAGCAGGAGCGCACCGCCCGGACCTGCGACCTGTTCCCCACCTGGGTCGCCGCCAACATCAGCGTACTGCTCCTGACCATGGGAGCGGGCCTGGGCGTGGCGTACGGGCTCAGCTTCTGGCAGACCCTGGCGGTCGGCGTCACGGCGCCGATCGTGTCGTACGGCCTGGTCGGGCTGATCGGAATCGCCGGCAAGCGCGGCGGCGCACCCGGCATGGCGCTGTCCCGTGCGGTGTTCGGCCAGCGCGGCAATCTGCTGCCCGGGGCGCTGATCTGGGTCGCCCGTTGGGGCTGGGAGACGATCAACGCGGTGACCGGCGCGTACGCGCTGCTCACCGTCCTGGACATCCTCTTCGGGGTGCGGGGCGGCACCGCCCTGACCGTCGTGACCCTGCTGCTCTTCGTGGTCGCGACCTTCGCGATCTCGGGGACGGGCATCGACGCCGTACAGAAGTGCACCAGGTGGGCGGCCTGGCTCTTCGGGGTCTTCTCGCTGCTGGTGCTCGCCCGTCTGATCGTCGAGACGGACTGGGCGGAGGTCTTCGGCCGGGGCGCGGGACCGGCGTCGGCGATGATCACGGGCATCGGGCTGGTCGCCGCCGGCGGGATCAGCTGGGTGCCCACCTCCCCCGACTTCACGCGCTATCTGCCGAGGTCGGCGTCCTCGGCGGCGATCGTACGCAACACGGTTGGCGGCGCGGGGCTCGTCGTACTGCCGATACTTCTCATGGGCATGGTCATGGCGTACGCGATTCCGGACCTGGCCTCTGCCCCGGACCCGGTCTCCTTCCTCGGCGAGGTGCTCCCGCTCTGGCTCGCCGTCCCCTATCTCCTGATCGCCCTGGTCGGCACGCTGCTGATCAACTCGATGTCCATGTACTCCGCGGGATTCACCGCGCAGACGCTCGGCTTCCGGTTGCCGCGGCACTGGGCCGTCTGCGTCAACGCGGTGATCTCGCTGGTCCTCGGCGGGGTCCTGATGCTGGCCGCGACAAGCTTCCTGAACACGTTCGTCGCCTTCCTCTCCCTCCTCGCGGTGACCTTCTCGGCCTGGGCCGGTGTCTTCGGCGCGGACATGCTCCGCCGCAGGGAGTACGACGCCGAGGCGCTCCTCGACACGGGCCGCACCAGCGCCTACTGGTACCGGGGCGGCTTCGCCCCGGCCGCGGTCACGGCATGGGCGGCGGGCCTGGGCACGGGGCTGCTCTTCACCACGTCCGACTGGTTCACCGGCCCGCTCGCCTCGAACAACCCGGTCGGTGAGTACGGCCTCGGCTGGGCGGCGACGATCGTGATCTCGGGCCTGCTGTACACGGTGCTGCCGAAACCGGCGGTCCCCGTACCCGTATCCGGCGGCCCCCCGGCCATGGCCATCTGACGTACCGTCAGCTACCGTCCCCCTCCACCGTCACCGTGTGAAGGGGGACCTCCCATGCCCGTCACGGTCGTCCGATTCAACCTCGTCGAGCCCGGCGCCACGCCCGCCTCCCTCAGCGCCCGCTACCGGGCCGCCCTCGACATGGCCGCGTACGCCGACGAGCACGGGATCACCACCGTGCAGACCGAGGAGCACCACGGCGTCGACAACAACTGGCTGCCGTCACCGTTCACCTTCGCGGGCGCGGTGTTCGGGGCGACGAAGAGGATCGCGGTCACCGTCTCCGCGGTCATCGGCCCCCTGCACGAACCGCTCCGCCTGGCCGAGGAGATCGCCGTACTGGACCTGCTGAGCGGCGGCCGCCTGGTGACGGTCGCCGGGATCGGCTACCGCCCGGAGGAGTACGCCCTGTTCGACGTGGAGTGGCGGCGCCGGGGCCGGATCCAGGACGAGCTCCTGGAGACCCTCTTGAAGGCCTGGACCGGAGAGGAGTTCGAGTACCACGGTCGTACGGTACGGGTCACCCCGCGCCCCTTCACCGACCCGCACCCCCTCCTCCTGGTCGGCGGCTCCTCCAAGGCCGCGGCCCGCCGAGCCGCCCGCCTGGGCCTGCCGTTCTTCCCCAGCGCGCATCTGCCGGAGCTGGAGGCGTACTACAAGGAGCGGCTGGTCGAGTACGGGACCGAGGGCTGGACCATGATGCCGACCGCGGAGACGCCGCTGCTGCACATCGCGGAGAACCCGGAGCTCGCGTGGGCGACCTGTGGCGAACACTTCCTGCACGAGGCCCGGACGTACGCCTCCTGGCAGTCCGGCGACATCCGGTCGGCGGTGCGGTCGGCGGCCACGTCGGTGGGCGAACTCCGCGCGGAGGGCGTGTACCGGATCCTGACGCCAAAGGAGTGCGTGGAGCAGGGGCTGGACAACCTCGTCCTGCATCCGCTGGCGGGCGGGATGCCGGTGGAGGAGGGGTGGCGGAGTCTGCGGTTGTTCGCGGAACAGGTGCTTCCGGCACTGGGCGGTTGACCTGTGGCGAAATCGGTGGCCCGGTCGGTGACAACCGTGATCCACTGGGGCCCATGAGTCTGGCGGTGGATGTATTCGTCCGGGCACCGGACGGCACGAGACGGGTGCTCGACGTGCCCGAGGGGTGCCAGGACGCAGCCGGGTTCGAGTCGTGGCGTACGACGGTGTGGGGATCGGAGCCCGTGCGCTCGCTCGGTGCCCGATTCTTCCCCGCGCTGGCCGACGGGGATCTGGAGGTCGAGGCAGGGCAGGTACACGAGTTCCTGCGGGAGATCGCCCTGCTGCGCGCGCATCTCGACCCCCTCGCCTACAGCACGGAGCACCCCCGGACGATCGAGGAGCACCGGCAGCAGATCGGGGAACGGCTGCGGATCATCGAGGAGGCGGCTCTGCGGGCCCTGTTGGCCGGCGGCGGCGTCCTCATCTGGTGACCCCCACACACAACACCGCTGCCCCCGGTCCAGGCGGTTGCCGGACCGGGGGCAGCGGATGGTACGGGGAGAGGGGCAGCGGGGTATGGGCCCTTCCCCCCGGGCTCGCGGGGTGGGCCGTCAGCCCATCTCCTCCAGTGCCTTGCCCTTCGTCTCCTTGACGTACTTGAGGACGAACGGGATGGAGAGCGCGGCGAAGGCCGTGTAGATCACGTAGGTGAAGGAGAGGTTCCAGTCGGCCAGCGACGGGAAGCTCGCGGTGATGGCCCAGTTGGCGATCCACTGCGCGGAGGCGGCCACACCGAGCGCGGCGGCACGGATCCGGTTCGGGAACATCTCGCCGAGGAAGACCCAGACGACCACACCCCAGGACAGGGCGAAGAAGAGCACGAACACATGGGCGGCGATCAGCGCGGTCCAGCCCTGCGCGGCCGGCAGCTTGCCGTCGACCAGGTCGAAGGAGAACGCCCAGGCCTCCAGCGCCAGACCGATCACCATGCCGACCGAGCCGATGAGGGCGAGCGGGCGGCGGCCGATCCGGTCCACGAAGATCATCGCGATCACGGTGCCGACGATGTTGATGATCGACGTCGTGAAGGAGTAGAAGAACGAGTCCGTCGGGTCGACGCCGACCGACTGCCACAGCGTCGAGGAGTAGTAGAACGCGACGTTGATGCCGACGAACTGCTGGAACACCGAGAGGCCGATGCCGATCCAGACGATCGGCTTGAAGAAGAAGGAGCCGCCGAGCAGATCCTTGAAGGTCGACTTGTGCTCGCTCTTCATGGCGTTCTCGATCTCGGCCACGCGCGCGTCGAGGTCGATCTTGTCGCCCTCGACCTCGGCGAGGATCTCCCGGGCCCGGTCGTGCTTGCCGACGGAGATCAGGAACCGCGGGGACTCGGGGATGGCGAAGGAGAGCAGGCCGTAGAGGACGGCCGGGATCACCATGACGCCGAGCATGACCTGCCAGGCCTCGAGACCCATCAGCTTGCCGCGCTGGTCACCGCCGGCCGCGTTCAGCAGGCCCCAGTTGACCAGCTGCGAGATGGCGATACCGATGACGATCGCGGCCTGCTGGAAGGACCCGAGACGGCCGCGGTACGCCGGCGGGGCGACCTCGGCGATGTAGGCGGGGCCGATGACCGAGGCCATACCGATGGCGAAACCGCCGACGATCCGCCAGAACGCCAGGTCGTACAGCGCGAAGGGCAACGCCGAGCCGACGGCGCTGATGGTGAACAGGACGGCCGAGATCTGCATACAGCGGATGCGGCCGATGCGGTCGGCGATACGCCCGGCGGTCGCCGCGCCGATCGCGCAGCCGATCAGGGCGATGGCGATGACCTGGGCCAGAGCCGCTGAACCGATGTCGTAGCGGCCCCGGATGGCCTCGACCGCGCCGTTGATCACGGAACTGTCGTAGCCGAAGAGGAAACCGCCCATCGCGGCCGCCGCGGCGATGAAGATGACGTGCCCGAGATGATCGGGGTGAGCCGTCCGGGCTCCTGGTTCGGATGCCTGTGCTGTGCTGGTCACGTTTACTCCTCGGGCCACCGGCAACGCTGCCGGCTGAAGATAAGTGCAACATGCACGAGACTATGCCTTCAAGTTTCGAAGTCAAAGGCGATCTCGTGTGAGAAAAGAGGCACCCGCGACCGGATATGTGTTCAATCCTTGAAGAGTTGGCGACCGGCTAGCGAAGCCGCTGCGAAATCACCTTCGAGACACCGTCGCCCTGCATGGAGACGCCGTACAACGCGTCGGCGACCTCCATGGTCCGCTTCTGGTGCGTGATCACGATGAGCTGCGAGGCCTCCTGCAGCTCCTGCATGATGCGGATCAGCCGCTGCAGGTTGGTGTCGTCGAGAGCGGCCTCGACCTCGTCCATGACGTAGAACGGACTGGGCCGCGCCTTGAAGATCGACACCAGCAAAGCTACGGCGGTGAGGGACCGTTCGCCACCGGAGAGCAGGCTGAGCCGCTTGACCTTCTTGCCCGGGGGACGCGCCTCGACGTCCACGCCGGTGGTGAGCATGTTCTCGGGGTCGGTCAGGATCAGCCGCCCCTCGCCGCCCGGGAAGAGCCGGCTGAAGACACCCTCGAACTCCCTGGCCGTGTCCCGGTAGGCCTCGGTGAAGACCTGCTCGACTCGCTCGTCGACCTCCTTCACCACCTGAAGGAGGTCGGCGCGGGTCTTCTTCAGGTCCTCCAGCTGCTCGCTGAGGAACTTGTGCCGCTCCTCCAGCGCCGCGAACTCCTCCAGCGCGAGCGGGTTGACCTTGCCGAGCTGCTGGTAGGCCCGCTCGGCCGCCTTGAGCCGCTTCTCCTGCTCGGCCCGGTGGAACTGCTTCGGCAGGTTGCGCGGATGCTCCGGGTCCTCGGGCAGCTCCTCGCCCTCGGCCGGCGGAGAGGGCGGGACCAGCTGGTGCGGGCCGTACTCGTCGACGAGCCCGGCCGGCTCCACACCCAGCTCCTCCAGCGCCTTGGTCTCCAGCTGCTCGATCCGCATCCGCTTCTCGGCACCGAGCACCTCGCCCCGGTGGACGGAGTCGGTCAGCTTGTCGAGCTCCGCCTTGAGATCGCGGCCGGTGTTCCGGGCGGCGGTCAACTCCCGCTCCCTGAGCGCCTTGGCGGCGTCAGCGGCGGTCCGCTCCTCGTCCGCGCGCGCGAGGGACACCTCGACGTGCGCGAGCAGCTGCCGGGTGCCGGAGGCGACGGCCTCGGCGACGGCAGCCTCGTGCCGCAGCCGCGCCTTGCGCTGCTCGGCACGCGCGCGTGCCTCGCGCTCCGCGCGGGCCGCACGGTCCAGGGAGTCGGCCCGTCCGGCCAGTCCCTTGACCCGCTCTTCGTGCGTACGGACCTGGAGGCGGGCCTCCATCTCGGTCTGGCGGGCGTTGGCGCCGTCGGCGGCGAGACGGTCCCGTACCGACGTGTCGGGCTCCTCCTCGACCGGCATCTCCTCGGCGACGGCGAGGCGTTCGGCGAGTTCCTCGACCTCTTCGAGGGCCTTCTCCAGTGCGTCCTGCGCTCGCGCGGCGGCCGCGGTGGAGCGCTCCGCCTCACCGGCGGCTCCGCGGGCCTGGCCGGCGAGGCGGCCGAGCTGCTGGGCGACGGCTGACTTCTCCCGGTCCGCGGCACGGCGGCGCTCTCCGAGCTCCTCCACTCGGGCCGTGCACTCCTTGCGGTGTACCACCGCCGCGTGCTGGGCCTCGCTGAGTTCCTCGCACTGCACGGCCAGCTCTTCGAGTTCGGCGGCGGCCTGGTCGACGGATGCCTGCACTTCGAGGAGGCTGGGGGCGCCCGCGGAGCCGCCGTGGGCGAAGTGGGCGCCGAGTAGGTCGCCCTCGGCGGTGACGGCGGTGAGGTGGGGGTTGGCGTAGACGAGGTCTTCGGCGTCTTCGAGGGTGTTGACGACGACGATGCCATGGAGCAGGCGGCGGACGGCCGGCATGAGGTCGGACGGGCCGCGGACGAGATCTGCCGCGTGGTGCCGTGCGGCGTCCGCAGGTGCGTCGTGGCTGGCCGCGCCCCCAAAGGGCACGTCTTCTGGGGCCCCTGCCAAGAGGAGTGACGCTCGGCCCGCGTCCTGCTTCCGCAGCAGCCTGATCGCGTCGGCCGCCGCCGAAGGCGAGGTCACCGCCAGGGCGTCCGCCGCCGCGCCGAACGCCGCCGCCAGTGCCACCTCGTGCCCCGGTCTCACCGTCAGCAACTCCGCCGCCGGACCCAGCAGTCCGGTGAGACGATCCTTCGCGCCGAGCAGCGCTCCCGTCCCGTCCTTCCTCCGCAGTCCCATTGCCAGCGCGTCATGCCGGGCCTGCGTCGCGGCGCGTTTGCGTTCCGCCGCCGTGACCGCCTCTCGGGCCACCGTTAGTGCTGCCTCCGCCTCGGCAAGCCTGCGCTTCGCCGCGTCATGCTGTTCCGCCAGCTCCGCGTCGCCCGCGTCCAGGCCGTCGACCTCGGCCTTCAGCGCCTCGTACTCCTCCTGAGCGGCGAACGCCCGCTCCTGGGCCTCGTCCCTCGTGGCGGCGAGGCGGTCGATCTCGGCCTGGGCGGAGGCGGCGCGGGACCGGGCGGCGTTGACCTGACCGCTCAGACGGGCAAGGCCTTCGCGGCGGTCGGCGATGGCCCGGGCCACGTCCTTGAGGCGTCGTTCCTCCTGGGTGAGCGCGCGCTCCAGCTCGGCGCGGTGCGCGACCGTGTCCTCCAGTGCGTGCTCGGCCGCCTCCAGGGCCGCTTCCAGCTCGGCCTCCTGTTCCCTGATGCGGGCGGCCTCGCGCTCCATGTCCTCGGGGTCGCGGCCCCGGCGCTCCTCGGGCGGCGCCGAGGTCGCGCTCTTCACGCGGGCGTCGGCCAGGGAGATCGTGCCGCGGACCCGTTCCGCGAGCTGGGAGAGTTCGTACCAGGTCTGCTGGGCCCGCTGGAGCCGGGGCGTGAGCTGCCGTACCTCGTCCTCCAGGAGCGCCTCGCGCTGCAGGGCCTTCTTCAGCTCCTGCTCGGCGGCCTCCTTGCGTTCCTTCAGCGCGGCCTCGTCCGCGACCTCGGTCTGCAGCGCCTGCCGCAGTCGTACGAGATCGTCGGCGAGCAGGCGCAGACGGGCGTCCCGCAGATCCGCCTGGATCACGGCGGCCCGCCGAGCCACCGCCGCCTGTCTGCCCAGCGGCTTCAACTGGCGGCGCAGCTCGTCCGTCAGGTCCTGCACGCGCGCGAGGTTGGCCTGCATCGCGTCCAGCTTGCGCAGCGCCTTCTCCTTGCGCTTGCGGTGCTTGAGGACGCCGGCCGCCTCCTCGATGAAGGCGCGGCGGCCGGTCGGATCGGCGTGCAGGACCGAGTCGAGCTGGCCCTGGCCGACGATGACGTGCATCTCGCGGCCGATGCCGGAGTCGGACAGGAGGTCCTGGATGTCGAGGAGGCGGCAGGTGTCGCCGTTGATCTGGTATTCGCTGCCGCCGTTGCGGAACATGATCCGCGTGATGGTGACCTCGGCGTACTCGATGGGCAGGGCGCCGTCGGAGTTGTCGATGGTCAGGGACACCTCGGCGCGGCCCAGCGGGGGGCGGCCGGTGGTGCCGGCGAAGATGACGTCCTCCATCTTGCCGCCGCGCAGCGACTTGGCGCCCTGCTCGCCCATCACCCAGCTGAGGGCGTCGACGACGTTGGACTTGCCCGAGCCGTTCGGCCCCACGACACACGTGATCCCCGGTTCGAACCGGAGTGTGGTCGCCGAGGCGAACGACTTGAACCCGCGGAGGGTCAGGGCCTTGAGGTGCACGCCGCCGGACTCTACCTTCCGGGCCTGTCTCACTCCATGAACGCGCTGTTTCCCGCGGTTTCACCGTTGAACGTGCAGGGCACACCAAACGTTAAAGAGGGTGAAAGGATGCACGGGGGAAAGAAAGAAGGGACGCCGAAGCGCCCCTTGCAGACTCTGACAACTTAGCGGTTGATACGGGCCGCCCGACCACTGCTTGAGCTGTCGTGGAGCGATGCAGTGATCAGGTGAGCGCAGGCTCCGCCTGGTGTGCGTCGATGCTCTCCATGATCCTGTCGTGAGAAGCGGCAGCCGCGAGCGCGTCGTTCTCCGCCTGGATCCGTACGAGCTCGGATTCCAGGTCCTGGACGCGCTGCTGGAGCCGTCGCATCTCGGCGAGGAGTCGAGGGTCGGAGCCGCCGACGTAACCGAGAAGCGCCTTTGCCATGATGGATGGTCCTCCACACTGAGTGACCGACCGAAGCGGTGTGGGTCGTGAGGGATTCGCACCCGCGGTGCTTGACACTGTTGAGTTCGTGCTGCCGTTCATCCATGCCAAACAGCGAAGGTGCGCGGGGTGCTTTCAGCGTCTCACCAAAAAGTTTGACGGTCAACACGATCACGCCCCGTATTGGTGGGCGACCGGGCCGGCGCGGCTTCGGAAGGGCGGCGCTACGGCTCCCGCGGGACCCCCGGGGCGTGACGATCAATCTTAGGTGCGGAGCCTGCCACGACCGACGCTTCTTGGCAACCACCAGCGTCTTTCTGCTTCAGGCAGGTGCCAGTGGCATGTCCCTCCGCTTCCGCCTGGGCCGTTTTACAGAAACGGCTCATCGGATGGCGAAGCCGTCGTAACCCCCGCGAGGTGTGTCCCAGATCTCGGTGACGCCGTCCACGCGACCGGGCGTGTCGTCACCCTGGAGCCAGTCGAGGAGTCCCTGACATCCCTTCCGCGGTCCCTCGGCGACCACTTGGACGCGTCCGTCGCCCAAATTGAGAGCAAAACCACTCAGGCCGCCGATCTCCAGGGCCTTGGCCCGCGTGAACCAGCGGAAACCCACACCTTGGACGCGTCCTCGCACCCAGGCGACCAGTCGCACATCCTCGTTCATGGGTGCAACCTAACCGGCCAAAGTCTCTCTGGACACTCCCTCCCCTGGCGCCATGCGGTACTGTCCGCTGCCAATGAATCTCATACGAAACTCACTCGATCGTGTGAGTTTTGTGATTTTGGTTGACCGGGGGGACGCGTCGACCTCACACACGAGGACGAGGAAGGCAAGCACATGGGACGCCACCGACGCTCCGCCGCCGGCCGCGCCGCCACGGGCCGCGCCACGGGGGTCACAGAGACATACGGCTCCCGCGGGAGCGGCTACGACCCACAGGACTCGTACAACTTTGCTTCGAGGGGCACCGCGACCTACCTGAGCCACGAAGAGCCCGACCCCTACGCGCGCAGTGACGCCTACCTGTTCGCGTCGGAGGAGGAGTACGCGCTGTACCGGGGCGAGGGCTACCCGCCCGCCGACGGTCCCCGGCGCGGCGGCTCGCACCGGCGCCGTAAGAAGAGCCTGGTCACGCCGGTCAAGACCGGTCTGCTCGGGGTCTCCGCGGCCGTCGCGATCGGCACGGTCGCGGTGGCCACCGGTGTGGTGCCCGGCCTGGACAACTACAAGCTCGGCGGTGGCAGCAGCACCGGCGGCGACATCCAGGCGGCGGGCTCGCCGACCAACTCCCCGGCCGAGCAGGGCGGCACCTCCGGCAGCGCCGAGAACCGCGAGGACGGCTCGTCGACGAGCCGGGACGCCGACCGCGCCTCTTCGCCGTCGCCGTCTCCCTCGACATCGACGGCCACGCCGAGCGAGAAGCCGACCGAGAAGCCGAAGAAGCCGGCGGCCACCCCGAGCAAGAAGCCGAAGCCGGCTCCTTCCCAGAAGGAGCGGGAGCCGGCGAAGAAGGAGACCGCCGCGCCGGTGGAGGTCTCCACGGAGGCCGCGGCCGCGGCCCAGGTCCTGGAGCTGGTCAACGTCGAGCGGGCCAAGGTCGGCTGCAGCCCGGTCGCCGCCAACAGCGCGCTGGCCGATCTGGCCACGGCCTTCAGCAAGACCATGGCCGACCAGGGCTTCTTCGACCACACCGACCCGAGCGGCGCCACCCCGTGGGACCGCGCCGGAAAGGCCAGGATCACCAACCTCGGCGGCGAGAACATCGCCCGGGGCCAGGCCGACCCGGCGGCGGTCATGGAGGCCTGGATGAACAGCCCCGGCCACAAGGCCAACATCCTGAACTGCGACTTCAAGACGCTGGGCGTGGGTGTGGTCTTCGGTTCGGGCGGTCCCTGGTGGACCCAGGACTTCGGGTACTAGAGGAAACACCGAGACGGGGTTGTGCTAACTTTCGGTTAGTGCAACCTGTCGGTTAGTGCTGTTTTCCAGTACGCTCGACATATGGACACCACGCAGCAACCCCTGGAGGCGCAGGACCTCCCGTACGACGTGTTCGCCAAGGCCTGCCCCTCGCGCGGCACCCTGGAACACGTGACGGGCCGCTGGGGCGCACTCACGCTCGGCGCCCTGTACGAGGGCTCGCTGCGCTTCAACGAGCTGCGCCGCCGGGTCGACGGCGTGAGCGAGAAGATGCTCTCCCAGACGCTCCAGTCTCTGGAGCGCGACGGCTTGGTGCACCGTGAGGCCCAGCCCACCAACCCACCCCGGGTCGACTACGAACTGACCCCGCTGGGCCATGAGCTCGCCGAGCGGCTGCTGGGCCTCATCCACTTCCTCGAGGGCCGCATGGACGACGTCATGGCCGCCCGCATGCGCTACGACGTGACGCGCGGCGCCCGCTGACACCTCGGGCAGAAGTAGCTGGACCGGTTCATCCAGGGCCGTCGGCGCATCGGCGTACCGCACCGCTTGCAGGGCAGTCCCTCCCGGCCGTACGCGTCGAGGGACCGGTCGAAGTACCCGGACTCGCCGTTGACGTTGACGTACAGGCTGTCGAAGCTGGTGCCGCCGACCTCCAGGGCCGCGTTCATCACATCCCTTACGTGGCCGAGGAGTTCGGCCGTGCGCGGACGGGTGAAGCCGGCCGTGGGGCGCTCGTAGTGGATGCGGGAGCGCCAAAGGGCCTCGTCCGCATAGATGTTGCCGACTCCGCTGATCAACGACTGGTCGAGCAGGGCCCGTTTGATGGTCGAGCGCTTGCGGCGCAGGGCCTGGTGGAAGGCGTCGTCGTCGAAGAGCGGGTCGAGGGGATCGCGGGCGATGTGCGCGATGACGTCGGGCAGACCGTCGGGGGTGTTGTCGTGCAACGACAGCCCGCCGAAGGTGCGTTGGTCGACGAAGCGCAGTTCGGTGTCCACCTCGTCGGCGAACCTCACCCGGATCCTGAGGTGCTTCTCGTCGGGTGCCGAGTGCGGCTGCACCAGCAGCTGGCCGCTCATGCCGAGGTGCGCCAGGACCGACTGGTCGGTGTCCTCCAGGGGCAGCCACAGGTACTTGCCGCGGCGGCTCGGGGTGCCGACGCGGTGTCCCTTGAGCCGGTGCGCGAAGTCGTCGGCGCCGGCGAGGTGACGGCGTACGGCACGCGGGTGCAGCACCTCGGCCTCGGCGACCGTACGGTGGGCGACCCACCGTGCGAGGCCCCGCCGTACGACCTCGACCTCGGGCAACTCGGGCATGGGGCTCCCCCGTCACGGACCGGTGTATGAGCGGAGCGCCCGCCCCGGTGTTCAGGGGCAGGCGCTCGGCTGCGCTGTTCTTCCGGACGCCCTGTGTGCGGGCGTCGGGCCTCAGGCGGAGACGGACGACGGGCCTTCGTCGTCGTCCTCAGCGGGTGGGACGGCCTCGACGGCCTTTTCGGCCGCCGCCTTGGCGCGCTCGTCCGCGGCGGCCCGGATGGACCTCCAGGCGGACTCCGCGGCCTGCTGCTCCGCCTCCTTCTTGCTGCGGCCGGTGCCGGTGCCGTACGAGACGCCTCCGACGCGGGCGGCAGCAGTGAAGGTCTTCTCGTGGTCGGGGCCGGTCTCCGTGACCAGGTACTCGGGCACACCGAGTCCTTCGGTCGCGGTGAGCTCCTGGAGACTGGTCTTCCAGTCCAGGCCGGCACCGAGGTTCGAGGACTTCTCGATCAGCGGGTCGAACAGGCGGTGCACCAGTTCGGAGGCCGCGTCGAGGCCCTGGTCGAGATAGACCGCACCGATCACCGCTTCAAGGGTGTCGGCGAGGATGGATGCCTTGTCCCGGCCTCCCGTGCCCTCTTCACCCCGGCCGAGCCGGATGAAGGAGCCCAGTTCGAGACCGCGACCGACCTCCGCCAGCGCACGCGAGTTGACCACCGCGGCCCGCAACTTGGCCAGTTGGCCTTCGGGCAGGTCGGGGTGGGTGGTGTACAGCGTGTCCGTGACCACGAGGCCGAGCACGGAGTCCCCGAGGAACTCCAGCCGCTCGTTGGTCGGCAGACCGCCGTTCTCGTATGCGTAGGAACGGTGGGTCAGCGCACGCACCAGAAGGGCGGACTCGAGCTTGTACCCGAGCCGCCCTTCCAACAGCGTGTGGGACGAGGCCTGGTTGTCGCCCGAGTTCTTCTTCGGCGTGGACACAGTGCCTCTCACCAGCCGCTCAGACCTCGAGGACCTGGCGCTTGTTGTAGGTGCCACAAGCGGGGCACGCGATGTGCTGCAGCTTGGGCTCGTGGCAGCGCTCGCACGCAACCAGGGTGGGGACCGCAGCCTTCCACTGCGACCGGCGGTGGCGCGTGTTGCTGCGCGACATCTTCCGCTTCGGAACAGCCACGGCTACTTCTCCTGCTTCTCGTTGGCGGGCGCCGATCGAGGCGCTTCGCCACTCATCTCGTCCTTCTCGCCGTCTTCGAGTGAACCGGCGAGTCCCTGCAGTGCCGCCCAACGGATGTCGACGGCGTCATGGTGGTGGTCCGGGTCGTCCGCCAGCCGGGCTCCGCACTCGGAGCACAGGCCGGGACAGTCGTCCTGGCACACCGGCTGCATCGGCAGTGCGAGCACCACCGCATCGCGCAGCACGGGTTCGAGGTCGAACAAGCCGTCCTCGATGAAGAGCATGTCCTCATCGTCCTCGGCGTCGTCGGCCGGTTCCGCTTTTACGCGGCCACGGTCGTCGGCGTCGGGGTACGAGAACATCTCCTGGAAGTCCGCTTCGAGCTCCAGCTCAAGCGGCTCCAGACACCTTACGCACTCCCCCTTGGCCTGTGCACGGGCGGTGCCTGTGACAAGCACCCCTTCCATGACCGACTCAAGACGGAGGTCGAGCTCGACCGGGGCGCCTTCCGGCACTCCGATCACTCCCTGGATCCCGAGATCCTTGGGAGCGTCGATCTCACGGGTCAGGCGCTGCAGCGCACCAGGACGCCGTCCCAGCTCGTGTGTGTCGAACACGAGAGGGTTGCGGTGGTCGAGGCGGGCGTTCAGAACCATTCCTGCTTTCGATCTTCGAGCTCAGAGGGACGCTGCCCTTCGGTGTTCCCGGGCAGCGTTGATCGCGGACGTACACGCGACCGAAGAGCCAGGATACTGGACCTTTCCCTCAGGGCCCAATCCGGTGGTTCGTTACTGGCCGCGACCCTGCTCGTACGCCCTCAACTGCTCCGGCGTGATCATGCCGGTGTCGAAGAGGCTGGTCTCGTCGAGGGCGTAACTCTGCTGGGCCTGCTGGGGCTGTTGGGGCTGCTGGGCCTGGTTCGGGTCGTACGCGGCCTGCTGCTGGTCGTAGCCCTGGTAGGCGTAGGGATCGGCCTGCTGGTAGCCGTACGGGTCCTGCTGGGCGTACGGATCGGGCTGCTGCTGGTAACCGGCGTAGGCGTCGGTCTGCTGCTGGTAGCCGTACGTCGGCTGCTGGGCGTAGTCCGGCTGCTCGGCCTGGGGCCGGGCGTGGGCACGGGCGTCCTGCTCCGCGAGGGCGGTGAGGTCGGCCAGGTAGTCGGCGTCGCTGGAGTGCTGGACGGTGGAGGTGTCGTCGGCGAGGGCGCCGAGGTCGTCCGTGGCGATACGGCCGTGCAGCTTCTGGCGGCCGCGGCCGACGGCCTCCAGGGTCTTGGCGAGGACCGCCTCGAAGGCGCCGAGTTTGGCGTCGACGTAGGAGTCGGCGTCCTTGCGCAGGGTCTCGGGGTCGTGGCTGCGCTCGGGGGCGTCCTCGTCCTCGTAGCCGTTCTCGTCGAGGCCCGGGCCGGTGCCGAGGAGCTTCTCGCGGCCGCGGCCGACCGAGCCGAGGGTCTTGGTGAGGACGACCTCGAAGTTGGCGAGCTTGGAGTCGACGTAGTCGTCGGCCTCGGCACGGACCTCCTCGGCCTCCTGGCGGGCCTCGTTCAGGATGCGGTCGGCCTCGGCCTGGGAGCGGCGGGCGACCTCGGTGTCGGAGATCAGGGAGCCCCGCTCGGCGTGCGCCGTGGAGATGATCCGCTCGGCCTCCTGGCGGGCCTGTTCGACCATCTGCTCGCGGCCCCCGATCAGCTCCTGGGCCTGCGCGAGGGAGCCGGGAAGGGCCTGGCGCACCTCTTCCAGCATCGCGAGCAGTTCGGCGCGGTTGACCATCACCGAGGCCGACATGGGCATCGACCGAGCGCCGGAGACCGTGGACACGATCTCGTCGAGCTTCTTCTGCACGTCCACCTGTGCTCGCCACTCTCTACAGCTGTGTTGGAGACGGACGGGACGACTGTAGCCCCATCAGTCCTTGCGCAGGCGCTTGTTGAGTGCCTCCAGGACCAGCGGCGGGACCAGGTGGGAGACGTCTCCGCCCCAGGTCGCGACCTCCTTGACGAGCGAGGAGGACAGGAAGCTGTAGGTGGGGTTGGTCGGGACGAAGAGGGTCTCGACACCGCTCAGGCCGTTGTTCATCTGGGCCATCTGCAGCTCGTAGTCGAAGTCGCTGACCGCGCGCAGGCCCTTGACGATGGCCGGGATGTCGCGTTCCTTGCAGTAGTCGACGAGGAGGCCGTGGAAGGCCTCCACGATCACGTTGCCGTACTCGGCGGTGACCTCGCGGATCAGGTCGATCCGCTCGTCGATCTCGAAGAGGCCCTTCTTGGACTTGTTGATCATCACCGCGACGTAGACCTCGTCGTACAGTCTGGAGGCGCGGGAGATGATGTCGAGGTGTCCGTTGGTGATCGGGTCGAACGACCCGGGACAGACGGCGCGGCGCACTTGAGATCCCTCGCTCTCCGGTCCGGTCATCGTGCGTCTTCGCACGTAGAGGCGTTGTCGCCCATGGCGGCGCGACCGTACCAAAACGTTCCCTCGCCGTAGCGACGGGCCTTGACCGGCTCGAAACCGGGCGGCCAGCGGAATTCTCCGCCTCTGGTGCTGCGCTCCACGGTGACCAGGGCATCCGGTGCGAGCCAGTGTTCGGCGCGGAGTGTGAGGAGAATCTCCCGAAGATCGTGATCTGTGACTCGGTAGGGCGGGTCGAGGAAGACGATGTCGTACGGCTGTGTCGGCGCCGGTTGTTGAATGATCTGTTCGGCTTTGCCCGCCCGCACCTCGGCGCCGGGCAGACCGAGGTTCTTGACGTTCTCCCGGATCGTGCGGGCCGCGCGGGCGTCGGCCTCGACCAGGAGGGTGTGGTCGGCGCCGCGGGACAGGGCTTCCAGGCCCACCGCGCCTGAGCCCGCGTACAGGTCGAGGACCCTCTCCCCCTCCAGGGAGCCGCCCAGGAGGGACTCCCAGGTGGAGAGCAGGCCTTCTCTGGCGCGGTCGGAGGTGGGGCGGGTGCCGTTTCCCGGGGGGACGGCGAGTCGGCGTCCGCCGGCCTTGCCGGCGATCACGCGGGTCATCTTCGGTCCTTGTTCAGGGATGGTTTCGGGATAGCTAGGAGTTCAGTTTCTCAGCCCTTTTCCAGGTACTGCTCCCTCTCCTCGTCCAAAAGCGCGTCCAGAGCCGTGCGCAGGCCGGGAAGACCCGTCAGCTCCGGGTCGGCTTCCACCACCGCCGTCGCCTCCTCCCTCGCCTCCGCGATGATCTCCTCGTCCTCGATGACCGCGAGGACCCTCAGGCTGGTCCGGGCGCCGGACTGGGCCTGGCCGAGGACGTCTCCTTCTCGGCGCTGTTCCAGGTCGATGCGGGACAGCTCGAAGCCGTCCAGCGTCGACGCGACCGCGTTGAGGCGCTGGCGGGCCGCGCTGGCCTCCGGCATCTCCGTGACCAGGAGGCACAGGCCCGCCGCCGAGCCCCGGCCGACCCGGCCGCGCAGCTGGTGGAGCTGGGAGACGCCGAAGCGGTCGGCGTCCATGATGACCATCGCGGTGGCGTTCGGGACGTTGACGCCGACCTCGATGACCGTGGTGGCGACCAGGACGTGGGTGTCGCCGGCGGCGAAGCGGCGCATGACCGCGTCCTTGTCGTCGGGGTGCATCCTGCCGTGCAGGACCTCGACGCGGAGGCCGCTCAGGGGGCCCTTGGTGAGCTGGTCGGCGATGTCCAGGACGGCGAGCGGCGGGCGCTTCTCGGCCTCGTCCTCGGCGGACTTCTTCTTGGCGGACTTCTTGGGGTCGGCGGGTTCGTCGATGTCGTCGCCGATGCGGGGGCAGACGACGTAGGCCTGATGGCCGTTCTCCACCTCCTCGCGGACCCGCTCCCAGGCGCGGCTGAGGAAGTGGGGCTTGTCGGCGGCGGGCACCACATGGCTGGCGATCGGGGAGCGGCCGGCCGGGAGCTGGTCGAGGACGGAGGTCTCCAGGTCGCCGAAGACCGTCATGGCGACCGTGCGAGGGATGGGGGTGGCCGTCATGACCAGGAGGTGGGGCGGTTGCTTGCCCTTGCCGCGCAGGGCATCGCGCTGCTCGACCCCGAAGCGGTGCTGTTCGTCGACCACGACCAGGCCCAGGTCGTGGAACTGCACCTTGTCCTCGATCAGCGCGTGGGTGCCGATCACGATCCCGGCCTCGCCGGTGACCAGGTCCAGCATCGCCTGCCGTCGCGCGGCCGTCCCCATCGAACCGGTGAGCAGGACGACCTTGGTGGCGTGCTCGGATCCGCCGAGCATCCCGCCCTCGGCCAGCTCGCCCATCATCTCCACGATCGAGCGGTGGTGCTGCTGGGCGAGCACTTCGGTGGGGGCGAGCATGGCGGCCTGGCCACCCGCGTCGACGACGGCGAGCATGGCGCGCAAGGCCACCATCGTCTTGCCGCTGCCCACCTCGCCCTGGAGCAGCCGGTGCATCGGGTGGTCCGTCGCCAGGTCGTCGAAGATCTCCTGCGAGACCTTCCGCTGGCCCTCCGTGAGGGTGAAGGGCAGGCGGTCGTCGAAGGCCGTGAGGAGGCCGTCGGGGGCGGGTTTGCGTGGGACCGCGGGGAGTTGGGCGTCCGCGTGACGGCGGCGGGCCAGGGCCACCTGGAGGACGAAGGCCTCGTCCCACTTGAGCCGGGCGTGGGCGTCGGCGATGTCGGCCTTGGTGTGCGGGCGGTGGATCTTGAGGAGGGCCTCGGGGAGGGTGACGAGGCCCCGGCCCTCACGGAGGGACTCCGGGAGAGGGTCGACCGCCTCCTGGGCGCTCGGCAGGACCGTCTGGATGGCCTTGCCGATCTTCCAGGACTCCAGTTTGGCGGTGGCGGGGTAGATGGGGATCAGGGCACCTGCCCAGCTCTCCACCGTCTCCGCTGCCTCGTCGTCGGCGCCGCGCAGCAACTCGTAGGCCGGGTGCGCGAGTTGGAGGCGGCGGTTGAAGAGGGAGACCTTGCCGGCGAACAGCGCGCGGGTGCCCGGCAGGAGTTCCTTGTGGGGTTTGTGGACGCCGTTGCCGAAGAAGACCAGTTGGAGGCGGCCGCTGCCGTCCGTGATGGTGACCTCCAGGCGCTGCCCCTTGCCGCGCGGCGCCTTGGCGGAGGCGAAGGTGTGCAGACGGGCGTCGGCGACCTGGGCGACCACGGTGACGTGCTCGTCCATGGGCAGGTCGGCGAGGTGGGTCAGCTGCCCCCGCTCCTCGTATCTGCGCG
The DNA here is from genome assembly GCF_040651535.1 of Streptomyces sp. NPDC048420. NCBI lineage: Bacteria > Bacillati > Actinomycetota > Actinomycetes > Kitasatosporales > Streptomycetaceae > Streptomyces > Streptomyces sp. NPDC048420. The sequence goes on from NZ_JBEZKG010000010.1 coordinate 261,485, forward strand.
GGTAGTGGTGCAGGAGGTCGCCGACGGAGTGCAGGCCGAGGTGCTCGGCCATCACCTTCGCGGTGGCGGGGCCGAGCACCTTCTTCAACGGTTCTTCCAGTGCGGGCACGAGATCCATTGCACACCACGCCACTGACATTGCCGTATACATACCGGGAAACCCCTGGTCAGACGGCTGGTTGGGGGCATACGATGGCGCGCTCCGGCCATCCGCCCGCGGTCACCGCCCCACCCGGGACCGCCCGACCCCGCGCCGCGCGAACGTTCCCCCCACCGGCGCTGCGACGATGGATTCCCAGACCTCACAGTCATCTCAGACACCCCAGGTACCTCAGCAGCCTCATACATTCCAGGTCGACCTGCGCGGTCTGGTGGACCTGCTGTCCCATCACCTCTACTCCAGCCCCAAGGTCTATCTGCGCGAGCTCCTTCAGAACGCGGTGGACGCGATCACGGCCCGGCGGGCCGAGCAGCCCGACGCCCCGGCCAGAGTGCGGTTGTACGCCGAGCAGGGTGCCCTCAGGGTCGAGGACTCCGGGGTCGGGCTCACCGAGGCTGATGTGCACAACCTGCTGGCCACCATCGGACGCAGCTCCAAGCGTGCCGAGGGACTTCAGGAGGTGCGCTCCGACTTCCTCGGGCAGTTCGGCATCGGTCTGCTCGCGTGCTTCGTGGTGGCCGAGCGGATCCGGGTCGTCAGCCGCAGCGCCCGTACGCCGGACGCGCCGCCCGTGGAGTGGACGGCGAGCGACGACGGTTCGTACCGGGTGCGGACGCTGCCCCACGACGCCCGTCCGGAGCCGGGGACCACCGTGCACCTGGTCGCGCGGGCGGGTGCCGGCGAGTGGCTCGCGCCGGAGCGGGTCCTCCAGCTGGCGCGGGACTTCGGCGCCCTGCTGCCGTACGACGTCCGGGTCGGCGACGAGGCGGTCACCGATCTGCCCGCGCCCTGGGACCGGCCGTACCCCTCCCCCGCCACCCGCAGGGTGGCCCTGGCCCGGCACTGTCACGAGCTGTTCGGCTTCACTCCGCTGGACTCGATCGAACTGAACGTGCCGCTGGCCGGCATCCGGGGCGTGGCGTACGTCCTTCCCTCGGCGGTCAGTCCCGCCCAGCGGGCGACCCATCGCGTGCACCTCAAGGGCATGCTGCTGACCGAGCGGGCCGAACAGCTGCTGCCGGACTGGGCGTTCTTCGTGCGCTGTGTACTCGACACGGACAGCCTGCGGCCCACGGCCTCGCGCGAGTCCCTGTACGAGGACGAGACGCTGGCCGCCGTACGGGAGGCGCTCGGGGAGCGGATCCGGGCCTGGCTGACGGTTCTGGCCGCCGGTGATCCGGAGCGGCTCGCGGCCTTCCTGTCCGTGCACCACCTGGGCGTGAAGTCGCTCGCCCGGCACGACAAGGACATGCTGCGCACGATGCTGCCGTGGCTGCCCTTCGAGACGACCGACGGACGGCTGTCCCTGGAGGAGTTCGCCCAGCGGCACGCGGTGGTGCACTTCACGCGGACCGTCGAGGAGTACCGGCAGGTCGCGCCCATCGCCTCCGCGCAGGGCGTCGGGGTGGTCAACGGCGGTTACACGTACGACAGCGACCTGGTCGAGGCGCTGCCCTCGGTGCGTCCTGGGACGGTGGTCGCCGAGCTGGACGCGGACACCGTGACGGCCCACATGGACCTGGTCGATCCGGCCGAGGAACTCGCCCTGTCCGGCTTCCTGGCGGCCGCGCGGGCCAGGCTCGATCCGCTGGGCTGTGACGTCGTCCTGCGTTCCTTCCGGCCGCTGTCGGTGCCCGCGCTGCACCTGGACGACCGGGACGCCCGGCACGAGCAGGCGCGGGCCGAGGCCGAGGGGCAGGCGGACGACCTGTGGGCTGGCATCCTCGGCTCGCTGCGCGGGAGCGCCCCACGCGTGCGTCTCGTGCTGAACCATCTCAACCCGCTGATACGGCGGATCGGTTCGCTCGGCGATCCGGAACTGATCGGCACCGCCACCGAGTCCCTGTACGGGCAGGCGCTGCTGATGGCCCAGCGCCCGCTCAGGCCCGCGGACTCCGCGCTGCTGAACCGGGCCTTCATAGGCCTCCTGGAGTGGGCCACGAACGGCGAGGAGGCCCCCTGATGAGCGCAGCCGACGGGAGCGCGGCCTTCGACGCGCTGCGCCGGGCGATGGCGGAGAACTCCGAGGAACCGGAGGGGCCCGCCCGCAACGCGCGCGCGGAGCAACTGCTCGCCGAGGCGGAGAAGCTGAACATCCCGCTCGCGGTGATCGAGGCTCTCGGACACCAGCTGAAGGTCTACAACTACAGCTCCGAGAAGGCCAAGATGTTCGTCCCCTTCGCGCGGCTGCTGCGCATCTGGGACGAGCACCCCGAGGACTTCGACGAGTACGAGACGCACTCGCTGCACTGGGTCTTCAAGTGGATGACGACCGGCATGCTCGACCAGCCGCACGTCCCGCTCGCCGCCATGGAGAAATGGCTCGGCGAGATGGAGCACCGCTACCGGCTGGCAGGGCACTCGGAACGGGCCGTGCGCAGTGCCGAGTACAGCGTCGCCGCACACGTCGGGGACCTGGCGCGGGCTGAGCGGGCGTACACCGCGTGGCTGGCCGCCGACCGGGACGCCATGGCCGACTGCCATGCGTGCGAGCTGCACGAACAGGGCTGGTGGCAGTCGCAGAACGGCCGGGACGAGGAGGCGCTCGAGCTGTGGACGCCGGTTCTGGCGGGCGAGTTCACCTGTGCCCATGAGCCGCACGCGGCCCTGGCGTCTTCTCTGACGCCCTTGCTGCGGCTGGGGCGGCTCGACGAGGCGCGCGCCAACCATCTGCGGGGCTTCAGACTCGTGCGGTCCATGGAGAGCATGCGCGGCGCCTACGCGGACCATGTCGAGTTCTGCGCGCTCAGTGGCAACGAGGCCCGCGGCCTGGAGCTGCTCGCGGAGCGTCCCGCGTACTTCACGGACGACGGTCATCCGCGCAGCAAGCTGGACTTCATGTCCGTGGTCGCTCTGCTCATGGACCGGCTGACCGAGGTGGGCCTGGGCGAGCGGGCGGTGCCGGGGCCCGCGGGCCGGTCCTGGACCGCGGGCGAACTCGCCGTCCACGCGCGCGAGGCGGCGCTCACGCTGGCCGCCCGCTTCGACGAGCGCAACGGCACGGCCCATGTCAGCGAACGGGCACGCGCGCGTATGGCGCAGCGGCCGCTGGTGGAACGGCTGCCGCTGGGGGTGCGGGCGACCCGGACGATCGCCACTCCCCCGGTGACGGTCCCCGCGAGCGCTCAGGAGCCCGATCTGCCGGCGCTGATCGCCGAGGCCCGGCGTCTGTCCGACACCCTGCAGCCGAACGCCGTGGAGGCGTGGGCGGCGGTCGGACGGGCCGCGCAGGGCGTGCGGCTGGACCCGCGCGACCGGGCGGAGATCGCCGACCACGCGGCGATGGACCTGGGCCCCGCGGGCATCGAACTGTTCGAGCAGGCCGCGGAGTTGTACACGGAGGCAGGCGACCCCGGAGAGGCGCTGGCGGCACGTACACGTGCGGCGTACGTACGCGCGCTGACAGGGGAAGTGGACGAGGCACTGGCGGCGGTCGCCGGGCCGTACGACGAGATCCTCGCGCTCTACGCCGTGGACGGCACGGGGGTGCCGCAGACGGCGTCGGTGCTGATGTCCCGGGCGCGGATCCTGATGCGGCGGGTGCACGAGAGCGGGGACGAGGCGTGCCTGTCCGCTGCCGAGTCGGCCGTGCGGGAGGTGCTCGCGCTCGTGGAGGGGCGGACCGGGGACGACGTACGGCTCGCCGCGCGGGTCGCCGAGGCCCAGACGATGCTGGCGGAGCTGGCCGCGCGGACCGGGGACCTGGCGGGGGCCGCGGAGCTGTTCATGCGGGGCGCGGAGGGGTTCGTGGCGGCAGGGCTGCCGTGGTTCGCGGTGGAGTACGAGGCCCGGCTCGCCGGACTCAGGCACCATCTGGGCGACCCGGCCGGGACCGAGCGGGCGCTGCGGGCGGCCCTGGAGCACGGCGGACCGCACCTGGAGGCGGCCGGGCGGGCCCAGCTGCACCTCCAGCTCGCCGAGGTCGTCGGCGGCACAGGACTCGCCGAGGAGGCCGCCGAGCATGCCCTGGAGGCCGCGCACTGGGCCGACGAGGCCGGGGACGGCCCGACGCTGGGCGCCCTGGCAAGGCAGCAGTTGGGCGGGTTCCTGCTGCGCCTTGGCCGGTGGGCCGAGGCCGCGGAGGTGCTGGAGTCGGCGCTGCCCGACCTGAGCGCCGAGACGCACAGCGACGGGGCGGTCGTACAGGCGCTGTGGTGGCTCGGCGACTGTCTGAGCGAGCTGGGCGAGCACCGGGAGGCGGCCGAACGGCGTCTGCAGGCCGCCGAGATCGCCCGGCACTGGCCCGAGCAGCACGACCACGCGACCCTCGCCCACCTCGCCGCCGAGTCCCTCGGGGCGGCCGGCCTGCCCGCCGAGGCGGACCGGGCGTACGCACGCGCGGGCGGCCTGTGGCGCGAACTCGGCAATGTCCACGGCCTCATCCGCTCCCTGCGCGCCCGCGCGTGGCTCGCGCTGCGCTTTGAGGACGACGGGGCGGGCGCGGCACGGGAGTTGATGGCGGACGCGGTCCGGGAGTGCGAGGCCGCGCTGGGGGACGTACAGGCGGACGAGGAGGCACGGCAGCGGCTCGTCTCCGAACTCGGGCACACCCACCGGCAGTTCGGCGATCTGCTGGCCCGTTCCGTGCCCGAGGACGCGGAGGACGACTCGATCCGGGCCGTGCTGGAGGAGGCGCTGGCCGAGGTCGCCGAGGCGATCGCGGTGTTCGCCTCGCTCGGCGACGGCGCCCTCGACGCCCGGACCGGCGCCGAGCTCGCGGCGGGGTGGCTGGCGGCCGACCTGAGCCGTCCGGCGGAGGCGGCGGCACACGCGCGTGCGGTGCTCGACGCCTACGGTGCCGGCGACGGGACGACACGGTTCCGTCGCGACGTCGACGGTGGGACGGCACAGGCCCGTCGCGACGTCGACGACAGGACGCCACAGACCCGTCGCGACGTCGACGACGAAACGGCACAGGCCCGTCGTGCCGAGGCCGAGCAGATACTCGGGCTCATGGAGGAGCAGGAGGGCTGATTCCCCGCCGGTCCCCCGCCCCGGGCCCTACTCGACCCCGATGAGCAGGAGGGCCCCCTGCCGTCCGCCCCGGTACACCACCGTGTCCACGGCGAGGTAGGACTCCCGCACCCGCGCCTCCAGGTGCTCGGCGACGGCCTCGGGGGCCTCGTCGCCGAGGACGAGGGTGACGAGTTCGCCGCCGGCCGAGAGCATGCGGTCGAGGACACCCTCGGCGGTGGCGGTGACGTCCGAGCCGATCACGGCCACGTCCCCGTCGATGAGGCCGAGGACGTCCCCGGCCTGGCAGATGCCGGCCATGGTCCAGGACTGGCGTTCCGCCACGGCGACCTCGGCGTAACGGGTCGCGCCGGCCGCCGAGGTCATCTGGACGACGTCCTCGTCGAACCGGCGCTCCGGCTCGTGCACGGCGAGCGCGGCGATGCCCTGGACCGCGGAGCGGGTCGGGATCAGCGCGACCCGGATGCCCTCGGCGCGGGCCTGCTCGGCCGCTGCGGCCGCGGTGTGGCGCAGGTCGGCGTCGTTGGGCAGCAGCACGACCTCGCGCGCGTGGGCGCGTCGTACGGCCTCCACGAGCTCCCCGCTCGCGGGCGGCTCCCCGGGACGGGCGAGCACGGTGGTCGCCCCGGCCTCGGTGTACAGCCCGGCCAGGCCCTCACCGGGCACGACGGCGACGACGGCCCGCTGGGCGCGCTCGCGGGGCGGCCGTTCGGCGCCGGTGGTGTGCACGTCGCCGATGCCGAAGTGGGTGATCCGGATCCGGTACGGCCGTCCGGCCTCGACGCCCGCCTCCACGGCGGCGCCCGCGTCGTCGACGTGCACATGCACGTTCCACAGCCCGTCGCCGCCTACCACCACGAGCGAGTCCCCGAGCCCGTCGAGCCGCTCCCGCAACCGCGCCACGGCCGCGTCGTCGGCCTCCAGGAGGTAGATCACCTCGAAGGCGGGGCCCCCCGCCGCCAGGACGTCGGCGCACTCCTCCGAGTCGGCGAGGGGGGCACTGTCGTCCACCGCCGAGGGTGAACCGCCCTCCACGCGCGCGTACGCACCGGAGACCGCGGCGACCGTCTCCCCCGTGAACGTCTCCACCAGTGCCCCCAGCACCGCCACCAGGCCCCGTCCGCCGGCGTCGACCACCCCCGCCCGTTCCAGGACGGCCAGCTGGCCGGGCGTCGCGGCGAGGGCGGCGAGGGCGCCGCCGTAGGCGGCCCGGGCGACCGTCCCGCAGTCGCCCTCCGCTCCCCCGGCCGCGTCGGCGGCGGCCGTGGCGACCGTGAGGACCGTGCCCTCGACGGGGTGGGCGACGGCCTGGCGGGCGGAGTCCGCCGCGTGCCGCAGGGCGAGCCGGAGTCCCTCGCCGTCCGTGTGAACCGTCTCACCGTCGGCGGCGAGCACCTGGGCCATGCCGCGCAGCAGCTGGGCGAGGATGGTGCCCGAGTTGCCGCGGGCGCCTATGAGGGCGCCGTGCGCCATCGCGCGCGTGGCGTCGGCGAGCGTCGGTTTCCCCGAGCCGTGGGCGTCATGGGCCTCGAACACGGCGTCCACGGCCGCGGCCGCCGACTCCGCCGTCAGGTACAGGTTCGTGCCGGTGTCCCCGTCGGCGACGGGGTAGACGTTGATCGCGTCGATCTCCTCGCGCGCCCGCCCCAGTGCCCGCAGCGCGAGGCCGCTCCAGGTGCGCACCGCGACAGCATCGAAGAATGTCTGCGGCACCTGCGCCACCTGCGCCTCCTCGGGCTGCTGGACTGGACGCAGCGTAGACCCCGGGCGGGTGTCCACCGGAAGAGGGCCGGGAGCGGGGGGCTGATCAGCCATGGTAGTTTCGTTCTACTGGCGCAGTCGTTGTATGCTGCTCCGGTTGCCCGATGCAGATCGGGCCATTCCCCTGGCAGCGCCACTCAGATCTCTGATCCTACGATCTCGATCCCGGCCCGCCGGGATCCAACCGTAAGTGCATCTGAAGTCTTTGGAGTGACCCGTGGCTGCCAACTGCGACGTCTGCGGCAAGGGGCCGGGCTTCGGCAACAACATCTCGCACTCGCACCGCCGTACGTCCCGTCGCTGGAACCCGAACATCCAGCGCGTCCGTACCGTGGTCGGCGGGACGCCGAAGCGCGTGAACGCCTGCACCTCGTGCATCAAGGCCGGCAAGGTCTCGCGCTGACGCACAGCTGAAGCGCGCGCCACTGCTGGTTCGCTGCAGAGCCGGTCCACCGCAAGGTGGGCCGGCTTTTCGCCGTACCCGACCAAGGTCTCGGCGACCGAGAAGTCGGCGACCGACATCAAGCTGCCGGGCCACCCGGTCGCCCGAGAGCCCAGCCGTGGTCCACGGGCCCGATCCCGCCGCCGAGCGCGAACCCGGCGGCGATCGCACCGGTGACGTACTCCTTGGCGGCCGTCACCGCTTCCGGCACGCTCTGTCCCTTCGCGAGCTGCGACGCGATCGCGGACGCGAGGGTGCAGCCCGTGCCGTGGGTGTGCCGGTTGTCGTAGCGGGGCGCGCGCAGCCAGTGCTCCTCGGAGCCGTCGGTGAGCAGGTCCACGGCGTCGCCGGTGAGATGGCCGCCCTTGATGAGCACCCACTTCGGGCCGTACGACAGGACGGCCGCGGCGGCCTCGCGCAGCTGCTCCTCCGACTCGACCCGTACGCCGGTGAGTTGAGCCACCTCGTCGAGGTTCGGCGTCGCGACGGTGGCCGCCGGAAGCAGCCGCCGGCGTACGGAGTCCAGCGCCTCCGAGGCCAGCAAGGAGTCCCCGTGCTTGGAGACACCGACCGGGTCGATCACGGCGGGTGCGTCCGTGGCACCGATCAACTCGGCCACCGCCTCGACGAGTTCGGGCGAGGCGAGCATCCCGGTCTTCACGGCCTGGACGCCGATGTCGTCCACGACACTGCGGTACTGGGCCCGCACCGCCTCCACCGGCAGCTCCCAAGCCCCCTGCACGCCGAGGGAGTTCTGCGCGGTGACCGCCGTGACAACACTCATGCCGTGCACGCCGAGCGCGAGCATGGTCTTCAAGTCGGCCTGGATTCCGGCACCTCCGCCCGAATCGGACCCCGCCACCGTGAGCACCAGGGGCTTCACGACTCGATGTCCTCACCGAAGTGGTCCCAGCCGCCCTTGCTGGTCCAGGGCTCCCCGTCGACGGTGACCCGGGGCAGCGCCGACGGGTTGAGGACTTCGCCGATCACCTTCCAGCGGGCCGGGAGCTTCACCTCCGGCGCGAACGTCGCCACGATCGCGTGGTCCTCACCCCCGGTCAGCACCCACTGCAGGGGGTCGACACCGACGGCCTGCCCGATGTCGTTCATCTGGGAGGGGATGTCGATCGCGCCGGAGCGGATGTCGATCCGCACCTTGCTGGCCTCGGCGATGTGCCCGAGGTCGGCGATCAGACCGTCGCTCACATCGCACATGGCGGTCGCGCCGAGCGCGGCTGCGGCCGGGCCCGCGTGGTACGGCGGTTCGGGGCGCCGGTGGGCCTCCACGAACGCCCGGGGTGAGCGGAAGCCGCGGGAGAGCACCGCGTAGCCGGCCGCGGACCAGCCCAGCCAGCCGGTCACCGCGACGAGGTCGCCGGGCTGCGCGCCGGCCCGGGTCACCGGCTCCTGGCCCCGTAGATCGCCGAGCGCGGTGATGGAGACCATGATCGTGTCCCCGCGTACGACGTCCCCGCCGACCACCGAGGCGCCCGCGACCTGGCACTCGTCGCGCAGGCCGTCCATGAGCTCCGAGGGCCAGGTCACGGGGAGTTCGGCGGGTACGACCAGGCCGAGCAGCAGGGCGGTCGGTACGGCGCCCATGGCGGCGATGTCCGCGAGGTTCTGCGCGGCGGCCTTGCGGCCCACGTCGTAGGCCGTGGACCAGTCACGGCGGAAGTGCCGGCCCTCCAGAAGGATGTCGGTGCTCGCCACGACCCTGCGGTCGGGCGCGGCGACCACCGCGGCGTCGTCGCCGGGGCCCACCCGGACCGCCGGGGTGGTGGTGAGACGGGAGGTGAGCTCCCTGATGAGCCCGAACTCCCCGAGCTCACCAACAGTGCCCTTCATTGCCCTTACGCCCCTTCTGTACCGTGCCGTGCCCGGTCGCGCGTCATCAGTGTCCTCGATACGGTCGAGGGGACCGTCAACTTCTTCCGTGCCCGCACCCCGGCGCGGGCGTCCGCGCCCCCTTGGGTCTCCCCGCGGCGAGCGGCGACGCGATACCGTGGCGTTCCTTTTCCCCACATGATCCTCGTGGCCGCCCTGGAGGTTCCGTGGTACAGGCGTACATCCTGATCCAGACGGAGGTCGGCAAGGCGTCGACCGTCGCCGAGACGATCAGCAAGATCCCTGGAGTCATCCAGGCCGAGGACGTGACAGGACCGTATGACGTGATCGTCCGCGCACAAGCCGACACCGTAGACGACCTGGGCCGGATGGTGGTCGCGAAGGTCCAGCAGGTGGACGGCATCACCCGCACCCTGACCTGCCCGGTGGTCCATCTGTAGCCCCCGTCTAACCTTGGCCGGTGAACTTCTTCCGCCACCGGCGCCGCATCGTCGTCGGGCCGCCCGCACTCGCCCTGCTGATCACGGTCGCGGGCTGCTCCTCCGCAGACGACAGCGCGTCGGCGGCGGTTCCCTCGCCGGGGGCGGGCGGCACGAAGCTGTGCCGAGAACTGGACCGGGTACTGCCGTCCGAGGTCGACGACCAGGACCGTCGAGATCCCGAGCCCGCGTCCGCGCTGACCGCGGGCTGGGGTGACCCGGCGATCATACTGCGGTGCGGTGTCGAGCGGCCCTCGAAGATGGACGACCCGGAGGCCGACGGCGTCGAGGTGAACGGAGTGGGCTGGCTGCTGGAGAAGCAGGACGACGGCTCGTTCCGGTTCACGACGACGCTCAGGAAGGCGTACGTCGAGGTGTCCATCCCCGAGGAGCGCACCGGTGACGGTATGGCGCCGCTGGTGGATCTGGCGTCCGCCATAAAGAAGGCGATCCCCGAGGGGATCGCCGACTAGCCGGGACCCGCTAGCGAAGGCCCGTCGACCTGCGCAGCGCCGCCTCGATCAACCGGGCGACCAGCTCCGGATAGCTGACCCCGCTCGCCTGCCACATCTGGGGATACATCGAGATCGGGGTCATGCCGGGCATGGTGTTGATCTCGTTGATCACAAAGCCCTCTTCCGTGAGGAAGAAGTCCGCGCGGACCAGGCCCTCGCAGGACGCCGCCTCGAAGGCGTCCACCGCGAGACGCTGCACCTCGGCGGTCTCCTCCGAACTCAACGGCGCCGGCACGATCCCCGGTGTCGAGTCGATGTACTTGGCCTCGAAGTCGTAGTACGCGTGCGTGTCCGGCGGCGGGATCTCGGAGGGGACGCTCGCGCGCGGGCCGTCCTCGAACTCCAGGACCCCGCACTCGATCTCGCGGCCCCGCAGCGCGGCCTCGACCAGGATCTTCGGGTCGTGGCTCTGCGCCTCGGCGATCGCCTCGTCGAGGCCTGCGAGGTCGTCGACCTTGGTGATGCCGATCGACGAACCCGCGCGCGCGGGCTTCACGAAGAGCGGCCAGCCGTGCTCGCCGGCGAAGTCGACGATCTTCTTGCGGGCGGCGGACTCGTCCCGCTCCCACTCACGCGGCCGGATCACCACGTACGGGCCGACCTTGAGCCCGAAGGAGGTGAACACCCGCTTCATGTACTCCTTGTCCTGGCCGACGGCCGAGGCGAGCACACCCGAGCCGACGTACGGGACACCGGAGAGCTCCAGAAGGCCCTGGAGGGTGCCGTCCTCGCCGTAGGGGCCGTGCAGGACGGGGAAGACGACGTCGACCTCACCGAGCGCCTTGGGCACCGATCCAGGCTCGCTGTAGACCACTTCGCGGTTCGCGGGGTCGACGGGGAGCACCACGCCGCCCTCGCTCGACTCGGCCAGTTCCTCGACGTTCGGCGTACGGCGCTCGGTGATCGCCATGCGCTCGGGTTCGTCGGCGGTGAGCGCCCAGCGGCCGTCCTGGGTGATGCCGATCGGCAGGACGTCGTACTTGGTCCGGTCGATGGCCCGCAGTACGGCGCCGGCGGTGACCACGGAGATCCCGTGTTCGGAGCTGCGCCCGCCGAACACGACGGCCACGCGCGGCTTGCGAGGCGGCTGCTCAGGGCTCTGGGGGAGGTTCTCGGTGCTCATATCGCGTTGAGAGTACCCGGTGGTAGTGCCCTGATACAGCGCCCCTCGGGCGGGTTGCTCAGCGTCGCTCGGGCTTCGCGCTGCGCGACATCAGCTCCTTGACGGCGACCACCGGCGACTTGCCCTCGTGCACGATGCCGACGACGGTCTCGGTGATCGGCATGTCGACGCCGTGCCTGCGGGCCAGATCCAGCACGGACTCACAGGACTTGACGCCCTCGGCGGTCTGCTTGGTGACCGCGATGGTCTCCTGCAGGGTCATGCCCTTGCCGAGGTTGGTGCCGAAGGTGTGGTTGCGCGAGAGCGGCGAGGAGCAGGTCGCCACCAGGTCGCCGAGACCGGCGAGTCCGGAGAAGGTGAGGGGGTCCGCGCCCATCGCGAGGCCCAGGCGGGTCGTCTCCGCCAGTCCGCGGGTGATGAGCGAGCCCTTGGCGTTGTCGCCGAGGCCCATGCCGTCCGCGATGCCGACGGCGAGCCCGATGACGTTCTTCACGGCTCCGCCCAGTTCGCAACCCACCACGTCCGTATTGGTGTACGGGCGGAAGTACGGCGTGTGGCAGGAGGCCTGGAGCCGCCGCGCCACCGTCTCGTCGGTGCAGGCGACCACGGCGGCGGCCGGCATCCGGGCGGCGATCTCCCGTGCCAGGTTGGGTCCGGTGACCACCGCGATGCGGTCCTGTCCCACCTTGGCGACGTCCTCGATCACCTCGCTCATCCGCATGGCCGAGCCGAGTTCGACGCCCTTCATCAGGGAGACGAGGACGGTGTCGGGCGCGAGCAGCGGGGTCCACTCGGCGAGGTTGGCGCGCAGGGTCTGCGAGGGGATCGCGAGGACGGTCAACTCGGCGTCGCGCGCGGCCTCGGCGGCGTCCGCCGTCGCCCTCAGGTTCTCCGGGAGCTCGACGCCGGGGAGGTAGTCGGGGTTCGTACGCGTGGAGTTGACCGCTTCCGCGAGTTCGGGCCGCCGCGCCCACAGGGTGACCTCGCACCCCGCGTCGGCGAGCACCATGCCGAAGGCGGTACCCCATGAACCGGTGCCGAAGACGGCCGCCTTGACGGACTTGCTCACTTGGTCTTCTCCCCCTCGTGGCCGGTCTCGACCTCGGTCCGGCGTCGCTGTTCGATCCGCTCGCGGCGCGGGTCGTACGCCGTCGCGGGTGCCTTCTCGCCGCGGATCTTCTCCAGCTGCTCGGTGACGGCGGCCATGATGACCTCTGTGGCCTCCTTCAGGAGGTCCTGGGTCATCTCCTTGTCGTAGAAGCGCGACAGGTCCACGGGCGGGCCCGCGAGGACGTGCGAGGTCTTGCGCGGAAGGACGTTGAGCTTCTTGGCGTACGGCGGCAGCAGTTCGTTGGCACCCCACTGCGCGACCGGGATCACCGGGCACTTGGTCTGCAGGGCCACGCGCGCGGCACCGGTCTTGCCGATCATGGGCCACTGCTCGGGATCCCGGGTGATGGTGCCCTCCGGGTAGAAGGCGACGCATTCGCCGCGTTCCACGGCCTCGATCGCGGCCCGGAAGGCGCTGAGCGCGTCCGTGGTCTCGCGATAGACGGGAATCTGGCCGGTGCCGCGCATCATGGCGCCGATGAATCCCTTGTTGAAAAGAGTGCTCTTCGCGAGGAATCGCGGAACGCGGCCGGTGTTGTACTGGAAGTGCGCGTACGCGAAGGGATCAATGTGCGAATTGTGGTTGACCGCGGTGATAAATCCGCCGTCGGCCGGAATGTGCTCCGATCCGCGCCAGTCCCGCTTGATCAGAACCACGAGCGGCGGTTTGGCGATCACCGCTGCCAAGCGGTACCAGAAGCCGATTCTGCGGCGGGGCACGCGAGCACCTTCCTCTTTGGGCCATGGGGGCCGCACAAGTGTCGCCCCAGGCCGACGGTCTGTCGAGAACACCGTACGCCCCGCCGCCGACACCGCCAGATGGGCCGCATGACGACTGAGTGACAATGGCCGCGACAAGAGAAGGACGGAACACTCGTGCAGTGGACGTTGGTCATCCCGCTGAAACCCCTGTCGCGTGCCAAGAGCAGGCTCTCGGACACCGCGGACGACGGGGTGCGCCCGGGTCTGGCCCTCGCCTTCGCCCAGGACACCGTGACGGCCGCGCTGGCCTGCCCGGCGGTCGAGGGTGTGGCGGTCGTCACGGACGACGCCCTGGCCGGCCGCGAGCTGGCGGCCCTGGGCGCCCGCATCGTCCCCGACGAGCCCGGAGGCGGCCTGAACGCGGCCCTGGCGCACGCGGCGTCCGTCGTACGGTCTTTGCACCCCGAAAGCCCGTTGGCAGCCCTGAACGCCGATCTCCCGGCTCTACGCCCCCTGGAATTGGCCCGGGTCCTCGATGCGGCGGCGGAATTCCCTCGTGCTTTCCTTGCGGATGCGGCGGGGACCGGGACCACGCTGTTGGCCGCGGCAGGGAGCGAGGAATTGCGCCCCGCCTTCGGCCCGGATTCCCGCGCCCGCCATCGGATGTCGGGCGCCGAAGAACTCCGCCTCACGCATGTGGATTCCGTACGCCAGGACGTGGACACGGGTGACGACCTGCGCACCGCGCTCACCCTGGGGGTGGGACAGCACACGGCAACGGTGTCGGCAGGGTTGCTGGGCCTTCCCTAGGGTCGCGACCAGCCACAACGGACCCGCAGACACTACGCTGACCGCCATGCAGGCCACCGCGTACACATACGACCCCGAAACCCGCAGCGGCCAGGTCCTCCTGGACGACGGCACGCCCGTCCCCTTCGACGCCCCGGCCTTCGACGCAGGCGGTCTCCGTCTGCTGCGCCCGGGTCAGCGCGTCCGCATCGAGCAGGACGGCGACAAGATCACCCTCGTCACCCTGCAGACCTTCTGACCCCCATTGACACGCCGCGGGCCGGACTCCGACACGGAGTCCGGCCCAGCGCGTGAGTGCCCCTGTGCCCTTACCTCTTGCGGGCGGTGGCCTTCTTGGCGGTGGTGGTGCGAGCCGCCGACTTCTTGGCGGGCGCCTTCTTGGCGGTCGCCTTCTTCGCCGGGGCCTTCTTGGCCGTCGCCTTCTTGGCGGTGGTCTTCTTCGCGGCGGTGGTCTTGGCGGTCGCCGTCGTCTTCTTGGCGGGCGCCTTCTTCGCCGTGGTCTTCTTCGCGGTGGCCGTGGTCTTCTTGGCCGTCGTCTTCTTCGCGGTGGTCTTCTTCGCGGCCGCGGTCTTGGTGGTGGCCTTCTTCGCGGCAGCCTTCTTGACCGTCGCGGAAGCCCCGCCCGTCAGGCTGCCCTTGGGCGCCTTCTTGACGGCGACCTCGCCGCCGCGCGGGAGCTTCTTCGTGCCGCTCACCAGGTCCTTGAAGCCCTGGCCCGCACGGAAGCGCGGAACAGAGGTCTTCTTGACCCGAACCCGCTCGCCCGTCTGGGGGTTGCGGGCGTAACGGGCCGGACGGTCGACCTTCTCGAACGAACCGAAGCCGGTGACCGAGACCCTGTCGCCCGCCACCGTCGCGCGGACGATGGCGTCCAGGACCGCGTCGACCGCGTCGGCGGCCTGCTGGCGGCCGCCCACCTTGTCGGCAATCGCTTCTACGAGCTGCGCCTTGTTCACGTCTTCCCCTTCGGAGACATCGCCCGAACGAAAATGTTCAAGCTTTTTCGCACGTTAGGCAGATATATACCGCAAATCAAACACGAAACGGGCTTATCACCCTTGTGCCGCAACGAACTCGGCTGCTCTGGACTTGTTCAGCGTTCCTCTTCCGGGATTCGACCCGCGTCGAGGTCAGCGGTGAACCGCTCCAGACGCCTTGTCGCTTCGACGACGTCGTGCTTGGCCGCGGCCGTAATGACCAGCAGCTTCCGGGTCAGCGCCATCCGTACGCCCTCCGGGACTTGCAGTGCGCGCACTCTTGTGTGCGCTTCCTTGAGTTGGTCCGCGACTGCCGCGTAGAGCTCGAGTTGGCCGTCGTGTTCCATGCACAGATTGTGCCATCTGGGGCGAGTTGTCGCCTGCTAGGGGTGCAACTGCCGCCTCAAACGGCCTTCCGGGCACATGCGGAAGCCACGGCTACAAGGGACGCGTACCCCGACAACACCCGCCGTAACGTGGGAAGTTGAGCGGGCGTGTCGCACGGTGCGAGGCGGGCCGGGCCCAGACACGGCCGTACCCCCGATCGGGCTGATCGGGGGTACGGCGGGGGTGTCGCGGTGGCCGGAATTCGACCTGTTGGACGGCTCCGGGTCAGACCTCGAGCGTCCGCGGCTTGTACGAGGGCCGCTTGGCCTCGTACGCGGCGATGTCGGCCTCGTTCTGGAGGGTGATGGAGATGTCGTCCAGGCCGTTCAGCAGCCGCCAGCGGGAGTTCTCGTCCAGCTCGAAGCTCGCGGTGATGCCCTCGGCGCGCACTTCGCGGGCCTGAAGGTCGACCGTGATCTCGGCCTCGGGGTCCTTCTCGCTCAGCTCCTGGAGCGCGTCCACGATCTTCTGGTCCAGAACGACCGTGAGCAGGCCGTTCTTGAGCGAGTTACCGCGGAAGATGTCGGCGAAGCGGGAGGAGATCACGGTCTTGAAGCCGTAGTTCTGCAGCGCCCACACCGCGTGCTCACGGGAGGAGCCAGTGCCGAAGTCGGGGCCGGCGACCAGCACCGTGGCGCCCTTGCGCTCGGGCTGGTTGAGGATGAATTTCTCGTCCTTGCGCCAGGCCTCGAACAGTCCGTCCTCGAACCCGTCCCTGGTCACCTTCTTGAGCCAGTGAGCAGGGATGATCTGGTCGGTGTCGACGTTCGAGCGGCGCAGCGGGACGGCCCGGCCGGTGTGCGTGGTGAATGCTTCCATGACTCTCAGACTCCAGCGGCGACAGGGGCGTCGGACAGGTCGGCGGGCGAAGCCAGGTGGCCGAGCACGGCGGTCGCGGCCGCGACCTGCGGCGACACCAGGTGCGTACGACCGCCCTTGCCCTGCCGGCCCTCGAAGTTGCGGTTGGAGGTGGACGCGGAGCGCTCACCGGGGGCCAGCTGGTCGGGGTTCATGCCCAGACACATCGAGCAGCCCGCGTGCCGCCACTCGGCGCCGGCCTCCTTGAAGACGACGTCCAGGCCCTCGGAGACGGCCTGCAGGCCCACGCGCGCGGAGCCGGGAACGACCAGCATCCGTACGCCGTCGGCGACTTTGCGGCCCTTGACGAGCTCGGCGGCGGCGCGCAGGTCCTCGATACGGCCGTTGGTGCACGAACCTACGAAGACGGTGTCCACCTTGATGGAGCGCAGCGGCTGGCCGGCCTCCAACCCCATGTATTCCAGGGCCTTTTCGGCGGCGAGGCGCTCCGAAGCGTCTTCGTACGAAGCGGGATCGGGGACGTCCGCCGAAAGCGGCGCGCCCTGGCCGGGGTTGGTGCCCCAGGTGACGAACGGCGACAGTTCCTCGGCCTTGATGACGACCTCGGCGTCGAACTCCGCGTCCTCGTCCGACTTCAGCGTCTTCCAGTACGCGACGGCCGCGTCCCAGTCCTCGCCCTTGGGGGCGTGCACCCGGCCCTCGAGGTAGTCGAAGGTGGTCTCGTCGGGGGCGATCATGCCCGCGCGGGCGCCGGCCTCGATCGACATGTTGCAGATGGTCATCCGGGCCTCCATCGAGAGCTTCTCGATGGCGGAGCCGCGGTACTCCAGGACGTAGCCCTGGCCGCCGCCGGTGCCGATCCGGGCGATGATCGCCAGGATCAGGTCCTTGGCGGTGACGCCCTCGGGCAGCTCGCCGTCGACCGTGATGGCCATGGTCTTCGGGCGCACCAGCGGCAGCGTCTGGGTGGCCAGCACGTGCTCCACCTGGGAGGTGCCGATGCCGAACGCCAGACCGCCGAAGGCGCCGTGCGTGGAGGTGTGGGAGTCGCCGCAGACGACCGTCATACCGGGCTGGGTCAGACCCAGCTGCGGGCCCACGACGTGGACGACACCCTGCTCGACGTCGCCCAGCGAGTGCAGGCGCACCCCGAACTCGGCGGCGTTCTTGCGCAGCGTCTCCAGCTGGACGCGGGAGACCGGGTCCGCGATGGGCTTGTCGATGTCGAGGGTGGGGGTGTTGTGGTCCTCGGTGGCGATGGTCAGGTCGAGCCTGCGCACCGGGCGACCGCTCTTGCGCAGACCGTCGAAGGCCTGCGGGCTGGTCACCTCGTGCAGCAGGTGCAGATCGATGAAGAGGAGGTCGGGCTCGCCCTCGGCGCGCCGGACGACGTGGTCGTCCCAGACCTTCTCCGCGAGTGTCCTACCCATCGCTTTCCCTCCGGTCGGCCAAAGGTGCGCCGACCTCAACTAGAAGATCTTGTGGAGGCGACTCCCATGGCCCCTGTTCCCGGGCACTCGCCGCCATGCCCGTTCTGATTCGCGGGCCACTGTGCCTACAAGGGTTGCGCGTCTCACGAAAAAAGGAACTTGCGTTTCACAGAGTGAGACGTGAGTATCGTTTCATGGACAACAGTAGCGGCGTCGGCGTTCTGGACAAGGCAGCCCTTGTTCTGAGCGCTCTGGAGTCCGGACCCGCCACCCTCGCAGGACTGGTCGCGGCCACCGGACTGGCACGACCCACGGCCCACCGGCTGGCCGTGGCTCTGGAACACCACCGCATGGTGGCACGCGACATGCAGGGCCGTTTCATTCTGGGCCCGCGCCTCGCCGAGCTGGCCGCGGCCGCCGGCGAGGACCGTCTCCTCGCGACGGCCGGCCCGGTGCTCACGCACCTGCGTGACATCACCGGCGAGAGCGCGCAGCTCTACCGCCGCCAGGGCGACATGCGCATCTGCGTCGCCGCGGCTGAGCGCCTGTCCGGCCTCAGGGACACGGTCCCGGTCGGCTCGACGCTCACGATGAAGGCGGGCTCCTCGGCCCAGATCCTGATGGCCTGGGAGGAGCCGGAGCGCCTGCACCGGGGCCTGCAGGGCGCCCGCTTCACGGCGACGGCCCTGTCGGGCGTACGGCGCCGCGGCTGGGCCCAGTCCATCGGCGAGCGCGAGCCGGGCGTCGCGTCCGTCTCCGCACCCGTCCGCGGCCCCTCCAACCGCGTGGTGGCCGCCGTCTCGGTCTCCGGCCCCATCGAGCGCCTGACCCGCCACCCGGGCCGTATGCACGCCCAGGCGGTCATCGACGCGGCGGCCCGCCTCTCCGAGGCGCTGCGGCGTACGGGCTGAGAAACCCACCCTGTCGGAACTGGGACCGGCCTCAACGCCGCGGCAGGTCCTGGACCGACGGGCTGATGCCCCACCTGGGGGCGCGGGGAACCGCGCGAGCAACCCACCACAGGCGTGCACCCGCCCCCGGCAGTGGGTCACATGCTCCCGGCCCGATGAGCGAACCTCTCCTTCGCGTACCGCCCGCGCGCAGCGACCGGCACCTGACCATGCGCCGCGCCAACCCGAACGCCGGCATGTCGGCGTAGATCGACTCGTACGACCCCTCCGGCACCACATACACCTCGTGCCACAACCCCACGTGCTGACGCACCTTCCCCGCCTTCTCCCTGCGGTTGATGATCGCCCACGCCCTGTGGTGGAACGTCTCCGGCGAGTGCGCGTAGGCGTAGAGCTTCTCCTTCGACTCCCAGTACTGGACGACGTAGTACGTCCGCGGCGAGGCCGTCAGCAGCACATGCGACAGCAGCCCTCGCTCCGGCGAGATGCGGCTGGCCGAACTCAGAACGCAGCGGGGTGTCCACCGCGACGATCAAGTACTACCTGCGCGAAGGGCTGTTGCCGCCCGGTCGGCAGATCGACGCCACGACGGCCGAGTACGACGAGGAGCATCTGCGCCGGCTGCGACTGGTGCGGGCGATGATCCAGCTCGGCAAGGTGCCGGTGGCCACGGTCAGGGAGGTGCTGGGGCACGTCGACGACGACTCGCTGCCCCGTGCGATGCGGCTGGGCGCCACGGTCTGAGCGCTGCCGCAGATGCCGGAGCCGGACGCGGACAGGCCATGACAGGCGTCTCCCCCTCGTTCCGCTCCCTGGTGGTGGCGCCGGCCGCGCTGCGCCGGCTCGGCTGCGACTGGAGTCCCGACATGCTCGTGCCCTACGCCGGTTGATGCGCCAAGTGGCAGAGCTGGACATGGCGTTCATGGAGTCAGATGTGTCGGAGGCCGAGAAGGCCGAGGTCGTGGTGCTGGGCGTGGTGCTCGTTCGTGGAACCGCTGCTCCGGGCACTGCACCGACTGGCCCAGGAGGAGGAGTCGACCCGCAGATACGGTTTCGAATGAGCCGGGACACCGCTGGCCCCGGAACGCAGCGAAGGCCCTCCGCCATAGCGAAGAGCCTTCGTTTTGTACCCCCGACCGGATTCGAACCGGCGCTACCGCCTTGAGAGGGCGGCGTGCTAGGCCGCTACACAACGGGGGCGTGGAGCCTGCATGCGTTTAGTACCGCCGCAGGTCCGAGCTGGTCTACCTGGACTCGAACCAAGACTAACTGAACCAGAATCAGTCGTGCTGCCAATTACACCATAGACCAATGTGGTTTAGACCAGTTCCGTACCCCCGACCGGATTCGAACCGGCGCTACCGCCTTGAGAGGGCGGCGTGCTAGGCCGCTACACAACGGGGGCCCTAGCGATCCTGCGTGAGGGTCAGCGGGTGCGACCCTGACTGACCCTCCGGGAAGGATCTGTACCCCCGACCGGATTCGAACCGGCGCTACTGCCTTGAGAGGGCAGCGTGCTAGGCCGCTACACAACGGGGGCTTCGCGGAGTTGATCTCCGCCTGCAGATGAGCTCTGCGAGCTGGCCTACCTGGACTCGAACCAAGACTAACTGAACCAGAATCAGTCGTGCTGCCAATTACACCATAGGCCACTGGAACGCAAGCCCCGGAGGGGATCTTGTTCTAGTTCGCTCCTCCGGTTTGGACCTTTCGGCCCGCTCCCCGGCGGCGCAGGAAGAACATTACCCGAAGGTGGACGGGGCTCCAAAACGGGTATCCGCGCCGAGGACCGCGGGGAGTTCGGCGAGCGAGGCGATGCGGTGCGGCCCGGAGGGCGCGGCGGTATCGGCGTGCACACCGCCCTTGCGATCGATCCAGACCGACAGCAGCCCGGCCTCGGCGGCGCCCCGGCCGTCGATCTCCGGGTGGTCCCCGACGTACGCCACCTGGTGCGGGGCCAGCTCCAGAGCCTCGCAGGCCGCGAGGAAGGCGCCGGCCTCGGGCTTGGAGACACCCAGCTCGGCCGCGCACAGGATGGCCTCGAAGCGGTGGTGCACACCGAGGACGCGCAGCTTGTGGTCCTGGACGTGGATGCTGGAGTTGGACAGGACCGCGTGCCGGTGGCTGGCGGAGAGGGCGTCCAGGGCGGGCAGTACATCGGGGAAGAGCGCCCAGGCGGTCTCGTAGTGCGCGATGTACCGCTGGAACCAGGCGTCGGCCTCCGCGTCGGTCAACTCCTCGCCCAGGAACACCCGTACCCGGTCCCGCCGCTGCCCCTGGAAGTCGACCTCGCCCGCAGAGAACCGCGCCCACTGGGCATCGGTGACCGCCCGCCACCGCGCGATGGCCTGCTCGACGCTCTCGTACGCCTCCAGCAGCCCCTCGGCCGTCAGATGCAGACGCATTCCGATGCGGTCGGCCCTCGTGTAGTCGAAGAGGGTGTCGTCGACGTCCCAGACCACGGCCCGAATGCTCATGATCCGACGGTAACCCGGCGTCCGGGCCCGCGTCCGGCGCTTGGCGCCTCTCAGGACGGATCGGGCGCGACGAAGAAGTCCGTGAGGAAGCAGGTGACCTCGCCGGAGGCGGAGCGTCCGATCCAGGTGGGATAGCAGCCGTCGCCCCAGCCAGAGGTGACGGCGACGAGGGTGTGGCCGGTGGAGGGGGAGGTGACCAGGTGCGGGCCCCCGGACCAGTCACCGTCCTCGAAGGCGTCCCACAGCGGCCCCTCGTCCTCCTGCGCCTCCGGAAATGCCTCCTCGGCCGCGGCGTCGTAGAAGCAGCCGGTCCCGGCGTCCACGCCGTAGCCGAAGAACTCGTCGTCCTTGAGCTCCGCGGGATCCTGGTCGGGGCGCAGGGCCAACTCCCAGGCCGTGGTGGGGTCGTCGCGTATGACCAGGCGGAGGGCCGCCACCCTCAGGTGGGGCTCGTCGGCCGGGGGCTCGTCGGCCGGGGGTTCGTCGGGCCGGGCGAGGGTCGCGACGGCCGCCTCCACGCGGTAGCGGCCAGGGGGCACGGAGACCGTGAACGGCTCGATGTCCCCCGAGCCGAGGTAGACGAACGGATCGCAGGCGACGACCCGTCCGGTGGGCAGGTCGAGCTCCCCTCCCCCGGCCAGGTGGATCACGCCGGTGGTCCCGGACTCGTAGGCGAAGGTGCTGCCCGGCGTGAACAGCCAGGTGTAGTCGCGTGGGGACATCGGCATGGCAGCGCCTTTCCGGATCTTGTGCGGGTGAGCCGGAACAGTAGTGCGCACCACTGACAGTGACGCGTGAGGGGCGGCGACCGGAAACCCCGGTTGCCGCCCCTCACGCGTGCGTGCCCTACGCGGCCAGCTTCGCCAGCGCCGCGTCGATGCGGGCCAGCGTCGTCTCCTTGCCCAGGACCTCCAGGGACTCGAAGAGCGGCAGGCCGACCGTGCGGCCGGTGACGGCGACACGGACCGGGGCCTGGGCCTTGCCGAGCTTGAGGCCGTGGGTCTCGCCGGCCGCCAGGACCGCTTCCTTCAGGGACTCCGGCGAGGTCCAGTCCGCCGACTCCAGCTTCTCGCGGGCCGTGCGGAGCAGGGCGTCGGAGCCCTCCTTCATGGCCTTGGCCCAGCTCGGCTCGTCGAAGACCGGCTCGGCGAGGAAGAGGAAGTCGACGTTGTCCGTGATCTCCGAGAGGACCTTCAGGCGGGTCTGCGCGTGCGGCGCGATCGCCTGCCACTTCGCCTCGTCGAAGTCCTCCGGGGACCACGGGGCGAAGGGGGCCTTCAGCCACGGTGCGCAGCGCTCCGTGAAGTCCTTCACGTCCAGCAGGCGGATGTGGTCGGCGTTGATCGCCTCGCACTTCTTCAGGTCGAAGCGGGCCGGGTTGGGGTTCACGTCCGCGATGTCGAAGGCCGCGACCAGCTCGTCGGTGGTGAAGATGTCCTTGTCCGCCGAGAGCGACCAGCCCAGCAGGGACAGGTAGTTGAGCAGACCCTCGGGCAGGAAGCCGCGCTCCCGGTAGAGGTTGAGCGAGGCCTGCGGGTCGCGCTTGGAGAGCTTCTTGTTGCCCTCCCCCATGACGTACGGCAGGTGACCGAAGGCCGGCACGTACTTCGCGACGCCCAGCTCGATCAGCGCCTTGTACAGGGCGATCTGCCGGGGCGTGGAGGACAGCAGGTCCTCGCCGCGCAGGACGTGCGTGATCTCCATCAGCGCGTCGTCGACCGGGTTGACCAGCGTGTAGAGGGGTGCGCCGTTGGCCCGTACGATCCCGTAGTCCGGGACGTTCTCCGGCGTGAACGTCAGCTCGCCGCGGACAAGGTCCGTGAAGGTGATCGTCTCGTCGGGCATGCGGAAGCGGACGATGGGGGTACGGCCCTGGGCTTTGTACTCCTCGACCTGCTCGGCGCTCAGGTCGCGGCAGTGGCCGTCGTAGCCGGACGGCTTGCCGGCGGCGCGGGCGGCCTCGCGGCGGGTGTCCAGCTCCTCCTGGGAGCAGTAGCAGTAATAGGCGTGGCCGGCGTCCAGGAGCTTGGCGGCGACGTCCTTGTAGAGGTCCATGCGCTGCGACTGGCGGTACGGCGCGTGCGGGCCGCCGACCTCGGGGCCCTCGTCCCAGTCGAAGCCCAGCCAGCGCATCGAGTCGAGCAGCTGGTTGTAGGACTCCTCGGAGTCGCGGGCCGCGTCGGTGTCCTCGATGCGGAAGACGAGCGTGCCCTGGTGGTGCCGGGCGAAGGCCCAGTTGAACAGGGCGGTGCGGACCAGGCCCACATGGGGGTTACCGGTGGGCGAGGGGCAGAAACGTACGCGGACGGGTGCGCTAGCCACGCTTGACAACCTTGTTGGTGAGAGTGCCGATGCCTTCGATGGTGACGGCGACCTCGTCGCCGACGGTGAGCGGCCCGACGCCTGCCGGGGTGCCCGTGAGGATCACGTCGCCGGGGAGCAGCGTCATGGCCTCGGAGATGTTGACGATCAGATCCTCGATCGAGTGGATCATCTCGCTGGTGCGGCCGAGTTGGCGTTGTTCGCCGTTGACGGTGAGCTGGATCGTCAGGTCGGAGGCCGCCTGGAGGTCCAGGTCCGTCTCCACCCAGGGGCCCAGCGGGCAGGAGGTGTCGAAGCCCTTGGCCCGGGCCCACTGCTTCTCGCGCTTCTGGACGTCCCGCGCGGTGATGTCGTTGGCGCAGGTGTAGCCGAAGATCACGTCCTTGACCCGCTCGCGCGGGACCTCGCGGCACATGCGGCCGATGACGACGGCCAGTTCGGCCTCGTGGTGGACGTCCGCGGAGAAGGACGGGTACTGGATCTGGTCGCCGGGGCCGATCACCGAG
Organism: Streptomyces sp. NPDC048420; assembly: GCF_040651535.1. Lineage (NCBI taxonomy): Bacteria > Bacillati > Actinomycetota > Actinomycetes > Kitasatosporales > Streptomycetaceae > Streptomyces > Streptomyces sp. NPDC048420. The sequence goes on from NZ_JBEZKG010000010.1 coordinate 285,238, forward strand.
GTGGAGGGCTTGAAGAAGGCGAAGGGGACGTCCGGGACCTCGTTGCCGAGTTCCTTCGCGTGGTCCGCGTAGTTACGGCCGTACGCCACGACCTTGTTGGGGAGCACGGGGGGCAGCAGACGCACCTTGCTCAGCGGGACCTTCGTACCGGAGAGCTCGAAGTCCGCGAACGGGATGCCCTTGATGATGTCGAGGACAAGTTCGTCCGGCCTGTCGCCCTCGACCGCGCCGAAGGCGACGTTCCCGTCGATGGAGAATCTGGCGATGCGCACGGGATCCTGGCGCCCCTCACTGAGAACTGTGCGTGCGTTGGCCGGCTGGTGGGTTCGACGGCCGACTGTGGACGCTCCAGGCTAACCGGTCCCGGCCCTCGGGCACCGGGCGGCGGGGCGGGAGTACGGGCCCCGCGCACCCATCACACCCCGGCCACGCCACTGGCCGGAAATCGCTTGTCGTGATCCCTTCATCCTCTTTAGGGTCATCTTTGCGAATGGCACTCAGCACATTCACAAACGAGGGGAATCCATGAAGTCCACACGTAAGGCCCTTTCTCTGGCAATGGCAGTTCCCGCTGCGGCCGTGGCGGTCTTGGGTATGGCTCCGATGGCACACGCGGAGGCGAGAGAGGGTTGTCCCACCTGGGCCAACGACTGCGCCCTCTTCTATTTCAACAGTGGCATGTCGGGTTCGCACACCGCTTTCACGGACGACGGTGTGTCCAACCTCGCGGGTTACACCTTCCTGTCCTCCGGGGCCGGCAAGGGCCAGGCCGTGAAGAACAACGCGGCGTCGTTCTGGAACGCGAGCCCCGACCATATCGCCACGGTCTTCTTCTACAGCAACTACGGCGGCGCCTGCGACACGTTCGCTCCCATGGCCTCCACCGACAGGCTCGCCAGGACGTACAACGAGAACGCCTCTTTCGATTTCAGCCGGAACGGCACGAACTGCTACAAGTGGAACTGACCCGCCACCTGTAGGGAAACAGCACACGACCCCGCGCGGAGCGATCGGCCCTGCGCGGGGATCCGCTGTTTTCAGGAAGCCCGAGTCGTACATTCCAAGAGACATCTGGACTCATGAGACGTTTGGCGATCCCTGTTCTGTCCCTCTCGCTGCTGGTCGGCTGCGGTTCGCACGAACCATCGGCCCAGCGCTCCCCGACCCCCTCCGCCGCTACGCCCGAAGCCGAGCCGAGTCCCTCGTCACCTGGGCAGAAGGGCTACACCTTCCGGCTGCCCATCGCCGTCTACAGCTACAGCGACGCCGACTACGAGGTGATCCGTTCGGCCGAGCAGATACTGGCCCGTGACTGTATGAAGGACTTCGGCCTCACCTACCGGCCCACAAAGAATCCGGCCCCGGCCGTCGCACAGGATCGCCGGTACGGGATAACGGACATGGACAGCGCGGCCCGCTACGGATACCGGATGCCGCCGCAGCAATCCGTACCGGAAGCCAGGCTCACCGAGGACCAGATCAAGGTCCTGTACGGAAAGACCTCGCCCACGGAGGATTCGACGAAGAGCGCGGGGCTGCAGTATCAGGGGAAGGAGATACCGGATCACGGCTGTCTCGGGTCAGCGATTCTGAGCTTCCGCAAACCGTACGAGGACAAGGCCGGAGCCGAGGTGGCGAGCCGCATTTCGACGGAGAGCTTCGAGAACTCCCAGAAGACACCGCAGGTTCGGGCGGTCTTCGACAAATGGTCCTCCTGCATGAAGAAGGAGGGATACGACTACGCCTCCCCGATGGCAGCGCTGGCGACACCTTCCTTCCGTCAAGGAAAGCTGTCGGCCAAGGAGAAGAAGACGGCGGTGGCCGACGTCTCATGCAAAGAGAGAACCGGCCTCCTGGACGTCTGGTTCGACGCCGAGTCCTCGATACAGAAAGAAATGATCAAGGCAGACGCCCAGGCGTTGAACAAACTGGGTGAGCTTCACTGGAAGAAGCTGAGTGCGGCCAGAAAAATACTCGCCGACGCCTGACGCACGGGGCACGAAGAAGGCCCCCCGGCGACCGGGGGGCCTCGTCCACTGCCGTGCCGCGTCGACTACTCTGCGGCGGCGGAGACCGGGATCTCCATCAGGACCGTGCGCCGCGGGTTGGCGGTCTGGGCCGGGAGGTCGAGCGAGTGCTCCGGCTGCTCCGGGGTCTGCAGTGCGTCGGCGTCCTTGAGGTGCACCAGCGTCGTGCGCCGCGGGTTGGCAATGTTGCGGAACATCATCGTCGTCTTCACGGTGTACTCGACCTCACAGATACGTCTCTCTTGTAAAGCGTCAGGCTAAACATGCCATTCCCCTCCGAAGCCGCGAAGACCTCATGATCAGCATGTGAGTTTGCTCACTGACCTATGGGCAAACCGGACAATTCCGAGCCTCAACCCACCCTAACGAAACGGACATTGACCCCCTGAACCCATCATTCCGCTCCTGATCATGGCGACTGGGACACCTGCCCCCACGGGGCGACTCGCGGGCTTATGCCCGTTATCGACGAGAACGCTTTCCACACCCGGTGACGCGACCCTCACGTGGTGTCACGTAGGTCACGGTCTGGCCCATGGACCTTGTTGGAGATCCGGCACTGTGCTGGAATTCCACGGACCGCCGCGGATATCGAGCCGGCGCACAGGGGGCGCAGAGAAGCGCCGAGCGGCGGTGAGAAGGGGGAGCCAGCGCCGGTCACTCACGACCACCCGGGGCGCGCATTCAGGGCGCTCCCCACGACGCCGACACCGTGCTCCGCCGTTCTGCGGAGGAGCGCCTGGTCCAGAGGTTGCGACGCTAGTGCAGGGACGTTTCAAGAGGGATGGCAGCGCTTCGGCCGAGCCGGAGCAGCACGGCGGGACTGGCCCCAATGTCGGCGGTTCCTCCCCCCAGCACGCCCAGAACCCGGGCTCGGCCCCGTCCGGCGACGGTGGTTCCGGCCCCGGGCGCCTCGGCACGTCGGCGTCCTCGGGCCCGGCGGCCCCGGCCACGCCACCGGTGAAGCCCCCGAAGGGGCCGAACGGCCCCGGATCACGGGTAGCCCTGCGCAACTGGCGTATCTCCACACGCCTGGTGTCGCTGCTGGCGCTCCCCGTGGTGGCGGCCACCTCGCTGGGCGCGCTGCGGATCAACGACTCCATGGACGACATCCAGCAGCTGGACAACATGAAGCTGCTGACCGAGATGACGAAGCAGGCCACCGAGCTGGCCGCCGCCCTCCAGGACGAGCGCGACCAGTCGGCCGGCCCGCTGGCGCACAACTCCACGGCGAGCAACATCCTGGTCAAGGGCTACCGGGACAAGACGGACCGGGCCGCCACCAACTTCATCAACGCCGCCGAGGACATCGACACCGCGGGCACTGACGGCAACCTCCAGGGTGTCCGCGACAGCCTCGTCGGCCTGGTCCGCGACCTGGACACGCTGAGCACGATCCGCAGCGACGCCTACGACACCAAGGGCAACGCCACCCAGACGGTGGAGTCCTACCACCGCCTGATCACCCACCTGCTGGACCTCTCCCAGGACATGGCCGAGGCCACCAGCAACCCGGACATGATCCAGCGCACGCGTGCCCTGGCGGCCTTCTCCTCCGCCAAGGAGTACGCGTCCAGCCAGCGCGCGATCCTCGCGGCGGCGCTGCCCGCGTCCAACAAGACGCTCGGCAACCTCTCCGAGACCGACCGGCTGTACGGCCAGGGCGCGCTCGACAGCGAGGCGTCCGAGCTCAACACCTTCCGGAGCATCTACGGCGACGACGACGCCGAGGAGCTCCTGCAACCCATCGAGGACGGCAACTCGAACATCGAGGCCTCCGAGCAGTACGCCAGCCGTGCCTTCGGCCGGCCGGAGGGCCTTGCCGACCTGGACCGGCGCTCGTACAAGGACTGGGTCGACGACAGCTCGACCAAGATCCAGCAGATGGGCAACATCGAGCACACGCTCCTTGAGGAGATGGAGCAGAAGGCTCGCGAACTGCGCAGCGAGTCCGAGCGCGAGGCGATCATCTCCGGTGCGCTGATCCTGCTGGTCCTCGGTGTCTCCCTGGTCGGCGCGTTCGTCGTCGCCCGGTCCATGATCCGCTCGCTGCGCCGCCTCCAGGAGACCGCCACCAAGGTCGCCCAGGACCGGCTGCCCGAGCTGGTCAAGCAGCTGTCCGAGTCCGACCCGCAGGACGTGGACACGTCCGTGGAGTCGGTCGGTGTGCACTCCCGGGACGAGATCGGCCGCGTGGCCGCGGCCTTCGACGACGTGCACCGCGAGGCGGTCCGCCTCGCCGCCGAGCAGGCCCTGCTGCGGGGCAACGTCAACGCGATGTTCACCAACCTCTCGCGCCGCTCCCAGGGTCTTATCCAGCGTCAGCTGTCGCTGATCTCCGAACTGGAGTCCCGCGAGGCCGACCCGGACCAGCTGTCCTCGCTCTTCAAGCTCGACCACCTCGCGACCCGCATGCGCCGTAACGGTGAGAACCTTCTGGTCCTCGCCGGTGAAGAGCCCGGCCGTCGCTGGACCCGCCCGGTCCCGCTGGTCGACGTGCTCCGTGCCGCCGCGTCCGAGGTGGAGCAGTACGAGCGCATCGAGCTGGCCGCGGTGCCGACGACCGAAGTGGCCGGCCGCGTGGTCAACGACCTCGTGCACCTGCTCGCCGAGCTGCTGGAGAACGCGACCTCGTTCTCCTCCCCGCAGACCAAGGTCAAGGTCACCGGTCACGCCCTTCCCGACGGCCGGGTGCTGATCGAGATCCACGACACCGGTATCGGCCTCTCCCCCGAGGACCTCGCGGCGATCAACGAGCGGCTCGCCTCGCCGCCCACCGTGGACGTCTCGGTCTCCCGCCGCATGGGTCTGTTCGTGGTCGGCCGGCTGTCCCAGCGACACGGCATCCGCATCCAGCTGCGCCCGTCCGACTCCGGTGGTACGACCGCGCTGGTCATGCTGCCCGTGGATGTCGCCCAGGGTGGCAAGAAGCCCCAGCCGAAGCCCGGTCAGGGCGCCCCCGGTTCCCCGGCCGGGGCTCAGGCCGCCGCCGGTGTGGCCGCGGCCCGCCGTGGCGGCGGCAACGGCCAGGGCGGTGCCCTCGGCGGCGGTGCGGACGGTGGCGCGCTCGGCGCCGGTGCCCCCTCGGGCGGACGGCTCAACCCCGGTCAGGGACCGCGGGCCGCGTTGCCCGGCAGTGGCCAGGGCGGTCGTCCCGGTGCGCCGGGCGGACCGCGCGGACCGCAGGGTCCGGGTACGCCTCCGCAGGGCCGGCCCGCTCCGGCCGGCGCGGGCGCCGGGTTCGGCGGCCAGGCTCCGGGTGCCCCGCAGGGCCTGCAGGCCGCGGGCACCGGCGGCCCCGGCCGTGACGCCTTCAACGGCCAGGACGCCTACAACGGTCAGGACGCTTTCGGCGGCCAGGACGCCTTCGGCAGCCGGGGCCCCGTACCCCCGCAGCCGCAGTCTCCGGCCCCGGGTCAGGCTCCCGAGCAGGGCCGGCGCCGTCGGCCGCAGCTGCCGGGCCGCGGTGGCCCGCGGGCCGAGCTGCCGGGCGGCAACCAGCCCCGTACGCCCAGCTGGAGCGACGAGAACGCGCAGCCGCCGGTGCCGCGTGCCTCGCTCGACGTCCCGCGCGGCCACGACGAGCAGGACCCGGCCGCCACGTCCCGCATGCCGCGGATCGACGACCTCCCGGGTCCGGCGACCACCTCGGAGTTCCCGCGCCCGGACTTCGACGCCCCGCAGAGCACCGGCCAGTTCCCCCGCCCGGGTACGAGCGGGCCGCAGAACACCGGCCAGTTCCCGCGGCCGGGCGCGAACGGTCCGCAGGACTCGGGCGAGTTCCCCCGCCCGGACACGAACTCCCAGCAGAACACGGGCCAGTTCGTCCGCTCGGACGTCTTCGGCACGCCGCCGCCCGGGCAGAACGGCGGCTCCCGGGAGACCGGGCAGTTCGCGACCCCGCAGGCGTACGACAGCGGCTCGACCGGCCAGTTCTCGATGCCGGGCTACGACGGCAGCTCCACCGGGCAGCACTCCCTGCCGGGCCGTCAGGACCCCTCGTCCACGGGCCAGTTCGAGCGTCCCCAGACCAACGGTGCCGACTTCGGCGCCCCCCGGCCGCCCGTGCCGCCGCGTCCGCAGCAGCGGCCGGTGCGCCAGGAGCCGGAGGCGCTGCCGCCGGCCTCGGGTCCCGGAGACGGCCGTACGCCGCTGTACGACACGCTGGAGACCAACTGGTTCCACGGCGGCCCGCAGGGTCAGGGGCAGCCGTCCGGCGGCAACGACTCCTCGGCCCCGCGGCAGCCCCAGCAGGCTCCGGCGGCCCCCCAGAACCCGGCCGCTGCTCCGCAACGGCCCGCGGCCTCCGCGGGCTGGCGCAGCTCGCCGAACGACGACCTCGTCCGGCAGGCGGAGCGTGTGCGCCAGCCGGCCGCGGGCGGTGTCACCACCTCCGGTCTGCCGCGCCGGGTGCCCAGGGCGAACCTCGTCCCGGGTACCGCTCAGCAGCAACAGCACCAAACCGGTCCGCAGGTCTCGCGTTCGCCTGACGACGTACGCGGCCGGCTGACCAATCTCCGTCGGGGTATCGCACAAGGTCGTCAGGTCGGCGGTAACGGCCAGACGGGCAGCTTCCCGAACCCCACTCACCAGCAGGAGCGTTAGTTGAGCCCGATGAGCCAGGCGGCACAGAACCTCAACTGGTTGATCACCAACTTCGTGGACAACACCCCCGGGGTGTCCCACACCGTCGTCGTGTCCGCCGACGGTCTTCTGCTGGCCATGTCCGAGGGTTTCCCGCGCGACCGTGCCGACCAGCTGGCGGCCGTCGCGTCCGGACTCACCTCACTGACGGCGGGCGCCTCACGGATCTTCGAGGGCGGCAGCGTGGCCCAGACCGTCGTGGAGATGGAACGGGGATTCCTCTTCCTCATGTCCGTCTCGGACGGTTCCTCGCTGGCGGTCCTCGCGCACCCGGAATGCGACATCGGCCTCGTCGGCTACGAGATGGCCCTGCTCGTCGACCGCGCGGGCGCAGTGCTCACGCCGGATCTGCGAGCCGAGCTGCAAGGCAGTCTGCTCCACTGACCCGCCCCGGATCCACCCGTCTCACCAAATCACCGTCCGGCCGCCACAATCCCCCCACCGGCCTCACCAGACGGCTAGCCAGACCGACTTGCTGTCCCGCCCGGAGGATTCATGACCCCGCCCACCGCCTCTCATGATCCGTACGCGGAGCCGTACGAGGATGAGGGCGACCAGCCGCTGGTACGTCCGTACGCGATGACCGGCGGCCGGACCCGGCCGCGCTACCAGCTCGCCATCGAGGCCCTGATCAGCACCACGGCCGACCCGGCGGCGCTCATGGGGCTGCTCCCCGAGCACCAGCGCATCTGCCACCTGTGCCGTGAGGTGAAGTCGGTCGCCGAGGTCTCGGCGCTGCTCGCCATGCCGCTCGGCGTGGCCAGGATCCTCGTCGCGGACCTCGCCGAGGCCGGACTGGTGGCCATCCACCAGCCGGGCGGCGACGAGAACAACGGCGGCGCGCCCGATGTGACGCTGCTCGAAAGGGTGCTCAGTGGACTTCGCAAGCTCTGACGCGGGGCGGGCGACCACCTCCGCGAAGATCGTGGTGGCAGGTGGCTTCGGCGTGGGCAAGACCACGTTCGTCGGAGCGGTCTCCGAGATCAACCCGCTGCGCACGGAGGCCGTGATGACGTCCGCTTCGGCGGGCATCGACGACCTGACCCACACCGGGGACAAGACGACCACCACGGTCGCCATGGACTTCGGCCGCATCACGCTCGACCAGGACCTGATCCTGTACCTCTTCGGTACGCCGGGCCAGGACCGCTTCTGGTTCATGTGGGACGACCTGGTCCGCGGCGCCATCGGCGCGGTGGTGCTGGTCGACACCCGTCGGCTCGCCGACTGCTTCCCCGCGGTCGACTACTTCGAGAACAGCGGCCTGCCCTTCGTCGTGGCCCTCAACGGCTTCGACGGGCACCAGCCGTACGCTCCGGAGGAGGTGCGCGAGGCGCTGCAGATCGGCCCGGACGCACCGATCATCACGACGGACGCCCGACACCGCTCGGACGCCAAGAGTGCCCTGATCACACTGGTCGAGCACGCCCTCATGGCGCGACTGCGGTAACTTTCAAGTTCCCGATGCCGTACGGCAGTTGTCGTAGATGTACTGGAGCCGGCTGTGGTGTTTGACACGGTCGGCCCCGGTGTTCATAACGTTTCGGCAGAGGAATCGGGTGGTACGGCCACGCGTGGTTGCCAACCGGTCTCGCTGCGCTCACAACAGCCCCGTCTTTTGACGGGGCTCGTTCTTTATGACCGTTTTATCTAGGGCTTACATCACTCGGAATCCGTGCGTACCAATGTTTGGAGGTGCGCAGGCCGTCGTGCTGGAATGCCTGAACTGCCCAATAGTCAAAGACGTACTCACTAGTCGATGGCGCACTGGGCTCTGAGAGACTGCGGCACAACGTAAGGTGCCGACCCCTCCGAGAGGTTGTTGGTCGAGTGAGGCGAAGCAAGAACGGTCCCGAGCCGTCGGCCCGGGGCAACTTCACCCCGCCGCCGCGCGGAGCGGCGCCCACCCCTGTGCCCGGCCCGGAGCCGACGGCCGCGCCGCAGTCCGGCGGCGGCCGTTTCTCCCCGCGCAACTGGCGGGTGCCGACCCGGCTGAACGCGATCCTGCTCATACCCGTGATCGTCGGCCTCGTGATGGGCGGCTTCCAGGTCAAGAGCTCGATCGACACCTGGCGGGAGGCCGAGGACGCGGAGAACACCGCTCGCCTCGTACAGAGCGCCCTGAACTACAACAACGCTCTCTACAACGAGCGGGACGTCACCGCCGCCCCGCTGCTGAGCGGCAAGGGCCAGGACGACCCGGCCGTCGTCGCCGCCCGCAAGGAGACGGACTCGGCCGCCGACGCCTTCGACGAGGCCGCGCAGAACATGCCGCAGACGCCGGGCCTGCAGCGCCGCCTCAAGCTGTTCCGCGCCCAGGAGCCCAAGCTCCAGACGCTGCGGGCTGCCGCCTACACCTCGCCCAAGATGACCGGTGTGAAGACCGAAGAGGGCTACACCCTGATCGGGCACCCTCTGATGGAGTTCGCCAACGATCTCGGACTGGGTACCGGGAACGTCACGAGCTACGGCCGGACCCTCTACGCGATCTCGCTCACCAAGTCGGCCCTGTCGCTGGAGCGCTCCATCGGCACGCATCTGCTGCTCAAGCCCGGCCCCGGTCTGAGCAGTTTCGCCACCCAGAAGGTCGCCCTCTCCTCGTACGCGTACATGGAGGGCGTCGCCATCGAGGAGTACGTCGGCGGTGGCACCGAGGGGGACGCGGCGAAGCTCGACACCGCGAAGAAGCAGATCCAGACGGAGGGCGCGGCGCTGGCCAAGGAGGCCGCCGCCAAGAACCCGAACTACGTTCCGGCGCCGTCCGACCCCACCGAGATGGTCTCCGCCATCGCCACGCTGCCGTCGATGGACGAGAGCGCCCGTGAGACGCTCGCCAAGGACGGCATCACGGCCGAGAACTGGTGGGCGGTCAACACCCTCAAGTACAACGCCTACCGTCAGATCGAGACGGACCTGGCCGACACCGCGGTGAACGAGGCCGCGACCATCGCCGACGACGCCAAGCGTGACGCGTTCATCGTGGGTGCCGCCGTCGTGGTCGCCCTGCTGCTCGCCTTCATCCTGGCCGGTGCGGTCGCCCGCCAGATGTCCCGCTCCATGCGCCAGCTGCGCAACGCCGCCTTCGGTATCGCCGAACAGCGCCTGCCGATGCTGGTCGACCAGCTCTCGCGCACCGATCCCGGCCGGGTCGACACCCGGGTCGCGCCGATCCCGATCAACACCAAGGACGAGATCGGCGAGGTCGCCCGCGCCTTCGACCAGGTCCACCGCGAGGCCGTCCGGCTCGCCTCCGAGCAGGCCCTGCTGCGGGGCAACATCAACGCGATCTTCACCAACCTGTCCCGGCGCAACCAGTCGCTGATCGAGGGCCAGCTGACCCTGATCACCGACCTGGAGAACAACGAGGCCGACCCGGACCAGCTGGAGAACCTCTTCCGCCTGGACCACCTGGCGACCCGTATGCGCCGCAACGGCGAGAACCTCCTGGTCCTCGCCGGCGAGGAGCCCGGCCGCCGCTGGGACCAGCCGGTCCCGCTGGTCGACGTGCTCCGCGCCGCCTCCTCCGAGGTGGAGCAGTACGAGCGCATCGAGCTGTCCGGCGTCCCGGAGGCCGAGATCCACGGCCGCGCGGTCACCGACCTCGTGCACCTGCTCGCCGAGCTGCTGGAGAACGCGACGACGTTCTCCTCCCCGCAGACCAAGGTTCGCGTCACCGCGACCCGTCTCCCCGACGGCCGCATCATGATCGAGATCCACGACAAGGGCATCGGCCTCACCGCCGAGGACTTCGCGGACATCAACCACAAGCTGGCCAACCCGCCGACCGTGGACGCCGCGATCTCCCAGCGCATGGGCCTGTTCGTGGTCGGCCGGCTGTCCGACCGGCACGGCATCCGCGTCCAGCTGCGTCCCTCGGGCGAGCAGGCCGGTACGACGTCCCTGGTCATGCTGCCCGACGCGATCACCCACGGCGGTGGCGGCGAGCAGCAGCCGGCCGCCGACGAGTTCACCGTCTCGCAGATCATCCCGGAGCAGCAGTTCCAGGGCGAGAACTTCAACAACGGCCTGCCGATGCGTACGGCCGCGGAGCTCGGCTTCGACGACAGCCGCTACTCCGAGGTCCCGGACGACATACGCGAGCTGGACCCGGTCGGCCGCTCCCTGATGCGCGAGGAGCGCCGCGCGGCCCTGGAGGCCCAGAGCCACGACCAGCCCGCCGCCCTGCAGGGCCCGGACCCGTCGTACACCGACGCCTTCGACGCTCCCCGGAACACCCCGCAGACCGGTTTCGACAACGGCCGCACCGGCTTCCCGGAGCAGCAGCCCGCCTCCTACGACCAGCAGTCGTCGTACGAGGAGGCTCAGCAGACGCCGTACCAGGAGCAGCGGCAGACGTCGTACGAGGAGCCCGAGCGCCCGGCGTACGAGGAGCCGTACTTCGCGCAGAACGGCGGCCGGCCGCAGAACGACACCTTCTCGCCGAACGGCGGCTACCCGGAGCCCTCCTATGCGGAGCCGGTCCAGGAGGAGCCCGCGGCGGTGCACGCGGCTGCCCCGGAGACCTTCTCGGGCTTCGAGGAGCGCCGCTACCAGGATGACTGGCCGCAGTCGGACGGTTACCGGAACGGCTACCCGGACCAGTACGCTCCGGAAGCGGAATCTGCGCAGGCCGCTGACGTGAGTGAGCGTGAGCGCGTAGGCTTCGAGCGTCCGGGGCCGGCCCCCGCCACCGTGGGTCATGAACTGACCGACGCGGGGCTCCCCCGCCGTGGCTCCACCGGGAGTGGCGCGAACGGCTCGAACGGCACGCGGCACGCGACCCAGGAGCCGCCGGCCTCCGCGCCGGAGAGCAACGGCGGCGACATCTGGCGCTCGTCCAACGACGAGCGGTGGCAGCAGGCCTCCCAGCTCCGGAAGCCCAAGGCGGGCGGGGTCACCTCCTCCGGCCTGCCGCGGCGGGTACCCAAGGCCAACCTGGTCGAGGGAGCCGCCGAAGCCACCCCCCAGGGAGGCCCATCGGTCTCCCGGGCTCCCGAGGACGTCCGGGGCAGGCTGAGCAACCTGCGTCGCGGTGTACAGCGGGGCCGCAACGCAGGCAGTGAAACGAACGGTCAGGGCTTCGGTTCTGACAGCACCTACAACCAGGAGCGTTAGTGTGAGCCCGATGAGCCAGGCGGCGCAGAACCTGAACTGGTTGATCACCAACTTCGTGGACAACACCCCGGGGGTGTCCCACACCGTGGTGGTCTCCGCCGACGGACTCCTTCTGGCGATGTCCGAAGGCTTTCCGCGCGACCGTGCCGACCAGCTTGCGGCCGTCGCCTCCGGTCTGACCTCGCTGACCGCGGGTGCCTCGCGCATCTTCGAGGGTGGCGCGGTGAACCAGACGGTTGTGGAGATGGAGCGGGGATTCCTCTTCATCATGTCCGTATCCGACGGTTCGTCGCTCGCGGTTCTCGCACATCCGGAGGCGGACATCGGCCTCATCGGGTACGAGATGGCTCTTCTGGTGGACCGTGCCGGTTCGGTCCTGACGCCCGATCTGCGTGCAGAGCTCCAGGGCAGCCTGCTCAACTGACAGACAGACGGTGCGTTTTGGCGTCCCGGGGCCGTAAGGTTTCGGGACGCGGCTCCACACAGCGTGATGGGTGCCCCGGCACAGTCGGAGGAGGAGAGAAAGTGGCAACACCCCCAGGTGGTTCATCTGGCAATTGGTCGTACGGCCCTGGCCAGGGTCAGAACGACGGTTCCCAGAACCCGAACCGCTACAACTTCCCCTCCGCACCCAGCCAACGGCGCCAGCAGCCGTACGCGCCCCAGGGCCCGCAGGGTCCCGGTCCTTCGCCGTACGACCAGCCGCCGGCCCCGCGCATCCAGCCCGTGCAGCCGCAGCGACGCTCTGAGCCGGCGCCCGCTGGGGCGTCGAACAACCCCCTGGTGCGTCCGTACGCCATGACCGGCGGCCGGACTCGCCCGCGCTACCAGCTCGCCATCGAGGCGCTGGTGCACACCACCGCGCAGCCGCACCAGATGCAGGGCCAGTTGCCCGAGCATCAGCGGATCTGCAACCTCTGCCGGGAAATCAAGTCGGTGGCGGAAATCTCCGCGCTCCTGACGATCCCTCTCGGCGTGGCCAGGATCCTCGTCGCCGACTTGGCGGAGGCGGGCCTGGTCGCCATCCATCAGCCCGGCGGCGACGAGAGCGCCGGCGGCCAGCCAGACGTGACACTGCTCGAAAGGGTGCTCAGTGGACTTCGCAAGCTCTAGCGGCGGTCCTTCCCGCTCCACCACCTCGGCGAAGATCGTGGTGGCGGGTGGCTTCGGCGTGGGCAAGACCACGTTCGTCGGGGCCGTCTCGGAGATCAACCCGCTGCGTACCGAGGCCGTCATGACGTCCGCGTCAGCCGGAATCGACGACCTCACCCACACCGGGGACAAGACGACCACCACGGTCGCCATGGACTTCGGCCGCATCACCCTGGACCAGGACCTGATCCTGTACCTCTTCGGTACGCCCGGTCAGGACCGCTTCTGGTTCATGTGGGACGACCTGGTCCGCGGCGCCATCGGCGCGATCGTCCTCGTCGACACGAGGCGCCTTGCTGACTGCTTCCCGGCTGTCGACTACTTCGAGAACTCGGGCCTTCCCTTTGTGATCGCCCTGAACGGCTTCGACGGCCAGCAGCCGTACAACCCGGACGAGGTCCGGGAAGCGCTGCAGATCGGTCCGGACACGCCGATCATCACGACGGACGCGCGGCATCGGGCGGACGCGAAGTCGGCGCTGATCACGCTGGTGGAGCATGCGCTGATGGCGCGGCTGCGGTAGGTTTTTCAGGTTCTTCCACGGCCCTCGTTCCTCCCTGCGGGAGGGGTGGGGGCCGTGAGTCGTTCGGTGGAGGGGGTACGCACGTGAGCGCTGAGGTGGCCGCGTTACGGCTGGGGACGACCGTGGCCCGGGCGGCGGCCCAGGCCTGGCTCGGCGGGAAGCGACGGGAGCAGGAGCGCCGGCTGGGCATGGCCGAACTGATCCGGCTGCGGGTGCCCGGGATGCGGTTGCAGCGGAGCGTCGAGCGGCAGTTCGAGGAGATCGCGGACGCCGTGTTCGACCGGCTCGCGCCGTTTCTGGAGCGGGAGTTCCGGGGGCTGGACGAGGGCGGCCGGCAGGCTGTGCTGGACGGGGTGTGCGACACGTTCGCCGCTGCGGACCTGTCGGACGGGGCGCTTCTGTCGGCCGACGTGAACCCGGCCGAGGTGGTGCGCCGGGTGATGCGGTCGGTGGCGGCTCCGACGGGCCTGGGCGAGGCCGAGGGCCGTCTGTACGAGGTGCTGTTCGCGGAGTGCTGCGAGTACTACGTGCGGATCGTGCGAGGTCTGCCGGTGTTCGAGGAGCGGGCGCTCGGCGAACTGCTGGCGCGGACGACGTCCCTGGGCACGGAGATCGCCCGCATCCTGGAGCGCCTCCCGGACCGTTCCCTGTTCGCCCCCGAGGGCACCGACCGGGACGCGGAGTTCCGGCGCCGGTACCTGGAACTGGTCAGCACCTCGCTGGACGAGGTGGAGCTGTTCCGCCGTACGTCGGACCGGGCGGCGGCGCAGGCGCGGTTGTCCGTGGCGTACGTGAGCCTCAGGGCCACCGGCGACGACGGGGGCCGGCGGCGGGCCCGCGGGCGTTCTCTGCCGTTGCTGCGGCCCGATATGAGCGACTGGGAGGACGGCGGCCGGTCGGAGGCCGGGATGCGCGTGGAGGCCGCGCTGGGCGGCTCCACGCGGATTCTGCTGCGCGGCGAGGCGGGCTCAGGGAAGACCACACTGCAGCGGTGGCTGGCCATCACGGCGTCGCGGGGCGCCTTCACCGGGGAGCTGGCCGGCTGGAACGGTCTGACACCGGTGTTCGTGAAGCTGCGCGAGTACAGCGGGCGGCCCCTGCCGACGCCGGAGGCGATGCTGGACTCGGTGGCCGGCCATCTCACCGGGGTGATGCCCAGGGCGTGGGTGGAGCGCCAGCTGGCGGGCGGCACGGCACTGCTGCTGATCGACGGCGTCGACGAACTGCTCGACGGCGAGCGCAGAGGCGTACGGGAATGGCTGCGCAGGCTGCTGGCCGCGTACGGGGACGTCCGGGTGGTCGTGACCTCGCGCCCTGCCGCCGCGGGGGCGGACTGGCTGCGGCGCGAGGAGTTCACGCCGCTGCACCTGGACCGGATGACTCCGCCGGACCTCGCGGCCTTCGTACGGCAGTGGCATCAGGCGGTGCGGGAACTGGGCGAGGAGTTGCCGTGCGCGGTGGGGGAACTCCCGCAGTACGAGCAGTCGTTGCTCAACAGTCTGAAGGACCGTCCGCATCTCCAGTCCCTGGCGGGCACGCCCCTGCTGGCGTCCATGCTGTGCGCGATGCACCTGAACCGGGGCAGCCAACTCCCGCGCGACCGTATGGAGTTGTACCGCAGCGCCCTGCACACCCTGGTCCACGACCGGGACACGGAACGCAACGTCCCCAGCGCTGTGGACAGCCGGCTGAGCCTCGGGGACAAGCTGGTGCTGCTGCGGGATCTGGCGTGGCGGCTGTCCGACAACAACCGCAGTGAGATCTCGCTGGAGCGGGCGGGCGGGTACGTCGGCCGGAAACTGGCAGGGATGCGGCACCTGGACGAGGCCGACGGGGCGCGGGTGCTGGAGCAGCTGCGGGACCGCTCGGGATTGCTGCGCTCCCCCGCCGTGGGACGGCTGGACTTCGTGCACCGGACCTTCCAGGAGTACCTGGCTGCCGCGGAGGCGGCCGAGGAGGACCGGATCGGGAACCTGGTCGGGCGGGCACACCTCGACATCTGGCGCGAGACGATCGTGATGGCGGCGGGGCATGCGAACCGGCCTCAGCGGGAGGAGCTGCTCGGGGGACTGCTGGATCGGGCCGAGGAGGAGCCCCGGCATGCGCGACGGTTGCGGCTGCTGGCGGCGGCTTGTCAGGAGACGGTGCTGGAGGTCTCCGACGGGTTGGCAGAGCGGTTGGACACAGCGGTGGGGGCCCTGCTGCCGGCTCGCCGGGAAACCGATCCTCCGGCACTGGCAGCGGTGGGGACGAGTCTGTTGCGAAGACTTCCCCGGTCGCTCGGGGGGTTGACGGAGAAAGCCGCGGTGCAGACCGTGCGTACGGCCGCGCTCATAGGCGGGCCGGAGGCGCTGAAGCTGCTGTCCGGGTACGTCGACGACGATCGTCATGACGTCCGGCAGGAACTCATCTCGGCCTGGGGCTACTTCGATGCCGACGCCTACGCGGATGCGGTTCTGTCGGCAGTGCCACTGGACGAATTCAGCGTGATTCTGACGCACTCCGCCCAGTGGCACGCCGTCTCCCGGCTGTCGTCACTCTCCAAGCTGACCGTTGACTACCCGTGCGCGGACTTCACGGAGCTGGAGAGGCTCCCACCGCTCGACACACTGAGCATGTTCCAGATACCCGTCGGCGCCGACGTGTCACCGCTCACGGCCCAACCCGCCCTGACCATGCTTTCCCTCTTGGCCGCAGGGCCGATGGAGGGGCTGGAGGTACTGGCCGGGCTGGAACGGCTGGACTACCTGGGGATCACTCTCCGGGACCTCGCAAAACGAGCAACCCCGAAGCTTCCGCCCGGCCTCAAGTATCTCGCGCTGTACGGAGCGGATCCGACCACTGATCTGACCTTCGTCAGCGGCCACCCCAACATCAAGTTCGTCTATCTGTCGGCCTACGAAACTTGCCTGCCAGGCGGTATCGAGGCCCTGTCCACGCTGCCGAAGCTCGATCACCTGGCTCTCGTACGTGTCGACGTGGCCGCATGGCTGGCGACACCGCTTCCCCTCATGCCACGCAAGGGCACTCTCGACCTGGACGAGTGCGTTCTGCCCGCCGATCCGGGCGCCCTGAACCTGTCCGGTGTGGACGTCCAGATCGAGTGACCGTCGATACCGACGTGTACGGCCCCGCCCTCCCCCAACGGAGAGAACGGGGCCGTACGTCACATCGCGAAGCGCTCAGTGCCAGCTGTGCGGGGCGCGGAAGCCGCCCTCGCGCTCCAGGCGGCGCCAGCCGGCCTTGGGGCGGCCTCGGTGGGCCGGGGTCTCGGAGGGCTGGGCGGCGGCGCGGGCCAGGAGGATCGCCGTGATGGCGGCGACTTCCTCGGGCTCGGCGTGGCCCTTCTCGACGCGGATGTCAGGGGTGCTCATAGGTCACAGTCTCCGTGAGAGAGGTTTCCGCCGGATTACTGCGGAGGGTTGCCGTGCTTACGGGAGGGCAGGTCGGCGTGCTTGGAGTGGAGCATCGCGAGGGACCTGATGAGGATCTCGCGGGTCTCCGCCGGGTCGATGACGTCGTCGACCAGGCCGCGCTCGGCCGCGTAGTAGGGGTGCATGAGCTCGGACTTGTACTCCTTGACCATGCGGGCCCGCATGGCCTCGGGGTCCTCGGCCGCGGCGATCTGACGCCGGAAGATGACGCCCGCGGCACCTTCGGCACCCATCACGGCGATCTCGTTCGTCGGCCAGGCGTAGGTCAGGTCGGCACCGATGGACTGGCTGTCCATGACGATGTAGGCCCCTCCGTACGCCTTGCGCAGGATCAGGGAGATCCTCGGCACGGTGGCGTTGCAGTACGCGTACAGCAGCTTGGCGCCGTGGCGGATGATGCCGCCGTGCTCCTGGTCGACACCCGGAAGGAACCCGGGGACGTCCAGGAAAGTGACGATCGGGATGTTAAAAGCGTCACACATCTGGACAAAGCGCGCAGCTTTTTCCGATGCCTCGATGTCCAGGACACCGGCCAGCGAGGAGGGCTGGTTGGCCACGATGCCGACGACCTGGCCGTCGAGCCGGGCCAGGGCGCAGATGATGTTGCGGGCCCAGCGCTCATGGATCTCCAGGTAGTCGCCGTCGTCGACGATCTCCTCGATGACCTTGGCCATGTCGTACGGGCGGTTGCCGTCCGCCGGGACCAGGTCGAGCAGCACGTCACCGCGCCGGTCGGCCGCGTCGCTGGACTCCACCCGCGGCGGGTTCTCCCGGTTGTTCTGCGGGAGCATCGACAGCAGGTAGCGCACCTCGGCGAGGCACGTCTCCTCGTCGTCGTAGGCGAAGTGGCAGACACCGGAGGTCTCGGCGTGCACGTCGGCGCCGCCGAGGCCGTTCTGGGTGATCTCCTCGCCGGTCACCGCCTTCACCACGTCCGGTCCGGTGATGAACATCTGCGAGGTCTCGCGGACCATGAAGACGAAGTCGGTCAGGGCGGGGCTGTAGGCCGCGCCGCCCGCGCACGGGCCGAGCATCACCGAGATCTGCGGGATGACGCCGGAGGCCTTGGTGTTGCGCTGGAAGATGCCGCCGTAGCCCGCGAGAGCCGAGACACCCTCCTGGATACGGGCGCCCGCACCGTCGTTCAACGACACCAGGGGCGCGCCGGCCGCGATGGCCATGTCCATGATCTTGTGGATCTTCGTGGCGTGGGCCTCGCCCAGCGCACCGCCGAAGATCCGGAAGTCATGGGCGTAGACGAAGACCGTACGGCCCTCCACCGTGCCCCAGCCGGTGATCACACCGTCGGTGTACGGCTTCTTGGCCTCCAGGCCGAACCCGGTCGCCCGGTGCCGGCGCAGCTGTTCGACCTCCTGGAAGGAACCCGGGTCGAGGAGCAGCTCGATGCGCTCCCGTGCGGTCAGCTTGCCCTTGGCGTGCTGCGCCTCGGTCGCCTTCTCGCCGGGGCCGGCCAGGGCAGTGGCACGGATCTCGTGCAGCTCGGCCACTCGCCCACGCGCGTCCGTCGGCTCACCCGTCGTCGGCTCACCCGTCGTCGACTCACCCGGCGCCTCATCCAAAACGGTCATGTAGCGACCTTACGAAGACCCGCAAGGAATGCGAGCCGTCGACTCCGTACAGTCTCCGGCCCGTTTTCCTGGTGCCACTGAACAGAACCCCGGAGCCATGCAGGCGTTCCGACTGCTCAGGGGGCCTGACGCTTGTAGGGGTCGCACAAAGTCAGGGGGTGAGAGCCACCTCACATTCATGTGTCGCACATGCCATCCCCGGAGTGACACGCAGGTGCAGCAGACGGCCCGTGGCAAGCACTTCGACCGTGTCGTCGGCGCGTACGACCGAGCGCACCGGACGGTTCCAGACGACCTCCAGGGGTTCGCCCGTACGGGGTGGCTCGCCGACGCAGAGCGTAGCGGTACGGCCCGTGCGCCGGACCAGCACGCTCGCCCCGGCCGACACGGTGAGCGGGCCCGCCGTGCCCGCCCGCCAGAAGTTCGCGGCGGTCAGGCCGAGCCGGTCGACGCGGACTGCCTGGCAGGCGCTGTCGTTGGCGAGGACCGACAGCCACTGGCGGTCGGCGGCGCGGGCGGCGACGGTGTGCCGGGCGGCCCCGGGCATGAGGACATAGGTGTACGAGGCGTCCTCGGGATCGGTGCCGTGGTCGAACCAGAGGGTCTGCCAGCGCCGGGTGCGCCGCTCGGTCGTACCGCCGGTGTTGATGTCGGACCAGGCGCCGGTGCGGTCCTCGCGGAGGGTGCGGAGTTCGCCGGTGGGCAGCACCCAGCCGCCGTGGCCGTCGAGGTGGGCCCAGCCGGGTCCCCGTACGAAGGACTGCGTGCCGCCCTCCCCCAGGTTGCGGTTGTCCACGACCGTCTCGACAGGGACCCCGTCGGCGCAGGTGATCCCGGCGCCGAGGCAGATCACCGCGTCCTCGACGCAGAACCAGGACTTCCGGGCCTCCAGCGTCGACTCCAGGCCTTTGAGGTGCTGGCCGACCGCCGCGTACTCGCCGTCGGTGGTGCCGCCGACCCAGCGGACGTCCGGCTTGGGCTCGCCCCACTCGCCGCCGGCCTTGTCGGGGAGCCGTCTGGTGGAGACGGTGGTGCCGGGGAGGCGGTACCAGTCGACGGTGGGCCAGTACCAGTCGGTGTACTGGCCCGGGTCGGCGGCCCACCACGAGAGCATTCCGGCGCCGGTGTGCCAGCCGCGCGGGTTCTCGCCGTTGCCGCACTCGTAGGCGGCGATACGGTCGCTCGCCATGGCGATGTTCGCGACGAACCCGGGGCGGCGGTGGACGGCCCGGTCCATGGCGGCGAAGAGACGGTGGCCGACGGGTTCGGGGGCCGCCGGGACCGGTGACCCGGCCACGGCGTGCAGTCGGGCGAGGTCGGCCACGTCGAACTGAGGGGCCGTCAGGATCGGTGTGACGGTGTCCCGTTCGATCCACCCCTTGATACGGCCGTACCAGCGCTCCCGTTCCGCGGTGCTCGCGCCGCCCGACAGGAGGGCGATGGCGGCGATGATCGCCTGGCCGTGGAAGTGGTCGCCGCGCAGGACGTGCCGGTCGTCGCTCTCGAGGTAACCGCGGCTGATGGCACGGCCGTTGACGCTGTCCATCACCAATCCGTCGTGGATCAGCGGGGCGTAGGCGCGCTCGACGCTGTCGAGGACGATCTGCCGGTTCGGGTCGGTCACCTCCCACGGGGAGCCGGCGAGGAGGGCGAAGAGGCGGCCGAGGCCGTCGAGCAGGACCTGGCCGTAGGTTCCGGAGTAGGCGACCCAGGTGTGCTGGACGAAGGAGCCGTCGGCGTAGAGGCCGTCGTCCTTCGTGACGTACGGGAAGACGGGTGAGAGCGCGTCCCGGGCGAGGGAGATCTTCGCGTCCGCGCGCCCCAGGATGCCGCGCAGGGCGACCGAGCGGCACAGGTCGACGCGGTTGGCGCCGGTGGAGGTGCCGGAGTAGTCGGTGAGCGTCGCGTCGGGGACGAAGTGGTCGACGGCGGCGCAGGCTGCCGCCCGCTGGGCGTCGGTGAGGTGGTCGTACAGGGCCGCCGTGAGGTCCATGAGGAGGCGTGGGCTGCCGATCTGCCATTCCCACCAGTTGCCGTAGCGGGTGGTGGTGGGGTTGTAGACGGTGGCGGAGAGGTGGTCGAGGCCGCGCAGGACCTCCGCGAGGAGGGTCTCGTCGCCGGTGGAGCCGGTGCCGGGCTGGAGGAAGGCCCGGGTCATCACCCACAGGCGGCCGTAGCTCTGGGTGATGCCGGACGGGGGGTCGTAGGGGAAGCCGGGCCAGAGGGAGGTCGCGGTGGGGGTCATGCCGGCCCGGAAACCGCGGGCGAGTTCGCCGGTCTCGGCGAGGCGGGCGGCGTACGGCTGCGACGCCGGGTCGTAGCCGCTGCCGAGGGCGATGTCGAGCCAGCGTCGGCGGAGGGTGTCGTAGGGGTCGGCGGTGGCGCGGGCGGGTGGGGCGGCCGTGGCCAGGAGGGCTGCCGCGAATAAGACGGCTCTGCGGGTGGGAGGTGTGGGGGCTCTGCGCTGCGGTTTCATACCGGGGCATCTACCACCACAGTGTCACCAAGCCAACACTTTGCGGATGATGTTGAAACGGCAACGGAATAGGTCTACGGTCGTTCCCGTTGAGTAGTTCAAGATTCAACATCCCCACTCCAAGGAGCTCCGTCATGGCGAACACCGACCTGACCGCACTGACCGGCGACTACACGATCGACACCGCGCACTCCACGATCGGCTTCACCGTCCGGCACGCCATGGTCACCAACGTCAAGGGCAAGTTCGACGAGTTCAGCGGCTCGCTGCACCTGGACGGCGGCGACCCGTCCGCGTCGACGGCCACCATCGACGTCAAGATGGACAGCATCGACACCGGGTCGGCGGACCGTGACGGGCACCTCAAGAGCGCGGACTTCTTCACGATCGAGGAGTTCCCGACGATGACGTTCCGCTCCACCAAGGCGGAGGCGCTCGGGGACGAGGACTACCGCATCACCGGCGACCTGACGATCCTCGGCACCACCAAGCCGCTCACCATCGACCTCGAGTTCAACGGCTCCGCGAAGGACCCCTTCGGCAACGAGCGCGTCGGCTTCGAGGGCAAGGCCGAGATCAAGCGCTCCGAGTGGGGCCTGACCTGGAACGCGGCCCTGGAGACGGGCGGTGTCCTGATCTCCGACAAGATCAAGCTGAACTTCGACATCTCCGCGATCAAGAACGCGTGAGCCTTCGGCGACGGCGCCGGTGAGGCCTGTCCGGGCTCACCGGCGCTTCTGCAACTGCGCGAGGATCGAGGCGACTTGAGCGGTGCGGCGCTGTGGGGTCCGGGCGCGCAGGAGGCCGAGCATCAGGAGGTAGCGGTCGGTCCTGTTGAGCGCCTCGAAGACCTCCCCGGCTCTCGGGTCCCGCTCCAACGCGGCGAGCAGCTCCGCCGGAACCGTCGCGCTGCCCTGCGATTCGTACGCCGCCTCCCAACGCCCGTCGGCCTTCGCTGCGGACACCTCGGCGAGGCCCGCGGGGCGCATCCGGCCCTCGTCGGCCAGTTCCGCGACCCGCCGCACGTTCACCATCGACCAGAGGCTGCCGGGGCGGCGCGGAGTGATCCGCTGCAGATAGTGCGTGGCGTCGAGACCCTTGCGCTGCCCGGTGATCCAACCGTGGCACAGCGCAAGGTCGTTGACCTCGGCGGCGGTCACGGAAGCGACACCGGAACCCTTCTTCGCGACCTTCACCCAGAGGCCGGTGCGCTGGGCCGGGTGGGCGGCCAGCCAGGCGTCGAGGTGGGCGGCCGACTCGAAGGCGAGGGTCGGGGTGGGGTCGGTCATGAGGTCAACGTAAGCGGGAAGTGGGACGGTTTCCGCCCTACTCGGGGGGCTCCGCTCACCGAGTGGGTCGTCCCGCCGCCGTCGGCCGCCGTCCCCGCACCGGCAGCAGCCACCACGCCGATGTCACCGTGAGCGCCGCGCCGACCGCGATCGCCGCGAGGCGGGTGGGCAGGAGGGTTGTCGCGTCCTGGCCGAAGTACCCGAGGAGGAGGGAGAGGGCGGTGGCCATTCCGGCCGCCCAGTAGGCGTAGTTGAGGGGACGCAGCCACAGGGCGATCGTCAGGACCGTGAACATCAGGGCCACCGAGGTCCGGCCGGTGACCCCGACGGCGGTGACCCCGGCCGCCGACAGGGTGCCCGCCGCGGCTCCCGCGAGACGCTCGATCCCCTTGCGCACGACGTCCGTTCGGCCGCGGTTGCCGCTCGCGACGACGTACGCCGTCAGGACCACCCAGGGCCAGTGGTCGTCGAAGAGGAGCCGGCCGGTGACGAAGGCGGCGGCGATAGCGGCCGCCATCTGCAAGGCCATACGGGTACTCGGGCGGGGATGGAGACGGGACGGGCGGCTGAGCGCCGGTTGCGGTGGGTCGGGGTCCGGGCGCCAGGGGCCGTAACGGTCCCCCAGCCCCTGCACGAGCCATACGCAGCACACCGCCACCACCCCGATCAGCGCCGCCCAGCCCCAAGTCACCAGCCCGCTCTGCGCCTTGGGCGGCAGCGTGGGGCCGGGGACGACCAGCAGCGCGATGAACGGCAGGGTCATCAGGGTGCCCGCCTTCGTGGCGGCCCGGCCGTAGCGGCGGATCCAGACGGGGGCCGCCATCCCGGCCGTGAACACCGCCGCGCCGACGACGTGGTGCGCGGCGATCAGCCGGCCCACGCCGATCGACACCGCCGCCGTAGCGGGCAGCAGGGCCAGCGCGGTCAGACGGCGCCGGGTGTCCGCGGTGCGCTGGGTTCCGGCCAGGGTGAGGGTCAGGGCGACCGCGAGAACGAGGACGTCGGTGTGCAGTCCGGCCGCCGTCTCCAGGCGGAGGGCGACGGCCCAGCAGAGCAGGACGGCCGTCATCGTCAAGGCCGCTTCGTACGCGTTGCGTATCAGTTTTGCCGTCACAGTGGCGAGAATAGGGCTATTCTCGCATCCAGATAGTAAGTTCTCGCGTAATATCTCGCCCATGAATCACCTCTCCTCCGCCGCCCGCATCCGTCGTGGCCTCGTGCGACTGAACCGGCGGCTCCGGCAGGAGCGCGGTGACGGGAGTCTCTCCCCCGGCCGCCTTGAGGTGCTCGGGCATCTGCACCGCAACGGCGCGGCCACCCCCGGCGAGGTCGCGGCTGCGCTGCGACAGCGGCCGCAGTCGCTGACCCGGGTCTTCGCTGAGCTGGAGGCGGAAGGGCTGCTGGCGCGCGAGGCCGGGACCGCGGACCGGCGCCGGTCCGTGCTGTCCGTCACGGACGCTGGGCGGTCGGCCCTGGAGCGGGACATGGCCGAGCGGGACGCCTGGCTGGCGAGGGCGTTGGCGTCGTTGAGCCCCACGGAGCGCGGGGTTCTGGAGTTGGCCGCGGAGTTGATGGAGCGGGTCGCCGACACGGAGACGCTTGGCTGAATCAGCCCCCTTGTGCGCCACTTCACAGGGTTCCCATAATCCATCAACAGATTTGACCGGCCCATGTCAGAACTTGGGCGTTCTTTGGGGCTCCAGTTTGGCATGAGCTCGTCAAAGCCACCCCCCACCCTGGAAGGCATCACCTTGAAGAAACTCCTCACGGCCCTCAAGAGATGTCTGGCGGTCGGAGCCGCCGCGCTCGCGATCGCCAGCCTCCAGCCCCTCTCGTCCGCGCAGGCCGCCCCCGCGCCCGTCGTCGGCGGAACCCGTGCCGCGCAGGGCGAGTTCCCGTTCATGGTGCGGCTCTCCATGGGCTGCGGCGGGGCGCTGTACACCCAGCAGATCGTGCTCACCGCCGCGCACTGTGTGAACGGGACCGGCGCGAACACCAGCATCACCGCCACCGCCGGGGTCGTGGACCTGCAGTCCACCACCGGGCGGGTGCAGGTCAGGTCGACGTACGTGTACCGGGCGCCCGGCTACAACGGCAACGGCAAGGACTGGGCGCTCATCAAGCTGGCCGCGCCGATCAACCTGCCCACGCTGAAGATCGCGACGACGACGCAGTACAACACCGGCACCTTCACCGTCGCCGGATGGGGTTCGGCCAGCGAGGGCGGGGCGCAGCAGCGGTACCTGCTGAAGGCGAACGTGCCGTTCGTGAGTGACGCGACCTGCCGGTCCTACAGCGGGTACAGCGGGCTGGTCGCGAGCGACGAGATCTGTGCCGGGTACGCGTCCGGTGGGGTCGACACCTGCCAGGGGGACTCCGGTGGGCCGATGTTCCGGCGGGACTCCGCGAACGCGTGGATCCAGGTCGGCATCGTGAGCTGGGGTATCGGGTGTGCGCGGCCGAACGCGCCGGGTGTCTACTCCGAGGTGTCCACGTTCGCCTCGGCGATCGCTTCCGCGGCGGCTTCGCTGTGAGGTGAGGGGTTCTTCGTAGGCGTACGGTCTTCCGCGGGTCCGGTGTGCTGGGTGCCGGGCCTGCGGTTTTCGCCCCCGCCGCCCCTACCCGTCCCGTCCCCAGGGGGCGCCGCCCCCTTCGACCCCCGTTCCGGGGGCCAGCCCCCGGACCCCCGCTCCTCAAACGCCGGAGGGGCTGAAATACAACAACGCCGGAGGGGTTGAATACCTGAACCCCTCAGAACCCGCCACCCCCGAAGTCACCCCCACCGCCGAAGTCGCCCCCGCCGCCGAAGTCACCGAAATCCCCGGAGTCGAAGTCCGCGCCGGACAGGTCGCCGCCCTCGTAGCCTCCACCGCCGAAGTCGCCGTAACCGGAGCCGTAGTCGGCCGCGTACGCGGGTGTGGCCATCATGCTGCCGAGGACCGTGCCGAAGAGCAGGCCGGGGAGGATGCCGCCGCCGAAGTAGCCGCCGGCCCAGGGGCCGTAGGCCGGGCCCGCGTCCCAGTAGGGGCGGCGGCCCTGGTCGGTGTCGACCTCGCGCATCACCGGGTCGCGGCCGTCGGCCAGGCGGGTGGCGTCGGCCGCGCAGACCGGCACCTCGCGCGCGGCCCCGCCCGGCGGGGTCCAGGTGGCGTCGGTGACGGAGGGGCCGTGGCGGGGGTCGAAGAAGCAGGGGACCCGGCGCTCGGGCAGCGGCCGGACCTCGCGGCGGGCGGCGAGCCGGGCCAGCGAGAAGCGGCCGTCCTCCAGGGCCTGGGTGACCGCCCGTACGTCCTCGGGTCTCGTCGCGGACGCCATGAGCGACTTCGCCTGCTCGTAGGCGTCGAGGGCGTGCTCGTAGTCCGCGCGCATCGCGTCGTCGGCGCCCGCCTCGGCCGGGTGGAAGTCCAGTCGGTCGAGTTCCTCGCCGAAGGCCGTGATGTCCTCGTCCACCACCACCCGCAGCTTCTCCAGCGCGGCCCGCTGCTCCTCCGTGTGCCGGCGCCGGTTGCGCCGCACCAGCGTGTACGCCCCCGCACCACCGGCCACGAGCACCGCGCCGACCGTGATCAGTGCCGTGGACGAGACGCCGCCGCCGTCGTCCGCGGACCGCCAGGTCGACGGGGCCGAGCCGCCCATGTTGGTGAGCGCGGCGGCGGTGAAGTCGGTCAGCTGGGTGCGCGTGTCCTCGCCCTCGACGGTGGTGACCAGGTTCCGAACGGCCGCGTTCGGCAGGACCGAGGAGTCGGCCCGGGCGTCGAAGGTGTCACCCAGGCGGACCGCGTACAGGCCGGTGATGCCGGTCGCGGTGCGCAGTTTCGTGAAGAGGTCCTGCTTCGGGAAGTCGGCGGGCAGCACCGCGACGAACAGCGGCCTGTCCGCCTTCGTGATCCGGTCCGCCAGGGCGTCCGCATCCTTGGCGGACAGCTGGGCCGCGGCGGCCGGATCGACGTAGACGGGGTTCTCGCGGAGGGCCTGGCCGATCGCCGAGACGCTGGTGGCGGTCGTCGTGGCGGTGGCGGGCGGGGTGGCCACGGACAGGGCGGCCAGGGCCGCGACCACCAGGGCGAGAAGCAGCCCCGGAAGGCTTCGGGTCCGTACGACGGCCTGCACACTGGCCTTCATACTTCGACGCTACCCGAAGCCGCCCGAAACCGACCTTCTCATGCGGATTTGTATGCCTCCGTCAGCTTGGCCACCGCCTCTCCGTAGCGGCCGGTCAGCAGTAGGTGATCGGCGGCGGCGAAGGGCTTGGCGAAGGCCGCGGTGACGTCCTTTTGCTGGACGATCAGCCGTGCCTTCGTGACGAGTGCGCGGCCCGTCGTGTCGGCTCCGGCCCGTTCGGCGGCCCTGGCCGCGGCGCCGAGCGCCTTGAGCGTGGCCGCTCCGCCGTCCGGGACCTTGGTGAGCGTGGTCAGGCCCCAGCCGTACGGGAACTGCGGGTCGTACGTCGGGTCGCCGACGTTGATCGGCAGCTGGGCCTCCGACTTCGGCCAGGTGACCGGGAGTTGGCCGGTGAAGGCGCGCTTGCCGTACAGGACGTCCGCGACCCCGTCGCCCTCCGTACCCGGCAGCCAGGAGGCGACCAGGGCGTCGATCCCGCCGAGCCGGTCGCCGACGAGCTGCGGCCGCCCGGAGACGATCAGCACCGCGCACTTCATGGCCGCGCACACCTTGTCGACGGCTGCCTGGTCGGCGGCGGACAGCTGGAGGTCGTGGCCGTTGCCGACGTCTCCGACGCCCTCGGCGTACGGGGTCTCCCCGACGACGACCACGCCGACGTCGTAGCCGCTCAACGGCGCGGACGCGTCCTTGGAGTACGTCAGTGACGAGGAGTTCCTCCGCATCGCTTCGAGGATCGTGGTGCCGGGGGTGATGTCGCCGGAGGAGCCCTGCCAGGTGACGGTCCAGCCGCCGGACTGGTTGCCGATGTCGTCGGCGTTGGACCCGGCGACGTACACCTTCTGCGACTTCTTGAGCGGCAGGAGTCCGCCGCTGTTCTTCAGCAGCACCTGCGACTCGGCGGCCGCCTCCCGCGCCACGGCCCGGTGCCTGGCGGAACCGATCTTCGAGGCGCCGCTCGTGTCGGCGTACGGCTTCTCGAAGAGGCCGAGCCGGAACTTCTGCGTGAGGATGCGCGCCACGGCGTCGTCGATCCGCTGCTCGCTGACGCGCCCGGCCCGCACCTCCGCGACGAGCGCGGTGTGGAAGTCCTTGTAGGCGTACGGGGCCATGACCATGTCGACGCCGGCGTTGACGGACGTACGGACGTCACTGGCGTAGTCACCGGGGATCTGGTCGATGCCGTTCCAGTCGCTGATGACGAAGCCGTCGAAGCCGAGCCTCTGCTTGAGGACTCCGTTGATCATGTCGCCGCGGGCGTGCATCTTGACCGGCCCGAGTCCGTCGCCGACGACATCGAGTGAGGAGTACGACGGCATGACCGTGCCCACGCCACGGTCCACGGCGGTCCTGTACGGCGCCAGGTGGACGGCGTCGAGCTGTTGCCGGGTGACCGTCGTGACGCCCTGGTCGATGGTGTACGTCCCTGTCGTGGAGGAGCCGTACGCGGTGCCGCCGTCGCCGACGAAGTGCTTCGCGGTGGCGAGGACCTTGTCGTTCCGGTCGAGGTCCTCGCCGTTCCTGGCCCCCTGGAGGCCCTGGACGACGGTCTCCATGGACTCGACGAGCGCCGGGTCCTCACCGAAGGACTCGTAGGAGCGGCCCCAGCGTTCGTCCCGGGTGACGCAGAGACAGGGCGCGAAGTCCCAGGGGATGCCGGTGGCACGGACCTCGGCGGCGGTCACGGCGCCTGCCTGCTGGGCGAGTTGGGGATCGCGGGTGGCCCCGATGCCGATGTTGTGCGGCAGGACGGTGGCGCCGACCAGGTTGTTGTGGCCGTGGACCGCGTCGACGCCGTAGACGAGGGGGATCTGGAACCGGGTTGCCTGTGCCCGGAGTTGGAAGGCGTCGATCATCCTCGCCCAGGCCGCAGCGGTGTTGGGCGTGGGGGTGGAGCCGCCGCCGGAGAGCAGCGAGCCGAGGTCGTGGGCGGCGATGTCGGCCCCGGTCCCCACGGCGCCGCGCTCGGCCTGGGTCATCTGGCCGGCCTTCTCGGTCAGGGACATCCGGGAGAGGAGGTCGGCGACGCGCTGCCGCACCGGCAACCTGGCGTTCAGATACGGCAGTCCGTGCGCGTCGATGACGACCTGCGGGGTCTCGGCGGGGGCCTTGGCGCCGGTGACAGTGAGCTTGAGCGGGATGGTCTCGGCGTTCTCGGCGGCCTTGTCCTTGTGGGTGGCGACCTTGAGGGTGCGGGTGGTGCCGGAGGCGGTCCCCGCAGGGAAGGTGAACTCGCCCTTGAGAGCGGTGTAGTCGGCGTCCGAGGCCGTGCCGCCGGTCGTCTCGTAGGCGACCGTCACGGGCTCGTCGATCGGGGCGGACCCGGTGGTGGCGACGGTGACCTCGATGGCGGCCGTGCCGCCCTCCTCGACCGGATACACGGCGGAGCCGGTGGTGACGTTCGCGCGCAACGACTGGTCGGCCTTGCCGTACAACTCGACGCCGTCCATGGCGAACTGTCCCGGAGCACCGACGGGGAGGGTGACGGCGTATCCCCACATCTGCGTCAGTCCCAGGACGTGGTCGATGCCGCCGACGGGCTGGTAGTCGGTGCGGTAGGCGAAGTCGGTGAAGGGGATCTCGATCTGCTTCCAGCCGGTGAAGTCGTCGGTGAAGGAGGTCGTCCACAGCTCGGAGGCCTCGCCGTTGGCGCCGCCGTCCTTGAGCTCGAACGCGATCTTCCTGCCGTTGTCCTGGCCGTCCCACCAGAAGCGGATGCCCGTGTGGGCGGACCAGTCGTGGGCGGGTTCGGCGAAGGCGAAGTCGTGGGTGAAGCCGCCGTAACCGCTGATGTCGTAGGTGCCGACGAGGACCTTGTCGCCCTCGGGGGCGTCGTCCCGGGGTGCGATCCGGAGCGTCGGGGGATCGTCGGTGTCGCTGCCCCAGGTGAAGATGCCGTTCTCCGGGGGGCTCGCGAAGGGGACTTCGCCTTCGAAGCGGTCGACGGGGAGCGGGGGCGGATCGTCGGCCGCCCGGGCGACGGCCAGGGGCAGCAGTGAGGTGAGCAACGCGGCGGAGACGAGCAGGGCGGTTCTTCGCATGGACCTTCCCTCGGCTCTCAGCTTTCACACAGGACTTGGCTCACGGCGTGAGTGAACTGAGGGCTCGTGCATCCGTCAAGACGCCACGTCGGCCATCGCGTCCCGGGCGGGTTGTCGTACCGCAACGTGACCGGTGCACAACGGTGGTCGTACGGCGGTGCCTTCGCTGGTGTGCTGGGGTGATGAGACGGGGTGTCTTCGCGGTGGCCGGTGCGGTCGTCGCCATAGGGCTGCTGAGTGGATGCGGGGCGGAGATTCTGCCGTTGGTCGCGGTGCGGGTGGACGGCGAGGGCCGGGCGCAAGCCGTGATCCGACCGTGCGGCGACGATCCGGTCCACGGAGTGTCGCTCTCCGGGGCGCCGGACGAGGACGAGTCCGGCGACGTCCTTTCCGGCTGGCGGGTGCCCGGCAAGCTGCGCGCCGCCGACGCCGAGTTCCCGCTGTTCTCCCCACCGGCCGCATGGCACGCCCAGGCCATCGGACCACAGCGCCCGGTGTCGGCGTACACCTACGAACTCGGCTTCGGCAAGGGGGAGTCCACCTACGAGTACACCGGCAGCGTCACCTTCCGCGCGAGGGACCTGGCCACGCTCGCGCCCGGCCAGGTCTGGGCCGACGACCGGGCCATGAGCCTCGGCGAGTTCGAGGAGCTCGCCGAGGGCTCGTGTTGAGCGACTACTCCGCGGGCTCCACCCCGGCCCGCAGCAGGCCGTACGTGTACGCGTCCTCCAGCGCCTGCCACGATGCCGCGATCACGTTCTCCGCGACGCCGACCGTGGACCACTCGCCGGAGCCGTCCGAGGTGGAGATCAGGACGCGGGTGGTGGACTGGGTGCCGTGGACGCCTTCGAGGATGCGGACCTTGTAGTCGACGAGGTCCAGCTTGGCGAGCTGGGGGTAGATCTTCTCGAGGGCCACGCGCAGGGTCCGGTCCAGGGCGTTGACCGGGCCGTTGCCCTCCGCCGTGGCGACGATGCGCTCGCCCTTGGCGAAGAGCTTGACCGTGGCCTCGTTGGCGTGGGTGCCGTCGGGGCGGTCCTCGACGATCGCGCGCCAGGACTCGACGGAGAAGTACTTCAGGGGCTTGCCCTCGACCTCGCCGCGCAGCAACAGCTCGAACGAGGCGTCCGCCGCCTCGTACGTGTAGCCCTTGAGCTCGCGCTCCTTGACCCGTTCCACCACCCGGCCGACCAGCTCGCGGTCGCCGCCCAGGTCGATGCCGAGTTCCTTGCCCTTGAGCTCGATCGAGGCGCGGCCCGCCATGTCGGAGACGAGCATCCGCATGGTGTTGCCGACCGTCTCGGGGTCGATGTGCTGGTAGAGGTCCGGGTCGACCTTGATCGCGGAGGCGTGCAGGCCGGCCTTGTGGGCGAAGGCCGACACGCCGACGTAGGGCTGGTGGGTGGAGGGGGTGAGGTTGACGACCTCGGCGATGGCGTGGGAGATGCGGGTCATCTCGCGCAGGCGCCCCTCCGGCAGCACCTTCTTGCCGTACTTCAGCTCCAGGGCCGCGACCACCGGGAACAGGTTGGCGTTGCCGACGCGCTCGCCGTAGCCGTTCGCCGTGCACTGGACGTGGGTCGCGCCCGCGTCCACGGCGGCGAGGGTGTTGGCGACCGCGCAGCCGGTGTCGTCCTGGGTGTGGATGCCGAGGCGGGCGCCGGTGTCGGCCAGCACCGTCGCCACCACCGCCTGGACCTGGGCCGGGAGCATGCCGCCGTTGGTGTCGCAGAGGATGACGACGGAGGCGCCGGCCTCCGAGGCGGCCCGTACGACGGCCTTCGCGTACTCGGGGTTCGCGCGGTAGCCGTCGAAGAAGTGCTCGCAGTCGACGAAGACCCGGCGGCCCTGCTCCTTCAGGAAGGAGACGGTGTCGCGGACCATCTCCAGGTTCTCGTCCAGCGTCGTCCTGAGCGCCAGTTCGACATGGCGGTCGTGCGACTTGGCGACCAGGGTGATCACGTCAGCGCCGGAGTCCAGGAGGGCCTTGACCTGCGGGTCCTCGGAGGCCTTGCCCCCTGCCCTGCGCGTCGCGCCGAAGGCCACCAGCTGAGCGTGCTTGAAGTCGATCTCCTGACGGGCGCGGGCGAAGAACTCGGTGTCCCGCGGGTTGGCGCCGGGCCAGCCGCCCTCGATGAAGCCCACGCCGAAGTCGTCCAGGTGCCGTGCGATGGCCAGCTTGTCCGCGACGGTGAGGTTGATGCCCTCCCGCTGGGCGCCGTCGCGCAGGGTGGTGTCGAAGACGTGGAACTGATCGTCGAGCTCGCTGGTTGCGGTCATGGTCTCAAGGCTCCTGAGGATTGGATCTCGGTCGTACCGGAATGACCGGCTCCACCGCCCCCACATACTCCCTCGCGCTCTCGCCTCCGGCTGCGGGTGGGCCAGAAAAAGCGAAAAACCCCTCGCGGGTGCGAGAGGTCTGCGCGCGGGTCGAGGACGACGGTGTCCACCCGTACCTGGTCGTACGTGGCGGTCACTGCGGACCGGCGCGCCTGCTGCCAATAATCATGGCGAACGAGAGCACGGGGGCAGTCTGGCACAGACCGCCCCCGTGCTCACCCTCCGTCTCAGGATGCGAACACTGTGCTGGTCATCGCAGGTGCCGCAGGAAGCCGTCGCCGGTGCCGTTGGTGTCGCCGGGGACGAACTCGGACGACGAGGAGTAGAAGGAGAGCAGCCGACCGTTGCGGCTGAACGTGCTGGCTGAGGCGTATCCCTCGGTCAGCGGTCCGCCGGCGAGCGTGCGGGTGACGAGTTCGGTCCGGCCGGTCCGCAGCTCCTGGACGTGGACGTTCTCGATGACCGGTTCGTCGCCCAGGGGGGTCCTGGTGCTGTAGGCCAGCCGACGGCCGTCGGGGCTGAGGAGGCCGTAGGCGAGGCCCCCCTCGCCGTGGTGGGTGACCCACCGGGTCTTCCCGGTCCGGGTGTCGTACAGGTACAGCTCCCAGGTGTACTGCGGTGCCCCGGGGACCGTGCTCTCGTCGAAGGAGGCGTACGCGAGGAGGGTGCCGTCCGCGGAGAGCGAGGCGCCCAGCGGTGAGCCGTTGGTCGGACTGCCGTCGGACGCGGCGTTCACCAGTTTCTGTTCGCCGCTGCGCAGGTCGACCAGCCACAGCTCGTGACGCCCGCCGCGGGGATGCCGCTGCACATAGGTCAGGTGACTCCCGTCGGCGCTGAGGTCGATGCTGAAGACGTACCAGTCCGACGGGATGTGGTCGCTGACCCGCCGCACGGTACCGGTGCGGCGGTCGACGACGTAGCCGAGGACCTGGTTGTTCGCGGCCCCCTCCATCTGCCGCGACGAGGCGTCGAAGGCGAAGTACCGGCCGTCGGCGGACATGTCGAAGTTGTCGTAGGTCTGGGCCGTGCCGCCGTCGGGGGCGGCGCTGACCCGTTCCGTGCGGCCGGTGCGCCGGTCGTGGACGTAGACGTCGTTCACGTACTGGTCGGGTGCGGGCCACTCGTCGAGGTTCTTCGCCGAGGACATGAAGGCGACGTACCGGCCGTCGGCGCTGATCTGCGCCCGGGAGCTGCCGCCGCCGACCGCCTGTGTCCCGTCCGAGGCCACGTTGACCCGCTCGACGGTCCCCCGGCGCAGGTCCCGGACGAACACGTCCCTCGCGCCGTTGGTGTCGCCCGGCACCACCTCCGGGTCGTCCGAGACGAACGCGACATAGCGCCCGTCGGCACTGAGGATCGGGCCGCCGGTGCCCTTCTCGATCTGCTTCCCCGTCGCCGACAGTGTGATCCGCTCGGTGCCGGGCGGCGGCGCGGCGGACGCGGTGGCGGCGGACAGGGTGATCAGGCCGGCGGCGAGCGCGGCGGTGAGTGCGGTGCGGTGCGTTCTCGTACGCATATTCGTTCCCCCGTGGTCGGTCACTGTCATTGCACTGTCCGCAGGAACACGTCCGACACCCCGTCGGTGTCGCCCGCCACCAGATCGGGTGACGCCGACTCGAAGGCGACGACCGTGCCGTCGGCGTTGGCGGAGGGGTGTGAGGCCGGGAGGTCGTTGCGGCCGCCCCAGCGGTCGACGCTGACCAACTGGCGCTTCTCTGTGGCGAGTTCGAGCAGGTACACGGAACGGCCCGAGGTGTACGCGAGGGCCGTGCCGGTCCCGGCGAGCGAGGGCTGGGCGCCCCGGACCCGGGTGGTGGCACCGGTGTCGAGGTCGTGGACCACGGCGTACCGCCCCTGCTGGTAGGCGACCTTGCGGCCGTCCGCACTGAGCGAGGGCGCCGTGGCGTGCTCGCCGGCCTTCTCCAGGGCGCCGGTGTCCAGGTCACGGACGTAGACGGCGTCGCCCTGCTCGAAGGCGATGTACCTGCCGTCGTAGTTGATCGACGGGTTTCCCGCCGCCTCGCCCGTGGGCGCGCTGACGACCGCGGTGTCACCGCCGTTGAACCTGAAGCGGTAGATCCGGGGCTGTGGGTCCGGGTCGGTGTCGGTGGCGGGCAGGGTCGCCGCGTAGGTGAGCCACTGGCAGGTGGGGTCCACCACGGGCTGTCCCATCCAGGTGAAGCGGACGCCCTGGTAGGAGCCGAGGCTGGTGAGCTTGCCGACCGAGCGGTTGCGGACGTGGATGCCCGGACCGCCGTCGGGGTCGTAGGGGCCCGTGTAGCCGACCATGCGCCCGCTGTAGCAGGGCGATCCCTCGGCGGACGGCTTCTGCCCGGTGGAGTTGACCTGGGAGACGCCCACGGGCGTGTTGATGAAGACATCGCCGTCCGACGTGAAGGAGACGACCTTGTTCTCCCCCATCACCGGGTCGTACGAGGCTCCGCCCGTCCTGCTGATCCGCTCGGTGACGGACGGCATCGGGGCCGGGTTGCCGCGGAGCCTGCCCGAGAAGACGAAGACGTCCGACTCCCGGTTGGTGT
The DNA here is from genome assembly GCF_040651535.1 of Streptomyces sp. NPDC048420. Classification (NCBI taxonomy): domain Bacteria; kingdom Bacillati; phylum Actinomycetota; class Actinomycetes; order Kitasatosporales; family Streptomycetaceae; genus Streptomyces; species Streptomyces sp. NPDC048420. The sequence continues at coordinate 319,527 of NZ_JBEZKG010000010.1, forward strand.
CCCCCGGCACCAGGTGGGACGCGTCCGAACTGAAGGCCACCACACGCCCCTTGTCCGCCAGGGCGTCCGGCATGACCAGGGCGGCGTGCGGGAGGGCGGCCCCGCGCAGGCCCGTCCGCAGATCGCGGACCCGAATGCCGTCCTCGCCCGCGACGACGGCGTACCGGCCGTCCGCCGTGGCCGCGGAGACACTCCCCTCGACCACGCGCCGCGCCTCGCCCGCGCGGAGGTCGTAGGCGTACAGCCAGCCCTCGGCCTCGAAGAGGACGCGGCGGCCGTCCGCGGTGATACTGACCAGCGAGCCCTGGCCGAGGCCCGCGTCGACCTGGATCCGCTCACCCGTGTCCCGGTCCCTGACGAACACGTCGTTGACGTCGTCCTCGCTCGTCCCCTCGACCTGGTAGGCGACCCTTCGGCCGTCACCGCTCACCGAGGCGCCGCGCTTCGAACCCTCCTCGGCCGGCGAGATCAGCTCGTCGGTGCCGGTGGCCGTGTCGCGGACGTACAACAGCCGTGTGTTCTCCGGGCCGTGGCGGTTGCCGACGGTGTACGCGATGTGCGTGCCGTCGGAGCTGATCGACTGGGCGCGGCCCAACTCGTTGAAACCGGGCGGGTCCTGGGGCCACAGCTTCTCCGCACGGCCGGTGGCGCGGTCGTACAGGTAGGGGGCCGTGAAGCGGGTGCCGGCGGAGAACGCGATACGGCCGCCGTCGGCGCTCGGCATCGGCGAGCTGTACAGATAGCCGCCGCCGAGGTCGATCTTGGTGACCCCGCCGTCGGTCACGTCCTTCACCAGCAGGCACGGGGTGAAGCGTGCGCAGCCGAAACTCGCCGCGGTGGACGTGAACGCGACATGGTGGCCGTCGGCGCTGATCGCGGCCCCGCTCGACGGTCCGTCGGCCTGGCTGCCGTCGGCGGCGGTGCTCACGCGTTGGGTGCGCGGCTTTTCCGGGCCGGACTGCGCGTGCGCGGTGGTGCCGGCCAGGGATACGACGACTACCGCCCCCAGCAGGGCGCTTGAGAGGCGGGACATCAGCGCGACCTCCACTGGAAGACGTCGTACACGCCATTGGTGTCACCGTGGACGACGTCCGTGTCCTGCGTGGAGTAGAAGACCGAGCGGCCGCCCGAGGAGACCGATCCGTCGGCGGCGCTGCCGTGGCCGACGAGGACGCGGTGTCCGCCGTGGAGCAGCCAGAGGTTCGACTGGCCGTCCTGGAGCAGGAGCCGGCGCCCGTCGGGGCTGACGGCGCGGATCTCGGCGCCGGGGAAGTGCCGGACCTTCCCGGTGCGCAGGTCCCTGGTGTACGAGCCGTCCGCCGAATCCATCACCAGGACACGGCCGTTGACGCTCAGCTGCACCACGGTCGAGGGTGTCCCGTCGTCGGCCTCGGTCCGGGTTTTGGTGGTGCGGTCGGCGACCCAGACGTCACCGGTGCCGTCGTCCTGGTAGGCGACGAGGCGGCCGTCTCCGCTGAGGGAGGGGTTGGCCATGTCCCGGGTGGAGTCGGCGGGGCCCTCGCTCACGGTCTCGGTGGTGCCGGTGACCCGGTCGTGGAGGTCGATGCGGGTCGGGAACTGCGGGTGCCCGGACCACTGGTAGGCGATGTAGCGGCCGTTCGCGCTGATCTCCGGGGAGGCCGCGCTGTCCTGGGAGTCACCCCCGACCCGGGTTCTCGTACCCGTGGTCAGGTCGGTCAGGAAGACGTTGATCTTGCGGGTGCCCCAGTCGATGTACGTGGCCCAGCGGCCGTCGGCGCTCAGCCGGGGCGTGCTGAGCGCGGCCTCGATCTTCGTGAGGTGGCCGGTGCGCAGGTCGCGGACGTACGCGTAGGTGCCCGGGTGGGTGATGCCCTCGGGCACGAGGTTGGTCGCCGACGAGCGGAACGCCACGAAGCGTCCGTCGGGCGTGGTGACGGCGGCGCTGGAGGCACCGTCGCCCTGGGTGCCGTCGGCGGCGGTGCTGACGCGCTCCGTTCGGGGCGCGGCGACGGCGTGCGTGGCGGTGAGTGCGAGCAGCAGCGCCGTTCCTAAGGAAACTGCGGACACACCTCTGGCTCTGGCCATGTTCCCCCCTGTGGTCCCCGTGGACGCTTGTGGTCCTTTCGAGGCAAACGCACCCATCACCACAGGGTCAATCGGCCTTATTGCGTACAACCCGGGCGGTAGGTCACGCGTCCGCGAGGAGACTCTCGTCGAGGTACTCCCGTACGTGGCCGAGAATCATCCCCGGAGGGCCCGCAGCCGGCCCGCGCAGCCCGATCGCCAGGTCGACGTCTTCAATCGCCCCTCGACAGCGGCCGAGGGCAGGGCCGCGCTCACACGCTCCCCCTGAGTGACCTTCAGAAGAACCGCGACCAGCAGCCAGGCGACGGTGAGCGCGGGCTGGGTCGGTGCGGGGTCCATCGCTCACCCCACCTCCAGCCCCGGCAGGAACCGCTCCGCCCCGAACGCCGGTTTCAGATCGGTGAACCAGGTCGCTCCCTCGTCGTAGGCCGCGAAGAAGGGCCGGTCGACCAGGGACGGGTCGCGGGCCTGGATCAGGTGCAGGACGAAGACCTTCTCGCCGGCGATCTCGGCCACACCGTCCACGCACACCTTGCCCGGCATCGCCGACATCACCGGGCCTCGGACCGTACGGGCGAGGCCCGAGACGCGGGCGTAGGCGTCACGGAAGATCTCGTGGCCGCGGGCCAGGGGGACGCCGAAGTAGCCCTGGGGGCCGGTGTCCCGCTCGACGAACTGGTAGTACGGCACCGCTCCGAGCGTGGTCGTCTCGTCCCAGAGTTCGGCCCAGGCCTCGGCGCTGTCGTTGATGCCGGCGACCAGCGGGCCCTGGCAGCGGATCACGGCGCCGGTGTCGCGGACCCGGCGCATGGCCTGCCGTACGACGGGCGGGCGCAGCTCCTGCGGATGCGTGAAGTGGGCCATCAGGGCGAGGTGACGGCCACTCGCGACGACCTTCTCGAACAGGCGCAGCAGATCGTCCGCGTCGCGGTCGCGGGTGAAGCGGTACGGCCAGAAGGCGAGGGACTTGGTGCCGATCCGGATCGAGCGGACCGTGTCGATCTCCAGGAGCGGTTCGACGTAGCGGCGCAGCACGTCCGTGCTCATGACCAGTGGATCGCCGCCGGTGATGAGGGCGCTGGTGACCTCGGGATGGGCCCGCAGATACGAGGACGTCGTCCCGATGTCGTCGGTCGCGATGCGCAGTTCGGCCTCGCCGACGAACTGCGGCCAGCGGAAGCAGTACGTGCAGTAGGCGTGGCAGGTCTGGCCCTGGCGCGGGAAGATCAGCACGGTCTCGGGGTACTTGTGCTGGAGCCCGGTCAGGCGCTGCCCCTCGTGCACGGGGACGTTGGCGTCGAGCTGGCCGGAGGGGTGCGGGTTGAGCTTCATCCGGATCTCGTGCGCGGCGCGCAGGATCTCGGACTTGGGCGCCTGCCTGGCCAACAGGTCCTTCATGCGGCGCAGTTCGGGGCCGGGCAGCATCCCTTCCTGCGGGAAGGTGAGCCGGAAGACCGGGTCGTCGGGCGCCGCCGTCCAGTCGATGAGCTCGTCGACGACGTAGGAGTTCGTACGGAACGGCAGGACCGCCGACACCGCGCGCAGGGCGAGGTGCTGATCGGCCGTCAGGGAGACACGCTGGAGCAGTCCGTCCAGGTCACGGGGTGTGAAGGCGCGGAATCGGGTGCCCCCCTGGGAGGGAGCGAGGTGGTGCGTTGAACTCATGGAGCCAGGGCCCTCTATTCCGTGATCAGGACCGGCGGCCGCAACTCGACGAAGGCGGTCGCCGACGCATCGTACTTCTCCACGAAGTGCTGGATGAGCCGCGTGTGCAGCTCGCTCTCGTCGTCCACGACGACCACCTGGTGGGCCTCGTCGTGGGTCAGGCCCTCGCTGTACGCGGAGAGTTCGTCGAGGCGGTGCCGGGCCAGATAGGTGACGAGGTCGGCGCCCGCGACGTACAGACAGTCGTCGACGAGGACGAACCGGCAGCTGAACTCCCGGCGCGCGGCGGCCGCGTCGACCAGGGTGACCGGCAGATGGGTGAACCGTTCCATCCGCCTGCTCTGCTGCCACAGCTCGTCGAACCGCTGCTCCACGAAGGTGCCGAGCGGTGAGCGCACCGCGACCTCCAGCTGGACGCCCTCCCCGGAGAGCCGGCCCACGGTGAGGAAGGAGACCAGGCACCGCTCGTCCCATCGGTACAGGGTGACACCGGGCGAGGTGGAGCACAGCCGTACTTCGAGCAGGGGGCGGGAGTTCTCGTCGAGGCGCTGCGCGAACCGGTGGAGGGTGCGCAGGTTGCGCAGGATGTCCCGGCGGATGTCGGCGCTGCGCTCGCCGAGTTCCCGGCCGCGCAGGATCACCGCGAGGGAGTCGGGGTCCAGGAGCAGGATCTGGACCCGGGTGCCGTGCGCGGTGGCGGTCTTGATCCCGCGGAAGAGCCGCTCGGAGAATTGCGGGCCGAAGAGGTTGGAGAAGGTGTCGAGGACCTTGACGCTGGAGGTGGCGCCGTGGACCTGGCCGCTGAACCACTCGTAGTCCAGGCGGGTGTGCTCGCGGACCCGGCCCTCCTGGGCCCGGGAGATCAGCGGGCCGATCACGAAGACGGTGATGACGACGCCGACGAGGTCGGTACCGAGGTTGAGGGCGAGGTTCTCGCCGTATTTGCCCACGCTCCGGGCGAACCACAGCAGCACGGCCGCGCAGGCCGCCAGCAGGACGAGCACGGTGAGGCTCTGCGGGCGCCGCGGGGTGCGCAAGGTGCGGGCCAGCCAGCGCAGCCGGGGTATCGGCGAGCGTCCGTTCACCCCTGTACCCCCTGGTGTGTGTGCGCAGGGGAGGGCGCGCTCCCCCCGCGGAATCAGTGGATACCCGCGCGGGGGAGGCGATACGCGTCGAACGGACGGCCGGAGCCCGGACAGCGGTCGGCTCAGCCCAGCTGGTGCATCCAGCCGTGCTTGTCCTCTGCCGTGCCGCGCTGGATGTCCAGGAGGGCCTGGCGGAGCTTCAGGGTGACCTCGCCGGGCTCGCCGCCGGACTGGCGCCACTCGGCGCCCTCGCGCTTGACCGTGCCGACGGGGGTGATCACGGCGGCCGTACCGCAGGCGAAGACCTCGGTCAGGGTGCCGTTCTCGGAGTCGCGCTGCCACTGGTCGACGGAGACGCGGCCCTCCTCGGACGTGTAGCCGAGGTCGCGGGCGACGGCGAGCAGGGAGTCGCGGGTGACGCCCTCCAGGATCGAGCCGGTGAGGGTGGGGGTCACGATCCGGTCGCCGTACACGAAGTACAGGTTCATGCCGCCGAGCTCCTCGACCCAGGTGTGCTCGACCGCGTCGAGGTAGCAGACCTGGTCGCAGCCCTTGGCGGCGGCCTCGGCCTGGGCGAGGAGGGAGGCCGCGTAGTTGCCGCCGGTCTTGGCGTCACCGGTGCCGCCGGGGACCGCGCGGACGCGGTTCTCGGAGAGCCAGATGGTGACCGGCTTGACGCCACCCGGGAAGTACGCGCCGGCCGGGGAGGCGATGACCATGAAGAGGTACTCGTTGGCCGGCTTGACGCCCAGGCCGACCTCGGTGGCGATCATGAAGGGGCGCAGGTAGAGGGACTCCTCGCCGCCGTGTGCCGGGACCCAGGCCTCGTCCTGCCGCACGAGCGCGTCACAGGCCTCGATGAACGTCTCGACCGGCAGCTCCGGCATGCCGAGCCGGTGCGCGGACCGCTGGAAGCGCTCGGCGTTCTTCTCGGGCCGGAAGGTGGCGATGGAGCCGTCGGGCTGGCGGTACGCCTTGAGGCCTTCGAAGATCTCCTGCGCGTAGTGCAGGACCATGGTCGCCGGGTCGAGGGAGATCGGCGCGTACGGAACGAGCTGACCGTCGTGCCAGCCGCGGCCCTCGGTCCACTTGATGACCACCATGTGGTCGGTGAAGTGGCGGCCGAAGCCGGGGTTCGCCAGGATCGCCTCGCGTTCCGCGTCGGAAAGTGGCGAGGCCGAGGGCTTGAGCTCGATCGTGGGCGTCGTCATGAGTGGTTGTCCTTCACCGGTTGTGTAGTGACGGGCCGCGCTCACGCCCTTTACTGTCAGTGACCAGTGTTAGGACGTCCGAGCATTCCCTCATTCCGCGGCTCCGCGTTCGATTATCGCAAGCGGGGGGCCGAGGAAGAAAACGGCGTGAAATGCGACCCAGGGGATGATGGTGACACCCGGCGGGGGACATGCGAAAGCCGCCGGGTGCGAGTGACCCGGCGGCTTCGAATGCTTTTCGAGTGGCCCGCCCGGTCAGCCGGCTACTCGTACGGCCAGCGCGTCGCCGATCTCCGACGTGCTGCGGGCGGGCTTGCCGGCGCGCTCGGCGAGGTCGGCGGAGACCGCCTCGTCGATCCGGGCGGCCTCGGCCTCGAAGCCGAGGTGACGCAGGAGCAGCGCGACGGACAGGACCGTGGCGGTGGGGTCGGCCTTGCCCTGGCCTGCGATGTCCGGGGCCGAGCCGTGGACCGGCTCGAACATCGACGGGAACTCCCCGGACGGGTTGATGTTGCCGGAGGCCGCGACGCCGATGCCGCCGGAGACGGCCGCGGCGAGGTCGGTGATGATGTCGCCGAAGAGGTTGTCGGTGACGATCACGTCGAACCGGGCCGGGTCGGTGACCAGGTAGATGGTGGCCGCGTCGACGTGGATGTAGTCGGTGGTGACCTCGGGGAACTCCTCCGCCACCTTGTTGAAGACGTTCGTCCACAGGTGACCCGCGAAGGACAGCACGTTGTTCTTGTGGACCAGCGTGAGCTTCTTGCGGGGACGGGCCTGGGCGCGGGCGAACGCGTCCCGCACGACCCGCTCGACACCGAAGGCCGTGTTCACGGAGACCTCGGTGGCGACCTCGTGCGGGGTGCCCTTGCGGATGGTGCCGCCGTTGCCGGTGTAGGGGCCCTCGGTGCCCTCGCGGACCACGACGAAGTCGATGGCGGGCTCGCCCTTGAGCGGCGTCTCCACACCCGGCAGCAGCTTCGAGGGCCGCAGGTTGACGTGGTGGTCGAAGAGGAAGCGGAGCTTGAGCAGGAAGCCGCGCTCCAGGACACCGGAGGGGACACTCGGGTCGCCGATGGCGCCGAGGAGGATCGCGTCGTGCTTCTTCAGGGCGGCCACGTCGGCGTCGGTGAGGGTCTCACCGGTGGCGTGGTAGCGCTGGGCGCCGAAGTCGTAGTCCTTCGTCTCCAGCTTCACATCCTGCGGAAGGACGGCGGAGAGGACCTTCAGACCTTCGGCCACGACCTCCTGGCCGATGCCGTCACCGGGAATCACTGCGAGATTGATGCTGCGAGACATGCGGGAACCCTACTCCTCGTCCCATGGGATGACACAGACTGTCCGCGATACGGACAGGGACGCGGTGTCGGGCGTCAGCCCTTCTCCTGTCGTTCACCCGCAGGTATGGCGGCCGTTGGGGTCCGCTGGGAAGTTCACCACCATGGACCTTCCCGACTTCGGCATTCCGCCCCAGCTCGCGCGCCGGATGAGCATGGCCGAGCAGCACGAGTACCTGCGGACGAAGCTCTCCCGGCGCCGCACGCTGGTGACCGCGGGCGCGGTGGCGGGCGGTCTGCTGACCGGCTGCTCCCCCGACGGATCGTCCACGGCCACCGCCACCCCCTCCACCACGGCCACCGTGCACGGCTCCGCCGTCTCCCCCTTCGGCCGCCACCTCGCCTTCGGCGCCGACCCGAAGACCCAGATGCGGATCTCCTGGCAGGTCCCGCTCGCGGTGCGCAAGCCCTACGTCCGCGTCGGCCCGGCCCCCGACGACCTGAGCCGGAAGATCGAGGCCGAGCTCCGCGACCTGCACACCCCCGGCCAGAGCGGCGTACGCCTCGCCCTCGACCAGTACTACCTGCACGCGGCCCTGGACGGACTGCGCCCCGGCACGACCTACTACTACGGAGTCGGCCACGACGGCTTCGACCCGGCGGACGCGAGCCACCGCTCGACCATCACCAGTTTCCGGACGGCCCCGGCGAGCCCGGAGAAGTTCGTGTTCACGGCCTTCGGCGACCAGGGGGTCGGCACGGCCGCGGCCGCCAACGACAACCTCCTGCTGCGCCAGAAGCCCGCCTTCCACCTCCACGCCGGCGACATCTGCTACGCCGACGGCAACGGCCGGGGCCTGAAGTCCGACGGCTACGACCCGGGCTTCTGGGACCTGTTCCTCAAGCAGAACGAGGAGGTCGCGCGGAGCGTGCCGTGGATGGTGACGACCGGCAACCACGACATGGAGGCCTGGTACTCCCCCGACGGCTACGGCGGCCAGCTCGCCCGCTGGACCCTCCCGGACAGCGGCTTCGACCCGCGCTCGGCGCCGGGCGTCTACTCCTTCACCTACGGCAACGTCGGCGTCGTGGCGCTGGACGCGAACGACGTGTCGTACGAGATCCAGGCCAACTTCGGCTACACGGACGGCAAGCAGACGAAGTGGCTGGAGAGGACACTCGGTGAGCTGCGCGCGACGAAGGGGATCGACTTCGTCGTCGTCTACTTCCACCACTGCGCGTACTCGACGTCCTCGCACGCCTCCGACGGCGGGGTACGCGCCACCTGGCTGCCGCTGTTCGAGAAGCACCAGGTGGATCTGGTGATCAACGGGCACAACCACGTGTACGAGCGGACGGACGCGATCCGTGCGGGCAAGGTCGGCCGTTCGGTGCCGGTCGGCGGGGCCACGGACCCGACGCGGGACGGGATCGTCTATGTCACGGCGGGCGGCGGCGGCCGTGACCTGTACGGCTTCCCCGCGGGAGTGAAGGAGAGCTACGAGGGGCGCGTCCATGACCACGAGTCCGTCGAGACCTTCCAGTGGACGAAGTCCCAGCAGACCCGCAAGGAGACGGTGGAGTGGTCGCGGGTGCGCTACCGCGGCTTCTCACTGCTCTCGGTGGATGCGGAGAGCGGGGCGCGGCCGCGGCTGACGGTGTCGGCGCTCGCGCAGGACGGCAAGCGCGTGGACCGTTTCGAGGTGCGGCGCGGAGCCTGACAGGCCCCGCGCCACACCTCGTGCGGGTGCGGCTCCCGGCTCTTGAACGGTTACGTCAGTGTGGAACGGGCCGCGTCAGTGACCGGTCGAGCCGCCGTTGTCACGGCGGTCGAGGGCACGCTGCAGGGCGGCGGCGGCGTTCTTGCGGTCGGACTCGCTCGTACGGGAGATGTGACGGACTCGACGGCGGGCGGTCGTCTCGGCCATGAGGAATCGACTCCTTCGAATACCTGGGAAGGGGATTACGAGACGCCGGAAGGGGCGGGGAGCGATGGGCCGCAGGGGTTGCCTGCACGGGCCCGGCTCACGACCGCCATTCGCTTGATCGAGCGAGACGTTCGGCTCCTACAAAGCTAAGGGAGGACGGCCGGTCTGTCTCCACAATTACTCGGACTTCCTACTATCTGAGACGGTGGAGTGGATCACACGGCGCTGACCTGCGGTTTCACAACCGGATGGGGCCGGGCAGACAGCCCGGCCCCATCCAACGGCTGACGGTGGACTCAGCCCATGTGCGGGTACCCGTACTCGGTCGGCGCGACCAGCGTCTCCTTGATGGCGCGGGTCAGGGTCCAGCGCTGGAGGTTCTGCGGGGCGCCGGCCTTGTCGTTGGTGCCGGAGGCGCGGCCGCCGCCGAAGGGCTGCTGGCCGACGACGGCACCGGTCGACTTGTCGTTGATGTAGAAGTTGCCGGCCGCGTAGCGCAGCTTCTCCATCGTGTACGCGGCCGCCGCGCGGTCGGACGAGATCACCGAGCCCGTCAGGGCGTAGTCGGAGGCCGACTCCATCTGGGTCAGCATCTCCTCGTACTTCTCGTCCTCGTAGACGTACACCGCGAGGAAGGGGCCGAAGTACTCGGTGGTGAAGACCTCGTTCGCGGGGTCCGTGCACTCGACGACGGTCGGGCGGACGAACCAGCCGACCGAGTCGTCGTAGGAGCCGCCCGCGACGATCGTGCAGGTGGGGTCGGACTGGGCGCGGTCGATGGCGGCCTTGTTCTTGGCGAAGGCGCGCTCGTCGATGACCGCGCCGATGAAGTTGGAGAGGTCGGTGACGTCACCCATGGCGATGCCGTCGACCTCGGCGGCGAACTCCTCGCGGAAACCGCTGTTCCAGATCGACGCCGGGACGTACGCCCGGGAGGTCGCCGAACACTTCTGGCCCTGGTACTCGAAGGCACCGCGGGTCAGGGCGGTCTTGAGGACGGCGCGGTCGGCGCTCGGGTGGGCGACGACGAAGTCCTTGCCGCCGGTCTCGCCGACCAGGCGCGGGTAGGTGCGGTACTTCTCGATGTTCGCGCCGACCGTCTTCCACAGGTGCTGGAAGGTCTTCGTCGAACCGGTGAAGTGGATGCCGGCGAGGTCCCGGTGCTCCAGGGCGACCTTGGAGACCTCGATGCCGTCGCCGGTGACGAGGTTGATGACACCCTTGGGCAGTCCAGCCTCCTCCAGCAGCTGCATGAGGAGGACGGCCGCGTGGGTCTGGGTGGGGGACGGCTTCCAGACCACCACGTTGCCCATGAGCGCGGGAGCGGTGGGCAGGTTGCCCGCGATCGCCGTGAAGTTGAACGGCGTGATCGCGTAGACGAAGCCTTCGAGCGGGCGGTGGTCGAGACGGTTCCAGACGCCCGGGGCGTTGGCCGGCGGCTGCTCGGCGAGCAGGTCACGGGCGTACTTGACGTTGAAGCGCCAGAAGTCGATCAGCTCGCAGGGCGTGTCGATCTCGGCCTGCTGGGCGGTCTTGGACTGGCCGAGCATGGTGGACGCGGCCAGCGTCTCGCGCCAGGGTCCGGAGAGCAGTTCGGCGGCGCGCAGGATGATCGCGGCGCGGTCGTCGAAGGACATCGCGCGCCAGCCGGGCGCGGCGGCGAGGGCCGCGTCGATCGCGTCCTGGGCGTCCTGCTGGGTGGCGTTGCGGTAGGTGCCCAGCACGGCCTTGTGGTTGTGCGGCTGCACGACCTGGAAGGCCTCACCGCCACCGAGGCGCTTCTCGCCGCCGATGGTCATCGGCAGGTCGACCGGGTTCTCGGCCAGCTCCTTGAGCTTCACCTCCAGTCGGGCCCGCTCGGGGGAACCGGGGGCATAGCCGTGCACCGGCTCGTTGACGGGGGTGGGGACCTGGGTCACAGCGTCCATGGTTTCCGTAACTCCTTGTGCTTGAGCGGGTGTTCGGGATCAGCCCTTGCTGACCAGGCTGCGGGCGAAGAAGCGCAGGTTCGCCGGCTTCTCCGCCAGCCGTCGCATGCTGCGCCTTCCCGGGGGACACGGCATCCGCTTGCGGGTCCGCCGCGGGCCGGACCCCCGGCAGAAAGACCTTCGCGTGTGCGTCACTTCTCAACCTCGGGTGATCAAGCTGCGGGCGAAGAAGCGCAGGTTCGCCGGCTTCTCCGCCAGCCGCCTCATGAAGTAGCCGTACCAGTCGGTGCCGTAGGCCGTGTAGACGCGCATGCGGTGGCCCTCGGCGGCCAGGCGCAGGTGTTCGTCGCCGCGGATGCCGTAGAGCATCTGGAACTCGTACTCGTCGGGCTTGCGGCCCGCCTGCCGGGCGAGTTCCTGGGCGATGGAGATCAGGCGCGGGTCGTGGGAGCCGACCATCGGGTAGCCCTCACCCTCCATGAGGATGCGCAGGACCCGGACGTACGCCTTGTCGATCTCGTGTTTCTGCTGGTAGGCCACCTCGGCGGGCTCCTTGTACGCGCCCTTGACGAGTCGCACCCGGCTGCCGGCCTCGGCGAGCCGGTGGGCGTCGGCCTCGGTGCGGAAGAGGTACGCCTGGATCACACAGCCGGTCTGCGGGAAGTCCTTCCGCAGCTCCTCGTGGATGGCGAACATCGAGTCGAGGGTGGTGTGGTCCTCGGCGTCGAGCGTGACGGTCGTACCGATGGCGGCGGCCGCCTCGACGACGGGCCGGACGTTCGCGAGCGCCAGCTCGTGCCCGCCGGGCAGCGCCTGGCCGAACATCGACAGCTTCACGGACATCTCGGCCCTGGTCCCCAGTTCGAGGGACTTGAGCCGGTCGACCAGCGCGAGGTACGCGTCCCGGGCGGCCTCCGCCTGCTCGGGCGTGGTGATGTCCTCACCGACCACGTCCATGGTCAGCTCCAGGCCCTTGGCCGTGAGCTCCTGGACGATCGGCACGATCTCGTCGACCGTCTCACCGGGGATGAAGCGGTCGACGACCTGCCTGGTGACCGGGGCCGCCGAGATCAGGCGTCGCATCCGGTCGCTGCGCGACGCGGCAAGAATCACGGGACCCAGCACGGGGCACCTCCACAAACCAGCAGATAGAACCACCGTGAAACCTAAGGATCCCTCCGATCGTCGACCATCGACAGCTGTCACGCATCCGTGCCGCAGATCTCAGACAGATGTATGAAGCGAGGTGTTTTTGCGCGAGAATGACCGAATGACAGGGGACCACAAAGGTGACTACCAGGAGCTGGTCGACGAGATTTCGGAGCTCCTGGGCGTACCCGCGACCCTGGAGAACCGCGACTTCGAGCTGATCGCCTTCGGTGCGTACGACAGTGAGGGCGACCTCGATCCGTCGGCCCTCGACCCCGTCCGCACCCGCTCGATCCTGACCCGGCGTTCGACGGCCGCGGTCCGGACCTGGTTCGAGGGCTTCGGCATCACACGCGCGACCGGCCCGGTGCGGATTCCGCCAACCCCGGAGGCAGGGGTCTACCGGGGACGGATCTGTCTCCCCGTACGGCATCGGGGGGTCGTCCTCGGTTACGTCTGGCTCCTGGACTCCGACCCCGGTCCGACCGACCCGCAGCTGGACGCCGCCATGCGCGTGACGGCCCGGATCGGCGCGCTGCTCGCGGACGAGGCGCAGCACGGGGCCGACCTCAGCCGCGAGCTGCGGGCCGTACTGACCGCCGAACGCGGCTGGCAGGGCGACATGGCGGTGGCGGCCCTGCGCACGGCACTCGGCTCCCGCGGCGACGGCCCGTACGCCGTGGTCTGCGTCGCCCCCTGGCCCTGCGCCGACCCCGACGACGCCCCGTCGGCCCGTACGGTCCCCCACGCGACGGCCCTGTGCACGGTGCCGTGGGGCACCTCGGCCCAGTCCCTGGCCGTACTGGTACGGCTGCGCGCGACGGACACCCTGACCCCGGCGAACTCGGCGGCGACACGGTTGCTGGAGCGGGCGCGGGACATGAAGGCCGGCGGGGGTACCCACGGCGAGACGGGGAGCGGACACGGTCGCGGAGGCGGGGCCCACGGCGAGACGGGTCGCGGAGGCGAGACAGGCGCGGGTGGGTCGGGCACGACCCTCGGCGGCCGGCCGGTCGAGAACAAGGGCAGCGGACCGGACGACGGCAGGGCGGACGGGAGTGGTGACAGCGGACCGGGCGTCGGGGCGGACGGGAACGGCGGCAGCCGACCGGGCGTCAGGGCGGACGGGAACGGCGGCAGCCAACCGGGCATCAGGGCGGACGGGAACGGCGCCAGCCAACCGGGCGGCGCACGGAGCAGCGGCAACCGGCCGGAGAGCGACAGCAGCACCGGGCCGGCCCCCGGCACCACGGGCTCGGCCCGGGCCACGGCGGGCTCAGGCTCAGCGCCCGGTACCGCAGCCACAGGCGCGGCCCGGACCACGGCAGGCTCAGGCACCGCGCCCGGTACCGCAGCCACAGGCGCGGCCCGGACCACAGCAGGCTCAGGCACCGCGCCCGGTACCGCAGCCACAGGCGCGGCCCGGACCACGGCAGGCTCAGGCACCGCGCCCGGTACCGCAGCCACAGGCGCGGCACGCGCCACGGCGGCCGCCCGGGGCGCCATGGCCGCCGGGATCGCCACCGCGCGCCTCGGTCTCGCCGAGCTGGCCCCCGCCTGGCAGGAGGCGTCGGCCGCGGCTCGGGCCGCCCTCGCGGAACCGGGGTTCGGGCCGGTGGCGGAGTGGTCGCGCATCGGGCCGTACCGCCTCCTGACCGCGCTGCCCCCGGAGACGGCCCACGACCCCGCCGTACGCCCCCTTCTCTCCCCCGCCCACCGCGAACTCGCCCGCACCGCCGAGATCTACCTCGACTGCGCGGGCCAAGCCGGCCGCACCGCAGCGGAGTTGGGCATCCACCGTCAGACCCTCTACTACCGCCTCTCCCGCGTCGAACAGCTCACCGGCCTGGACCTGGACGACGGCGAGGACCGGTTGTTGCTGCACATGGCGCTGAAGGGGGCACGACTGTAGGTCCAGGAGAAAGTCGACCATCCCCCCGGAGCCCGGAGCCCGGAGACCGGAGACCTACCATGCCCCTGCTCATGATCGACCTCGACAACACCCTCGTCGACCGCGACGCCGCCTTCCGTGCGGCCGCGGCCGCCTTCCTCGCCGAACACCGCCTGCCCGAGGGGGACTTGGAATGGCTCATGACCACCGACGCGAGTGGATACACACCGCGCCAGGAGGTCGCGCGAGCGATGACCGAGCGCTACGGCGATGTCGACGTGCGGACCTTTCTCGACCGGGGCGCGGCCGACCGGATCACGCTGTCCGACCCGGTCCGCGAAGCTCTCGTCGGGGCCCGCGCCGGCGGCTGGTCCTGCGTGATCGTCACCAACGGGCGGACCGTCCAGCAGGAGGCGAAGATCCGCAACTCCGGCCTCGACCGGCTCGTCCACGGCTGGGTGATCTCCGAGACCCTCGGCTGCAAGAAACCCGAGCCGGAGATCTTCCACGCGGCGGCCGCGGTCACCGGAGCCCCGCTCGACGGCTCCTGGATGATCGGCGACTCGGCACCCGCCGACATCCGCGGCGCGCTGGGGGTCGGAGCGCGGAGCGTGTGGGTCTCGGGCGGCCGGCCGTGGACGGTGGAGGACTACCGGCCCACGTTCACCACTCCGGACACCGCGACCGCGATCCGGCACGTGACCAGCGTCTGAGCCTCCGGTACACCGACCCCACCCAGATTATTGAAAACGATTGTCATCATGCTACGGTCAGCGCACTCGCCCACTTGACCACCCCTTTGCCCGGAGGGCCCCGTGCGCCTGCCCGCCCGCCACCTCATTCCGGCCGCTCTGGCGTCCACCCTGCTCACCGGCTGCTTCTCGGACACCTCCGCCGAGGGCGACAACGCCGGCGACGGCGGCAAGCGCATCCGCGTCGCCATGATGCAACCCCCGCGCTCCGCCCTCTCCCCGCTCTCCGACGACGCGTTCAAGCTGTCGCGCTGGTCGGCCGCGGAGACCCTGGTCAAGCTCGACGCGAACGGTGACGCCCACCCGTCTCTGGCCACCAAGTGGCAGCAGTCGGGCCGGACTTGGACCTTCGAGATACGCGACGGCGTCACCTTCCACGACGGCACGAAGCTCGACGCCGAGGCCGTCGTACGGTCCCTCACCACCGCCGCCACCGCCGCCCCCAAGCCCCGCATCCTGGACGGCGTCGAGCTGACCGCGAAGGCCGTGGACGCGGACACCGTCAGCGTCACCACCGCGACCGACGACCCCCTGGTCCCGCAGCGGCTCAGCTCCCCGCAGCTGTCGGTCCTCGCCGCGAAGGCGTACACCGGGAAGACGGTGAACCCGGTCGGCGCCGGCACCGGCCCCTTCGAGCTGACGAAGGTCAACGGCACCTCCTCCGCCACCCTCGACCGCTACGACGGCTACTGGGGCGCCAAGGCCAAGTCCCCCGGAATCGACGTGACGTTCGTGCCCGACGGCACCGCCCGCGCGGCCGCCCTGCGCAGCGGCGAGGCCGACATCGTCGAGGCGATCCCGGTCTCGCAGGCCGCCGTCCTCGACCAGGACCTGATCACCGAGGTCCCGATGCCACGCACCAACACGCTCTACCTGAACACCGCGAAGGGCACCTTCAAGGACGCCTCGCTGCGCGCCGCCGCCCGCGAGGCCGTCGACGCGAAGGCGCTCGTCGAGGGCGTGTACGAAGGACGGGCGGATGTCGCCGAGGGGCTGCTCGGGCCCGCACTGCCGTGGGCCGCCGAACTGCGGTCCGCGCCACAGCGCACCACGGCGGGCGCTCCCGCCGGCCGGACCGTCACCATCGGCACCTACACCGACCGGGCCGAGCTGCCGGAGGTCGCGGCCGCGCTGCAACAGCAGCTCCAGAAGGCCGGGTTCAAGGTGAAGCTGGACGTCCGCGAGTACGCGAACATCGAATCCGACGCGCTCACGGGCGAGTTCGACGCCTTCGTCCTCTCCCGCGCCACCGTCCTCGACTCCGGTGACCCGGCCGCCTACCTCTACAGCGACTTCGCCTCCGACGGCACCTTCAACCTCTCGCACCTGTCCGACCCGAAGGTCGACAAGGCCCTGAGGAAGGCGGCCGACGCCCAGGTCGGCGACACCCGTCGCCAGGCCGTCGTCGAGGCCGAGGCCGCCGTACTCGCCCGGGACGCGGCCGTCCCGATGCTCCACGAGCGGGTCATCCAGGGCGACGCGGCCGGTGTCGTCGGTGCCGCGCACGACCCGCGCGAGCGTGAGCTGGTCACGGCCGACACCTACGTGAAGTGAGGCCCACGTCCGCCGGGGCGACCCGGCTGCTGAGCCTGCTCGCGGTCGTCACCGCCGTGGGTCTGCTGCCCTGGCTCTCCCACCGGGACCCGGCGCTCACCGTGCTGCGCGCCCGGTCGGCCGAGCAGGAGGCCACCGAGGAGGCCCTGTCGGCGATCCGTGAGGACCTCGGCCTGGGCGCCGGTCCCCTGCATCTGCTGGGGAGTTGGGCCGCGGACCTGCTCCACGGCGACCTCGGCACGTCCTGGGTGTCGGGCTACGACGTCCTGCCGTCCGTGCTCGCCGGCGTCCAGGTGTCCCTGGCGCTGATGGGCGCGGCACTCGGCGTGGCGGTGCTGCTGTCCGCCGCGCTGGTGGCACCGGTCCTGATCCGGGGGCGGGGCTCGGCCGGTGCCGCCGCCGCGATGTTCGCCGCCCTGCCCGAGTTCCTGCTGGCCACCGTGTTCCTGCTGGTCTTCGGGGTGTGGCTCGGGTGGCTGCCCACATCCGGCTGGGCGGGCCCTCAGTACCTGATCCTGCCCGCGCTCGCCCTGGGCGTCCCGGCGGGCGGACTGCTCGGCCGTCTGGTCGCGGACGCGCTGCCCGCGGTGCTCGACGAGCGGTGGGTGGAGCTGTGGCGCGGGGCGGGAGTGAGCCGTACGAGGATCTCGGCCGCCGCCCTCCGGCGCGTACTGCCGCCGCTGGTACCGCAGTTCGGCATGGCCGCGGTCGGTCTGGCGGGCGGTGCGGTGGCCGTGGAGCTGGTGTTCGCGGTGCCCGGCATCGGGCGTACGGCGCTCGGCGCGGCCCGTTCGCAGGACCTGCCACTGCTCCAGGGCTCGGTCCTGGCCCTGCTGCTGCTCGGCCTGGTCGCGGGCGCGGCGGCGGCGCTCGTACGGCGTCGGCTGCTGGGCCCCGCCCTGCGGGACGCCGGTCTGACGCTGCCCCCGCCCCGCCCGGTCCGCGCCCATCCGGCCGTACCGGCGGCCCTGTTCGCGGTCCTGGCCGTGACGATCGGCTGGGGCCTGCTGCGCGATCCGTACACCGTGGACACGACCGCCCGCCTCGTCGCGCCTTCCTGGGCGCACCCCCTCGGCACCGACGCGCTCGGCCGCGATGTGCTCGCCCGGCTCGGCCACGGCGCCGCCTCCACCGTCGGCACGGCGGCCGCGATCTGCCTGTTCGGCCTGGTGACGGCGCTCGTGCTGGGTTTCCTGCCCGGAGTCGCGGCGGGCGCGGCGGACATCGCCAACGCCCTGCCCCCGGTGATCGTCGGCATCCTGGTCGCGGCGGCCACCGGCCCCGGCACGGGCGGCGCGGCCCTCGCGGTCGCCCTGATCTCCTGGCCCGCGCTGTCCGCGCACGCGGCGGCCCTGGTCCAGGAAGTCCGGGCCTCCGCCTTCCTCACCGCCCAACGGGCCATCGGCGCATCGCCGTTGTGGATCCTGACCCGGCACGTCCTGCCCTCGGTCGCCGCCCCGGTCGCCCGCCACGCCCTGCTCCGCCTCCCCGGCATCGCCCTCGCGCTCGCCTCGCTGGGCTTCCTCGGCCTGGGCGCCCAACCCCCCGCCCCCGAATGGGGTCTGCTCCTCGACGAGTCCCGCGCCTATGTGGAGCGCGCCCCGTGGGCCGCGCTCGCCCCGGCCGTGGCACTGACCCTGCTGGCGGGTCTAGCGGTGTCGGGGGCGTCGTACACACAGGGACGTGTCCGCGGAAGTACACGGCAGGAGGACGGAGTTGGAGTCTGAGGTACTGCTGTCGGTACGGGATCTGCGGATCTCCTTCGCCGGCGCCGAAGCCGTGCGCGGGGTCTCCTTCGACATCCGGGCGCGCGAGGTGTTCGCCCTGGTGGGCGAGTCGGGCGCGGGCAAGAGCCTGACGGCACGGGCGCTGCTCGGCATGCTGCCGAGGGAGGCCAGGACGACGGGCACGGTCCGCCCCGACCTGTCGGGTGCCCGCGGCCGCCGGATCGCCCTGGTCCCGCAGGACGCCCTCTCGGCGCTCTCCCCGGTCCATCCGGTCGGCGACCAACTCGTCGCCGCCGTACGGTCGGTGCGGCGCGTGGGCCGCCGGGAGGCGCGTGCCCTCGCGGTGGCCGCCCTGGACCGGGTCGGCATCCCCGACGCCGCCCGCCGGGCCCGCGCCCACCCGCACGAGTACTCCGGCGGGATGCGCCAACGCGCGGTCGTCGCGATGGCCACCGTCAACGAGCCGGACATCCTGGTCGCCGACGAACCGACCACCGCCCTGGACACCGACCACCGCGAGCTGGTCCTCCAACTCCTCGCCGAACAACGGGAGTCGAGGGGCACGGCCCTGGTCCTGGTCACCCACGACATGGACGCGGTACGGCGGCACGCGCACCGGGTGCTGGTGATGTACGCCGGCCGCGCGGTGGAGACGGGACCGGCATCCGGGGTACTGGCGCACCCCAGGGCGCCGTACACCGCGGGACTGCTCGCGTCCCTCCCGGAGAACGCACGTGGAGGCCGTCTCGTCACCCTCCCCGGCTCGCCCCCGGCCCCGCACGCCCTCCCGCCGGGCTGCGCCTTCGCCCCGCGCTGCCCCCTGGCGACGGACGAGTGCCACCACGAGGAACCGGAACCGCGACAGGTGGACGACCGACTGCTCGCCTGCCACCACGGGGAGAAAGTGTGAGCACGCCCCTTCTCGACGTCCGCGACCTGGTCGTCCGCTACGGCGCGGTCACCGCGGTGGATCACGTGTCCTTCACGGTGGCACCCGGTGAGACCCTCGCGCTGGACGGGCCCTCGGGATGCGGCAAGTCGTCCACCGCGCACGCCGTCCTCCAGCTGCGCCGCCCCTTCGGCGGTGAAGTCCTGTTCGAGGGACGGGAGTTGACCACCCTCACCGAACGCGAACTCCGCCCCCTCCGCCCCCGGATGCAGCCCGTCTTCCAGGACCCGTACGGCTCCCTGAGCCCCCGCCACCGCATCCGGGACGCGGTCGCGGAACCACTGAGGATCAGGGGGCTGAAGCCCGCACCCGCCCAGGTCGCCGAACTCCTCGACCGGGTGGGCCTGGACCCGTCGTACGGCGACCGCCGCCCGCACGAACTCTCCGGCGGCCAGTGCCAACGCGTGGGCATCGCACGGGCGTTGGCCTGCGAGCCGCGGCTACTGGTCCTGGACGAGCCGGTGTCGGCACTGGACCCCTCCGTGCGGGCCGGGATCCTCAACCTCCTCGCCGACCTCCAGGACGAACTGGGTCTCGGCTACCTGTTCATCTGCCACGACCGGGCGGTCGTACGGCATGTCGCGGACCGGGTGCTGGAGATGCGGGACGGGCGGATCGTCAGCCCTTCGTGGCGCCCTCGATGACGCGGCGCAGGCCCTCGGTGAGGTCGTCGGCCGTGGCAGCACTCGCCGGGTCGAAGAGCCACTGCACCATCAGCCCGTTGAGAAGTGCCTGGTAGAAGCCGCCGAGGGTGCGAACGGTCCGCTCGTCGAGCGTGGACTCCTCCAGGCCCGTGAACATGGCGACCAGCCCGGAGCGACCCTCGATCTGGGCCTCGACCATCATCTTCCGCAGTTCGGGCACCCGTTCTCCCTGCGTGGCGATCTCCAGGCTCGCGGCCCACACCGGTCGCGAGGCGTCCATGTTCTCCAGCATCCGCGTCCACACACCGCGGAACCGCTCCAGCGAGCCCCCGGCCTCCGCGTCCCGCGCCCCGGCCGGATCGAAGGCCTCTCCCCACTCCTGGACCAGCTCCACGAACGCCTGCGTGAGCAACGCGTCCTTCGACCCGTAGTGGTAGCCGATCGACGCGAGGTTCGTCCCCGACTCCTTCACGATGTCGCGCGCCGTCGTGCGCACGAACCCCTTCTCCAGCAGGCAGCGCTTCGCGCCTTCGAGCAGATCCTCACGGTGTCCCATGCGCTCAGCCTATCTAGACAAGCGATTTATACAAACGTCATAGACAACTGTTTAATACGCTCGTACAGTCGCCGTCATGACGAACCCGACTCCCGCCGGTTCCCTGGCCGGCCGCCGTGAATGGACGGCCCTCGCCGTCCTGATGCTTCCGCTGCTCCTGGTCTCGATGGACGTCTCGGTCCTCTACTTCGCAATCCCGGCGATCGGCGCGGACGTGGAGCCGAGCGGCACCCAGCAGCTGTGGATCTTCGACATCTACGCCTTCGTCCTGGCCGGTCTGCTGATGACGATGGGCTCCCTCGGCGACCGCATCGGCCGCCGCAGGCTCCTGCTGATCGGCGCGGTCGCGTTCAGCGGGGCCTCCCTGGCGGCGGCGTACGCGCACAGCGCCGAGATGCTCATCGCCGCCCGCGCGGGCCTCGGCATCGGCGGCGCCACCCTGATGCCCTCGACGATGGCGCTGATCCGCACGATGTTCACCGACGCCGGCCAGCGCGCGAAGGCGATCGGCATCTGGTCCGGCATGATGACGGCCGGCATCGCCCTCGGCTCGGTGATGAGCGGGATCCTGGTCGAGTACTTCTGGTGGGGCTCGGTCTTCCTGGTCAACCTGCCCGCGATGGCGCTGCTGCTGATCCTGGGCCCGCTCCTGCTGCCCGAGTCGAAGGACCCCGCACCCGGTCGCTTCGACTGGCCGAGCGTCCCGCTGTCGCTGGCCGCGGTGCTGCCCGTCGTCTACGGCCTGAAGGAGATCCCGTCCGAGGGCTGGAACGTCCGTTACGTCGTCTCGATCACCGTCGGCCTGCTGTTCGCGGCCCTCTTCGTCCACCGCCAGCGCACGACCGCGAACCCGATGATCTCCCCGGCCCTGTTCCGCGCCCACGGTTTCGCCCCCGCGGTCGTCCTCAACCTCGTCTCCGCCTTCGCGATGATGGGCTCCGCCGTCTTCACCACCCAGTACCTCCAGTCGGTCCTCGGCAAGAGCGCCCTGGAGGCGGCCCTGTGGGCACTGCTCCCCTCGGTGCCGATCGGCATGGTGGCCCCGGTGACGACCGCACTGGTCCAGAAGGGCGTGCACCGCGCCCACGTCGTCACGGCCGGCTTCGCGATCGCGGCCTGCGGATACGGCCTCCTCGCCCTCGCCGGTACGGACTCGATGTGGCTGGTCCTGACCGCCTGCGGTGTGCTCGCCTCCGGAATCGTCATGGTGATCTCCCAGATGACGGACCTCGCCCTCGGCGCGGCCCCGGCGGAGCGGGCGGGCTCGGCGTCCTCCCTGCTGGAGACGGGCACCGAGTTCGGCGGCGCGCTGGGCATGGCGGTCCTCGGCTCGATCGGTACGGCGATCTACCGCCACGAGATGCCGGGTTCGGCTCCGGACGTGGCCCGCGAGACACTGGGCGGGGCGCTGGCGGTGGCCGACCGGGTCCCGGGCCTGGCGACGACGGCCAGGGAGGCGTTCACCAGCGGGATGCAGGGCGCGGCGATCGCGGGGGCGGTGCTGCTGGTGGGAGCGGCGGGGTTGGCGGCGCTGACGCTTCGGCAAATCCCGGTGCACAGCAAAACGCCGGACGAGCCGAGTTCCCTCAGCCCGTCCGGCGTCTGAGACAGATGTCAGACCAGGTTCACCGCGCGGGCGGAGGTCGCCCCGATCTCCTCGGCCACCTCGGTCAGCACCCCGGCGGGAACCGTGTCATCGACAGTCAGCACCGCCAGCGCCTCCCCACCGGCGACCGCACGCGACACCTGCATACCCGCGATGTTGATCCCGGCTTCACCGAAGATCCGCCCGACCGTGCCCACCACACCCGGCCGGTCCTCGTAGTTGAGGACGACCATGTGGTCGGCGAGCGCGAGGTCGACGTCGTACTCACCGACGGCCACGATCTTCTGGAGGTGCTTCGGCCCGGCCAGCGTGCCGGACACCGACACCTCCTCGCCGTTGCCCAGCGTGCCGCGCACGGTGACGACATTGCGGTGGTCGCTCGACTCCGAGCTCGTCGTCAGCCGCACCTCGACACCGCGCTCCTGCGCGAACAGCGGGGCGTTGACGTACGACACGGTCTCGTCGACGACGTCCTCGAAGACACCCTTGAGGGCGCTGAGCTCCAGCACCTTCACGTCGTGCTGGGTGATCTCGCCGTACACCTCGACGTCGAGGCGGACGGCGACCTCACCGGCGAGCGCGGTGAAGATCCGGCCGAGGCGCTCGGCGAGCGGGAGGCCCGGCTTGACGTCCTCGGCGATGACGCCGCCCTGGACGTTCACCGCGTCCGGCACGAGCTCGCCGGCGAGCGCGAGCCGCACCGAGCGGGCGACGGCGATACCGGCCTTCTCCTGCGCCTCGTCGGTGGAGGCACCGAGGTGCGGGGTGGCGACGACCTGGTCGAACTCGAAGAGCGGGGAGTCCGTGCAGGGCTCTTTCGCGTACACGTCGAGGCCGGCACCGGCGACCCGGCCCTCCTTCAGCGCCGAGTACAGCGCCTCCTCGTCGACGATGCCACCACGGGCCGCGTTGACGATCCGCACGCTCGGCTTGACCTTGCGCAGCGCCTCGTCGCCGATGAGGCCGACGGTCTCGGGGGTCTTCGGCAGGTGGACGGTGATGAAGTCGGAGACCTCCAGCAGCTCGTCCAGGGACAGCACCTTGACGCCCATCTGGGCGGCGCGGGCGGGCTGGATGTAGGGGTCGTAGGCGACGACCTTCATCCCGAACCCGGACATGCGCTGAGCGACGAGCGCGCCGATACGGCCGAGGCCGACGACACCGAGGGTCTTCTCGGCCAGCTCCACGCCCGTGTACTTGCTGCGCTTCCACTCGCCGTTCTTCAGCGCGGCGTTGGCCTGCGGGATGTGGCGGGCGGTGGCGACGAGGAGACCGCAGGCCAGCTCGGCGGCGGTCACGATGTTCGAGGTAGGGGCGTTGACGACCATCACGCCGGCCTTGGTGGCGGCGGAGACGTCGACGTTGTCCAGGCCGACGCCGGCTCGTGCGACGACCTTCAGTTTGTTCGCGGCGGCGATCGCCTCGGCGTCCACCTTGGTGGCGGAGCGGATCAGGATCGCGTCGACCTCGGCGATGGCGGGCAGCAGCTCGGCCCGGTCGGCGCCGTTGCAGTGCCGGATCTCGAAGTCCGGGCCAAGCGCGTCCACGGTGGCGGGCGACAGCTCTTCAGCGATGAGTACGACAGGTTTCGAGCTCACGTGAGTCCTCACAAGTCCAATGCGGACGGCCGTCCCGACGGCCGCAGGCGGTGGAGGGTACTGGCCGCGTGGAAGACGCACGACACTGTGGGCCTGACGCGTATGTAGTACGGCAGTCTAGTGGCGCGAAGACGGTCGTCCTGCGCCTCTGCGGAAGGATCACCCTTCCGTGATGCGACGGGTTGGACAACAGGGCCGAAGCGGCACGCTCCGGCCCTGCCGTCTGAGGCTTACGCCTCCTCGTCGACCCAGCTCATCAGCTTGCGGAGCTGCTTGCCGGTGGTCTCCAGCAGGTGCTCGGAGTCGGCGGTCTTGTACTCGTTGTACTTCTTCAGACCGCCGTGGTACTCGGCCATCCACTCACGCGCGAAGGTGCCGTCCTGGATCTCGGCGAGGACCTTCTTCATCTCGGCCTTGGTGGCGTCCGTGATGATCCGCGGGCCGGTGACGTAGTCGCCCCACTCGGCGGTCTCGGAGATCGACCAGCGCATCTTCTCCAGGCCGCCCTCGTACATGAGGTCGACGATGAGCTTCAGCTCGTGCAGGCACTCGAAGTACGCGATCTCCGGCTGGTAGCCGGCCTCGGTCAGCGTCTCGAAACCGGCCTTGACCAGCGCGGCCGTACCACCGCAGAGAACGGCCTGCTCACCGAACAGGTCGGTCTCGGTCTCCTCGGTGAAGGTCGTCTTGATGACGCCGGCGCGGGTGCCGCCGATGCCCTTGGCGTACGACAGCGCGAGCGCGAAGGCGTTACCGGTCGCGTCCTGCTCGACGGCCGCGATACACGGAACGCCGCGGCCCTCCTCGTACTGGCGGCGCACGAGGTGGCCCGGGCCCTTGGGGGCGACCATGCAGACGTCGACGCCCGCCGGGGGCTTGATGAAGTCGAAGCGGATGTTCAGGCCGTGGCCGAAGAACAGCGCGTCGCCGTCCTTCAGGTTGTCCTTGATGGACTCCTCGTAGACCTGGGCCTGGATCGGGTCCGGGACCAGGATCATGATGACGTCGGCCTCGGCGGCGGCCTCGGAGGGCGTCACCACGCGCAGGCCCTGCTCCTCGGCCTTGGCCTTGGACTTGGAGCCCTCGTGCAGACCGACACGCACGTCGACACCCGAGTCACGGAGCGACAGCGCGTGGGCGTGGCCCTGGCTGCCGTAACCGATGACCGCGACCTTGCGGCCCTGGATGATGGACAGGTCGGCGTCGGCGTCGTAGAACAGCTCGGCCACTTTGGGTTCTCTCCTTGTGTGCAGGTGTTGCGTCCCACCGTATGACGGCGGGCTGAGATGAAGTTTCGGGGTCTCGGTATACGGGCGGCCTACGACCGCCCGCACACCACTACAGCTTTACGCGCTGCGGTCGAGGGCGCGCAGCGAGCGGTCCGTGATCGAACGGGCGCCGCGGCCGATCGCGATCGTGCCGGACTGGACCAGCTCCTTGATGCCGAAGGGCTCCAGCATCTTCAGCATGGCGGACAGCTTGTCGCTGCTCCCGGTGGCCTCGATGGTGACGGCCTCCGGGGAGACGTCGACGGTCTTGGCGCGGAACAGCTGGACGATCTCGACGATCTGGGAGCGCGTCTCGTTGTCGGCGCGCACCTTCACCAGAACGAGTTCGCGCTGAACGGCCGAGCCGGGTTCCAGCTCGACGATCTTCAGCACGTTGACGAGCTTGTTGAGCTGCTTGGTCACCTGTTCGAGGGGCAGTTCCTCGATCACGTTGACCACGATGGTGATGCGGGAGATCTCGGGGTGCTCGGTGACACCGACCGCGAGCGAGTCGATGTTGAAGCCGCGGCGGGAGAAGAGGGCGGCGATCCGGGCCAGGATGCCCGGGGTGTTCTCCACCAGGACGGAGAGCGTGTGCTTGGACATGATCTGCTTCCTTTACGGCTCTCAGTCGTCTTCGTTGTCGCCGAAGTCGGGGCGGACGTCCCGGGCGGCCATGATCTCGTCGTTGGAGGTGCCGGCGGCGACCATCGGCCAGACCATCGCGTCCTCGTGGACGATGAAGTCGACGACGACGGGACGGTCGTTGATGGAGTTCGCCTCCGCGATGACCTTGTCCAGGTCCTCCGGGCGCTCACAGCGCAGGCCGACGCAGCCCATCGCCTCGGACAGCTTCACGAAGTCCGGCACGCGCGTGCCCTTCGCGTCCGGGTTGATGTCCTCCGGACCGCTGTGCAGCACGGTGTTGGAGTAGCGCTGGTTGTAGAAGAGGGTCTGCCACTGGCGGACCATCCCGAGGGCGCCGTTGTTGATGATGGCGACCTTGATCGGGATGTTGTTCAGAGCGCAGGTGGTGAGCTCCTGGTTGGTCATCTGGAAGCAGCCGTCGCCGTCGATCGCCCAGACGGTGTTGCCCGGTGCTCCGGCCTTGGCGCCCATCGCGGCCGGGACCGCGTAGCCCATGGTTCCGGCGCCGCCGGAGTTCAGCCAGGTGGCGGGCTTCTCGTACTGGATGAAGTGCGCGGACCACATCTGGTGCTGGCCGACGCCCGCGGCGAAGATCGTGCCCTCGGGGGCGAGCTGCCCGATCCGCTCGATGACCTGCTGCGGGGAGAGCGAGCCGTCGGCGGGCAGGTCGTAGCCGAGCGGGTAGGTCTCGCGCCAGCGGTTCAGGTCCTTCCACCAGGCGCTGTAGTCGCCCTGGTGGCCCTCGCTGTGCTCCTTCTGGACGGCCTGGATCAGGTCGGCGATGACCTCGCGGGCGTCCCCGACGATCGGCACGTCGGCGGCGCGGTTCTTGCCGATCTCGGCCGGGTCGATGTCGGCGTGGACGATCTTGGCGTGCGGGGCAAAGCTGTCCAGCTTGCCGGTGACGCGGTCGTCGAAACGGGTACCGAGGGCGACGATCAGGTCGGCCTTCTGCAGCGCGGTGACGGCGGTGACCGAACCGTGCATGCCCGGCATTCCCACGTGCAGCGGGTGGCTGTCGGGGAATGCGCCGAGCCCCATCAGGGTGGTGGTGACGGGGGCTCCGGTGAGTTCTGCGAGGACCTTCAGCTCGGCGGTGGCGCCGGACTTGATGACACCGCCGCCGACGTAGAGGACGGGCCGCTTCGCCTGGGTGATCAGCTTGGCGCCCTCGCGGATCTGCTTGGCGTGCGGCTTGGTCACCGGGCGGTAGCCGGGCAGGTCCATGACCGGCGGCCAGGAGAACGTCGTCTTCGCCTGCAGGGCATCCTTGGCGATGTCGACCAGGACCGGGCCCGGACGTCCGGTGGAGGCGATGTGGAAGGCCTGCGCGATGACCCGCGGGATGTCCTCGGCCTTGGTGACGAGGAAGTTGTGCTTGGTGATCGGCATGGTGATGCCGACGATGTCCGCCTCCTGGAAGGCGTCCGTGCCGATCGCCTTGGAGGCCACCTGGCCGGTGATCGCCACGAGCGGCACCGAGTCCATGTGGGCGTCCGCGATCGGGGTGACCAGGTTGGTGGCACCGGGGCCGGAGGTCGCCATGCAGACGCCGACCTTGCCGGTGGCCTGCGCGTAACCGGTGGCCGCGTGCCCCGCGCCCTGCTCATGACGGACCAGGACATGCCGCACCCGGGTGGAGTCCATCAGCGGGTCGTAGGCCGGAAGGATGGCACCGCCGGGGATACCGAATACCGTCTCGGCGCCGACCTCCTCGAGAGAGCGGATGAGGGACTGCGCGCCCGTGACGTGCTCGGGGGCGGACTGCTGTCCTCCGGATCGGGGCCGCGGCTGCGGATGGGCCCCGGTGGCCTGCTCGGTCATCGTCATTCTCTTCTCGATGCTGAGGGTGTGAAGCTGGGGTGGGGAGGCTGGGCAACAAAAAACCCCTCGTGCCATAAGGCAAGCGAGGGGAGCGCGCCGGGTGGGGATCGCTGAGCGGTCTGTGGCTCAGCGTCAGCCGACGCGCTTTCCAAGTACGAGAATTCGGGTGCGCATGAGACTGACCCTCCCCCCGGCACGCACTCACTGTCAAGTGGGTGGGACAGGGGTCTCATTATGTGAGCGGAGGGTCGTCCCACCACCGAGTA
Organism: Streptomyces sp. NPDC048420; assembly: GCF_040651535.1. NCBI lineage: Bacteria > Bacillati > Actinomycetota > Actinomycetes > Kitasatosporales > Streptomycetaceae > Streptomyces > Streptomyces sp. NPDC048420. The sequence continues at coordinate 347,120 of NZ_JBEZKG010000010.1, forward strand.
CGGCAGTCATGCTTCCGGTGTACACCCCCGAACCGCCCCCGGCGAACGCAGGCTCCGCCGGGCCGTGCGGCACCGGGTAGTGCCCCGAGGCCAGGGCCCGGCGCAGCCGGTACTCGTCGAGCGGTCCCGAGAACGCCATGCCCTGTCCATGGGTGCAGCCCATCGCGCGCAGGGCGACCACCTGCTCGGGAAGGTCCACCCCGTCGGCCACGGACTGGAGCCCGAGGTCTCCGGCGATTCTGAGCAGCCCGCTGGTGATCTTGTGCAGCCTGGCGGACTCCACGACGCCCTCGACCAGACTGCGGTCGAGCTTCAGCACGTCGACGGGGAGTCTGCGCAGCGCGGTGATCGCCGCGTAACCGCTGCCGAAGCCGTCCAGGGCGATCCGGACACCGACGCGCCGGATCGCGGTCAGCCGGCGCTCCAGTTCGTCCAGGGAGACCCGTGGGTCGGCGTCGGAGAGCTCGATGACCAGGGAGCCCGACGGCAGCCCGTGCCGGGTCAGCAGCGCCTCGACGGAGCCCAGGGGCAGTGAGCGGTCCAGCAGCCGCTGGGCGTTCATCCGGACCGCCACGGGTACGGTCAGCCCGTTCGCGGCCCGCTCTGCCGCCTGCTCCACGGCCTCCTCCAGGATCCAGCGGCCCAGCTCCTGAGTCCGGTCGCTGTCCTCGGCCACCCGCAGGAACTCGGCGGGCGTGAACAGCACCCCTTGCGAGGACCGCCATCGGGCCTGTGCGGTCACCGACGTGATCCGGCCGTCCTCCAGGGACACCACGGGCTGGTGCAACAGGGCGAACTCGCCGTCGTGCAACGCGGCACGCAGGCGCGTGGCCAGCTCCGCCTTCCGTACGACGTCCTGCTGCATCTGGGGTGCGTACAGCTCGACCCGGCCCTTGCCGCCCGCCTTGGCGCGGTACATCGCGAGGTCCGCGTTGCGCAGGATCTCGCCCGCTCCGAGGCCCGGTTCGGCGAAGGCGACGCCGATGGAGGCGGCGACCCGGACATCGTTGCCGTCGATGAGGTAGGGCTGCGAGAGCGTGATCCTGAGGCGGTCGGCGAGCTCCAGGATGTGGCCCTCGCGGGCGGTGCGGTCGCGGGTGCCGTCCCCGACGATCAGGGCGGCGAACTCGTCCCCGCCGAGCCGGGAGGCGGTGTCCCCGTACCGCACCGCGTCCTGCAGTCTGCGGGCGGCCTGGACGAGCAGCTCGTCCCCGGCCTGGTGCCCGATCGTGTCGTTGACGGCCTTGAAGCCGTCCAGGTCGATGAAGAGGACGGCCGTGCCGCGGTCTGAGGAACGGCGGCCGGACAGGGCCTGCTGGACGCGCCGGGTGAACAGGGCGCGGTTGGGCAGGTCGGTCAGCGGGTCGTGCTCGGCGTTGTGCTGGAGCTGCGCCTGCAGGCGCACTCTTTCGGTCACGTCCCGGCTGTTGAAGATGAGTCCGTCCTGGTGGCGGTTGACGGTGGACTCGACGTTCAGCCAGCCGCCGTCGCCGGACCGGAAGCGGCACTCGATGCGGGTGGTGGGTTCTTCGAGAGGGCTGGCGGCGAGGAAGCGGCGCACCTCGTGCACCACGCAGCCCAGGTCCTCCGGGTGGATGAGACCGGCCAGTTCCGTGCCCACGAGTTCCTCGGCGGAGCGGCCGTAGACCCCGCCCGCGGCCGGGGAGACGTACCGGAGGATGCCGTTGGGTGCGGCGATCATGATGACGTCGCTGGAGCCCTGCACCAGGGAGCGGAAGTGGTTCTCCTTCTGCGCGAGTTCCTGGGTGAGGGTGATGTTGTCGAGCAGCATGATCCCCTGGCGCACCACGAGGGCGAGCACGACGGTGCCGCCGGTGAGCAGCACCACGCGGTCCACGCTGCGGCCGTTGAGGACGTTGTAGAGGATCCCCAGGGTGCAGACGGCGGCGGCGAGGTACGGCGTGAGGGCGGCCAGCGACCCGGTGATGGGACGGGTGGCCGGATACCGACCGTGGTCGCCGCCCTGCGCCGGGGCGTGGTGCTGGCCCCCGGCGCGCGACCTGGGCAGGTGCTCGTGCACCACACGCGTGTGCCCGGCCGGGTGCTGCCGGACACCCTCGGGGTGCCGGGGTGTTGCCCAGGGGGCGTAGGCGAGGAGCAGGGAACCGGCGAACCAGCCCGCGTCCAGCAACTGGCCCGAGCGGTAGCTGTTGTGGAGCAGCGGCGAGGTGAACAGGGCGTCGCACATCACGGTCAGGGCGAGCGCGCCGATCGCGGTGTTCACCGCGGTGCGGTTGACCGCCGAGCGCCGGAAGTGCAGCGCGAGGACCATGCTGACGAGGGCGATGTCCAGCAGCGGGTACGCCAGCGACAGCGCGGTGTGCGCGACGCTCGGCCCCTCGGACTTCGCCGCCTGGGCGAGGGCGAGGCTCCACGAGAGCGTGAGCAGCGAGCCGCCGATCAGCCAGGCGTCGAGGCTGAGGCAGACCCAGCCTGCCTTCGTCACCGGGCGCTTGGCGAGGACCAGGAGACCCACGATGGCCGGTGGCGCGAAACAGAGGAAGAACAGGTCGGCGTAGCTGGGGTTGGGTACGTCCCGGCCCAGGACGACCTCGTACCACCCCCAGATGAGGTTGCCGGCGGACGCCATCGTCGAGGAGAGCCCGAAGAGCAGCCAGGCGGGTCGAAAGCGGACCCGGCGGGTGCGGGCGTAGAAGAAGCAGGACACGGCGGCGGTGCCGGCCGCGGCGCTCAGCCCGAAGTCGCCCATGATCAGGGCGGCTTCGTGCGAGCCCCAGCCGAGCGCGGAACCCATGGCGTATCCGGCGCACACCAGGGCGAGGAGGAGTTGGCGGACCAGGCTCGACCCGCCACGGGAGGCCGGCGGCCGGGAGGGCGGCGCCCCCGGCGCGGGGCGGGCCCGCAGTGCTCCGTCGAGGGTGGTCGTGGGAGACGGGGGCGAGCTCACCGGGCCCGCCCGGTCCGAGCCGCTCCGGGGTCCCGGGGGTCCGGGTGCGCATGCCTCCTGCGGCTGCTGTGCCTGCGCTGGTGATGGCTGTGGTGGCCGCCGTGACCGGTGTGGTGACCGCGTCTGCGCGCGGCTGTGTGCCAGGGTCGCCGTCGGCGGCCCCGCCGCGTCGGATCGCTCGCCCATAGGCCGTGCATCGCCCGTCGCCCCCCTCACAGTCTGCAATGTCGATCCCCGGCGCCGAACGGTGCGCGGCGCAGCCCCTGTCGGGACGATACACCAGTCTCGTCACTCAGGGACATAGTCCCTCTACGCTCCGTGACGTCAAGGGGGGTTGTGGGCACGGACCGCGTCCGAAAGGTTGCGGAGGGTACCGGAAACGGATTACACGCCTGTTGCGCGCCCGCGCCCGACAGCGCGCTCCCTGAGGGTCACGCGCTGGTTGCGCCCGTCGTGAGAATCACGTTGCGCAACGGCTCCTGGTTCACGAAACGGGTCAGCTGATCCACCAGCAGCCGCTTGGCGCGCGGCAGGAACGCGGAGGTGGGTCCCCCGACATGAGGACTGATGAGCACGCCCGGCGCCTGCCACAACGGGTGCCCGTGGGGCAGTGGTTCGGGATCGGTGACGTCGAGGGCCGCGGTGATGCGGCCGGTCTCCAGTTCGGCGAGCAGTGCCTTGGTGTCGACGACGGGGCCGCGGGCGACGTTCACCAGGAGGGCGCCGTCCTTCATGCGGGCGAGGAAGTCGGCGTTCACCAGGCCGCGGGTGGTGTCGTTCAGCGGTGTGGACAGGATGACGACGTCCGCCTCCGGGAGCAGGGCGGGCAGTTCGGTGAACGCGTGCACGGGCCCGCGCTCCGTGGTGCGCGCGGAGCGCGCGACGCGCGCCACCCGCGCGACCTCGAACGGAACGAGCCGGTCCTCGATGGCCGCCCCGATCGAGCCGTAGCCGACGACGAGGACGTTCTTGTCGGCGAGCGCCGGGTGGAACGTGCCCTGCCAGGACTCCTGTTGCTGGGCGCGGACGAACTCGGGGATCCCACGCAGCGAGGCGAGGGTCAGGGTGAGGGCGAGTTCGGCGGTGCTGGCCTCGTGCACACCGCGCGCGTTGCACAGCAGCACACCCGGCACGATGTCGGACAGCCGCGGCAGGACGTCGTCGACACCGGCCGTGAGCGTCTGGACGAGACGGAGGCCGGTCATGTGCGGCAGCGGCCGGACCTTCACCGGCTGCCGCTTCATGTACGGCACGACGTAGACGGCACAGTCCGCCGGGTCACCGGGGTACTCCTGGTCGCCGTCGTCACCCCCGTCCCAGAACAGATAGTCGGGCCCTTCGGGGAGCCCCGCGATCTCGTCCGGCGGGATGGGAAGCCACACGTCAGCAGTCATGCAAGGAGGCTATGTCAGGCGTCTGAGAGCCCAGAGGTTAGGTTGGGGGCCGGAAGAGGGAGGGTCACGAGCAGGTGGAGCGCAGGACGATCGGCGCGGCGGCGCTCGCGGTGGGAGCCGTCGGACTCGGGTGCATGCCGATGAGCTGGGCCTACAGCGGGTCGCGGCAGCGGGGCGACGAGTCGCTCAGGGCCGTGCACCGGGCGCTCGATCTGGGCTCGACGCTGCTGGACACGGCCGACATGTACGGCCCGTTCACCAACGAGCTGTTGCTGGGGCGGGCGTTGAAGGAGCGGCGCGAGGACGCGTTCGTGTCCACCAAGGTCGGTCTGCTGGTGGGCGAGCAGCACATCGTGGCCAACGGCCGCCCCGGCTATGTGAAACGGGCCTGCGACGCCTCGCTTCGGCGCCTCCAGACCGATGTGATCGACCTCTACCAACTGCACCGCGAGGACCCCGAGGTCCCGGTCGAGGAGACCTGGGGGGCGATGGCGGAGCTCGTACAGGCCGGAAAAGTACGGTCGTTGGGGCTGTGCGCGATGGGGGCGCGGGGCGGCCGACGCTCCGGGACCCGGCTGTACGACGCGACGATCCGGCAGTTGCGGCGGGTCCAGCAGGTCTTCCCGGTGAGCGCGGTGGAGGCGGAGCTGTCGGTGTGGTCGCCGGAGGCGCTGGGGACGCTGCTGCCGTGGTGCGCGGCGCGCGGCATCGGTTTCCTCGCGGCGATGCCGCTGGGCAACGGCTTCCTGACCGGCACCCTCACCCCCGGCGAGGGCTTCGAACCGGACGACGTCCGCGCCCGCCACCCCCGCTTCACCGCCGAGATGACGGCCGCGAACCAGCCCATCGTCTCCGGCCTGCGGCGCATCGCGTCCCGATACGGCGAGGAGGTCACCCCGGCCCAGGTGGCGCTGGCCTGGGTGCTGGCACAGGGCGACCACGTGGTCCCGGTCCCGGGCACCAAACAGGAGCGATGGGTGACGGAGAACGCGGCGGCGGCCACGCTACGACTGACCGAGCAGGACCTCACCGAGGTGGCGGAGCTACCGACGGCCCAGGGCTCGTGGGACTGACGGGTCGTTCCCCCGCGGCACCCCTCACTCCACCGCCCCTCCACGCATCGGGTCCGGAAGATCGGGAACCTGTGAGGCACGAGCGGTGTATGACAGGTAGAACCCGCCGCTTCGAAGGGACCATGATCGTGCATCGTCGAGCTGTGACGGCCGTGCTGGCCGCGACCACGCTCCTGCTGACGGCCGGCTGCTCCTCCGACGGCGGAGGCGGTGGCGGGAGTGATTCGCCGGGCGGCGGTGACGGCGCTTCGTCGAGCAGTACGGCCTCGGGGTCCTCCCCCACCCAGCAGGCTGCCGAGGCGACCCCACCGGCGAAGGGCTCGGTGAAGGTGCTGCGCACGGTCGCCGAGGATCTCAGGACCCCGTGGGGCCTCGCCCCGCTTCCCGACGGCGACCTGCTGGTCTCCTCGCGGGACGACGGCACGATCATCCGGGTCGACGGGAAGAGCGGGAAGAAGACGGAGCTGGGCCAGGTGTCCGGGGTCTCCGCGGCCGGTGAGGGCGGCCTCCTGGGCATCGCCCTGTCCCCGGACTACGCGTCCGACCACATGGTCTACGCCTACTTCACCTCGGCCTCGGACAACCGCATCGTGCGGATGGTCTACGACGAGCAGAAAACCTCCGGCGAGCAGTTGGGCGCCCCCGACACCGTGTTCAAGGGCATCCCGAAGGGCTACATCCACAACGGCGGCCGGATCTCGTTCGGCCCGGACGGCATGCTCTACGCGGGCACGGGCGAGAGCGGCAACACCGGCCTGTCCCAGGACACCAAGTCCCTCGGCGGCAAGATCCTTCGCATGACCCCGGAGGGCGACCCGGCCTCGGGCAACCCGTTCCCGGACTCCCCCGTGTACTCCTACGGCCACCGCAATGTGCAGGGTCTCGCCTGGGACTCCAAACAGCGGCTGTTCGCCTCGGAGTTCGGCCAGGACACCTGGGACGAACTGAACGCGATCAAGCCCGGCGGCAACTACGGCTGGCCGGACGCCGAGGGCAAGTCCGGCGACAAGAAGTTCCAGAACCCGATAGACCAGTGGCACACCGACGACGCCTCCCCCAGCGGCACCGCCTACGCCGAGGGCTCCATCTGGATGGCTGGACTGAAGGGCCAGCGCCTGTGGCGCATCCCGTTGAAGGGCACGGAGGCCTCCGCCGACCCGCAGGCCTTCCTGAACGGCGAGTACGGCCGGCTGCGCACGGTGGTCTCCGCGGGCGGCGACAAGCTGTGGCTCGTCACCAGCAATACCGACGGCCGAGGCGACCCCAAGGAGGGCGACGACAAGATCCTGGAGATACAGGTCAGCTAGCCGGACGCTCCTGCTCGTCCTCGCCCGTGTCCTCGCCCGGCCTGGGCAGTCGGACGACGACCTTCCCGGACGTGAGGTCTATCGGTCCGCGTCCTGGGTCGCCGTCGCCGACGTCCTCGCGAGTCAGCTCCAGCCGGTTCTGCTCGTCGTGGGTGTGTTTACGGCCGGGTGCGAACAGTTCTTCGAACATGTTGAACATGCGGCCTCCCCTGCCGGTCTCCCACACCGTACGCCTCAGTCCGTGACGGGCGCGTGGAGAGCCTCCGCCGGGAACAGCCCCAGGCGATGGGCCACCGCCGCCGCCTCTCCCCTGCCGGAGACGCAGAGCTTGGCAAGGATGTTCGAGACATGGACGCTGGCCGTCTTCGGGGAGATGAAGAGTTCCTCGGCGATCTGGCGGTTGGTGCGGCCGAGGGCGACCAGACGCAGCACGTCGCGTTCGCGACCCGTGAGGCCGAGGGAGCGGACCGGGTCGTCCCGGTCGGGTGCGGGTGCCGTGGTCAGGGTGAGGCGGGCGCGCTGGGCCAACAGGGTGACCGCGTCGGCGAGGGGCCGGGCGCCGAGATGATCGGCGGCGGCATGCGCGAGGCGCAGGAGTTCGGTGGCCCGGTCCCGGTCCGGCTGCTCGGCGCCGCCGGGTGCCGAGAGCAGGGCCTGGGCGAGCCGGTGGCGGACGCGAGCGAGGTCGTAGGGGCGTTCCAGGGGCTCGAAGGCGGCGACGACCTCGTACCAGTCGTCGGGGGTGGCCCTGGTCTCGGCGCGCAGCAGTTCGGCGCGGACCCAGCGTTCGTGGGCCAGCCAGACGGGCGCGTTCGTGGCGAGGGGCCTGGCGGCGTCCCGGATGCGGTCGAGGATCTTCGGCCGGTCCTGTTCGGCAACGGGCAGGCCGAGGGCGTCCGCCTCCATGCCGGCGGCGGTGAGGAGCAGGGGCCAGACATAGCGCTGGGTGCCGGGTGGGAAGCCGGCGTCCAGGACGCGTTCGAGTTCGGCGCGGGCGTCCAGGAGACGGCCTTCGCCGGCGGCGATGCCGATGGTGATGTCGGAGAGGGGGAGTTCATGCTGCGGAGCCCGGTCATGGGTGCCGAAGTAGCCGCGTGCCGCGGCCAGTTGGCCGGCTGCTTCGGTCAGGTTGCCGCGGGCGAGGGCGAGCGCAGCCCGGGTCGCGGCGTGGAAGCCGCGGGGTTTGGCGCTGCGGCCGACGAGTTCGGCCTTGGTGGCGGCTTCGGCTGCCTGGTCCCAGCGGCCCAGCGAGTAGAGGGACTCGGCGAGGTTGCCCCAGATCCAGGCCTCCTTGTCGGACAGGCCGAACTTCCGTGCGTAGTCGAGTCCCGCCTCCAGGAGGGGCACGGCTTCCCGGGAGCGCCCGATGGCTTCGAAGGCGTTCGGGAGATTCACGTAGACCCGGCTGGCGACGGTGGAGAGGCCGTCGTCGAGCGTCTGGCGCAGGATCTCGAACATCTCGGCGAGTCCGGTCTCGACGCCGCCGGATTCGACGACGAGGCCCGCGTAGGTGAGGCGGGCGTTCATCTCGGTCTCGCGGGCGCCGACCATGCGCGCGTACTCCACGGCACGTTCGGCGGCCGAGACGGCGTCCGGGCCGGGGACGTGGACCATGGACCAGTGGGCGACGTTGGCCAGGACCTCGGCGTGCACCTCGGACGGCGGCAGACCGCGGACCAGGTCCTCGGCGGTGGCGAGTTCGGCCCAGCCGTCTCCGCGGGCCTGTGCCTGGATCAGATGAGAGCGCTGCACCCAGAACCAGGCCTTGCGCAGTGGGTCCCCGTCGTCCTCCAGGATGTTCAGCGCCCGCTTGGTGATCTTCAGGGCGCGTTCGCGTTCGCCGCCCAGCCGGCCTGCGACGGCGGCCTCGGCCATCAGGTCGAGGTAGCGCAGCGGGGTGGTGGCGGGGTCGCAGCCGCAGGGAGGGTAGACCTCGGTGTAGTCGACGGGGCGCAGGGCGGCCCGGACGTCCTCGGGGGCGGTGTCCCACAGCTCCATCGCGCGTTCCAGGAGCCTGAGTTGTTCGGCGTAGGCGTGCCGGCGGCGGGCGGTGACGGAGGCGTCCAGGACGGCGGGCAGGGCCTTGGCAGCGTCATGGGCGTGGTACCAGTAACTGGCCAGCCGCATGACCCGTTCGTCGGCGGGGACGAGCGTGGGGTCGTCCTCCAGGGCTTCGGCGTAGCGGCGGTTGAGGCGGGAGCGTTCGCCGGGCAGCAGGTCGTCGGCGACGGCCTCGCGGACCAGGGAGTGCCGGAAGCGGTAGCCGTCGCCGTCGGGCGCCGGGATGAGGATGTTGGCGTTCACGGCGACCCGCAGGGCCTCGATGAGGTCGTCCTCGGTGAGCCGGGTGACAGCGGCGAGCAGCCGGTACTCCACGGTGGAGCCGCCCTCGGCGGCGACCCGGGCGACTCGCTGGGTGCTTTCGGGCAGCCCCTCGACGCGGACCAGGAGCAGATCGCGCAGCGAGTCGGTGAGGCCGGTGCCGCAGCCCTCGGTGGCGCAGACGGCGAGTTCCTCGACGAAGAAGGCGTTGCCGTCGGAGCGTTCGAAGATGTCGTCGACCTGGGCGGGGTCCGGTTCGGTGGCGAGGATTCCGGCTATCTGGCGGCTGACCTCGTCCCGGTTGAAGCGGCCGAGTTCGATGCGGCGGACCGTGCGCAGGCGGTCGAGTTCGGCGAGCAGGGGGCGCAGTGGGTGGCGGCGGTGGATGTCGTCGGCGCGGTAGGTGGCGAGGAGGACCAGGCGGCCGGTGCGCAGGGTGCGGAAGAGGTAGGCCAGCAGGTGGCGGGTGGAGGCGTCGGCCCAGTGGAGATCCTCCAGGGCGACGACCACGGTGCGCTCGGCGGCGACTCGCTCCAGGAGGCGGGCGGTGAGCTCGAAGAGACGGGCCAGGCTCTCCTCGTCGTGCCGGCCGGCGCCCCGGACGGGGAGCGCCTCGCCGACCTCGGGCAGCAGCCGGGCCAGTTCCTCCTCCTGTCCCGCGGCCGCGGCGGCCAGTTCGGCGGGCAGGGCGCGGCGCAGGGCGCGCAGGGCGGTGGAGAAGGGCGCGAAGGGCAGTCCGTCGGCGCCGATCTCGACGCAGCCACCGAGGGCGACGACTGCGCCCTGCCGACAGGCGGCGGTGGCGAACTCCTCGACGAGCCGGGTCTTGCCGACGCCTGCCTCCCCGCCGAGCAGCAACGCCTGAGGCTCGCCCGCGGCAGCACGGGCGAGCGCTTCGTTCAGGCTGTTCAGCTCTTCGGCGCGGCCGACGAACACGGGACTGACGGACCTGGTCTCCACGGGCCCGAGCATGACACGCGGGTCCGACAGGACGGCACCCGTTTTCGGGGCGGGCCCGGCTTCCCGACGGGCCCCGGTTGCCGGGAGGACGGCCGCGGTGGTGACCGCGGGGACGGGCAGAGCCGTACGGCCGTCCTCCCTGCCCCCGGCGCTCACGCCGTGCGGAGGAACCGGTGCCGCCAAGGGCGGCCGGTATCCGAATCGCTCTCCGCGGTGCGTGCGGCGGCTTCACGGCGGGCGGCACGGCGGCCGCGCAGGGTCTCACGGACGAGCCGCTCGTGTTCGGCCTGGCGGATGAGTTCGGCGGAGCGGTACTGCGAGATCTCGTATGCGGAGTACATGGTGTCGTCCTTGTCGGAGTCGGTTTCGGGCTTCGCTTTCTGCGATGCCTCTACCTTCGTCTCCGAGGGGGGTCCGCCACATCGGGAGGGTTCCGCATCTTGGGGGCCCGGAGGGGCCTTAGACGCGCAGGAGGGGCCTCAGGGGCTCCGTAAGGTACCTACGGATGCCCTAAGACCCCTCGTGACCTGCGGTTGTTCAGCTGACGGAGGGCAGCCCCAGCAGCACGTCGGTGTACTTGAGGACGGCCAGGAGCAGGCCGACCACACCAAGCGCGACGCCGCCCCAGGCGACGGACTTGATCCACACGGCCTGCGGCTTGCCGGGGGCGCCGAAAGCGGGCCGGACCAGCACGCCGACACCCACGATCAGCGCGATCAGCGCGAAGATCCCGCCCCACATCGCGGTGGCGTGCCAGGCGTCGCCGTAGCCCTCGTCGAGAAGCTTGGAGACGTCGGAGGACGGCGCCGTCTGCGCGTGCAGCTGGCCGACGAGCGACTGCCGCGCGGACGCCACGGTGCCAACCCAGCTGCCGGTCAGCGAAACGAGGCCGAGCGCGGCGGAGACGACGGCGCCCGCGCCCTGGCCGACCCCGGTGGGGCCGTCCTCCTGGGCGGCCTCGGGCAGGTCGTCCTCGTCGTCGATCTCGTCGGCAGCGGTCTCGTCGGCCGGGACGGCCTCCGCCTCCGTCACCTCGTCGGTCTTGGCGACGCTCACCTTCTCCTCGTCGGTCGTGGCCTCGGTGCCCGTCTCGGCACCGGTCTCGTCAGCTGTCTTCGTTCCCATGTCGGGCACCGTACGGATCCTGTCTGAGAGGCGTCTTAATGATCGTTGTGAGCGGGAGGCGCGTCTGCGGCACGATACTCGGGGGCGAGAAGCGACCACACCTCGAGGTCGAGCCGGACCCCGTGATGGGGATAGCTCGCCCGCCGTACGCCTTCCTTGGTCATTCCCAGGCGCCGGGCCACGTTCAGGCTGGCCTGGTTGTCCACGGCCGCGATCCACTCCACCCGGTGCATGCCGCGTTGCTCGAACGCGAAGTCGAGGAGCACGCGCATCGCCCGCGTGACCAGGCCGCGTCCGGTGCCGGCGGGTTCCAGCCAGCAGCCGACCTCGCAGTTGGCGTTCTCCGCGTCGAAGTTCAGGAAGAGCACCCCGCCGACGAGCTTGCCTTCCAGCCACAGCCCATGCAGGGAGGCGTTGTCGGCGGCGCGCAGGTCGGCGTATCGCTGGAGCATGTCCCGCGCGGAGGGGACGTCGATGGCCGTCTCCCCGAAGGGAATGAACCGGTTGATGAACTCCCTGCCGCGTTCCAGGTGCGCGAAGAACTCCTCCGCGTGCCAAGGCTCCAGCGGCCGCAGCTCGGCGTCCTCACCCAGCGATATCGCGTACATCCTCGTCCCGCTCCCTCTTCATCTGCTCCACGACGTCCTGCTCCACGACATCGGTGAGCCTCTCATGCGCGGCGCGGCACTCGGGGGGCTCGATGCTGATGCGGGGCATCCGGCGGTCCAGCCAGTCCGGCAGCCACCAGTTGGCGCCGCCGAGGAGGTGCATGAGGGCGGGGACGAGGAGCGTGCGCAGGACGAAGGCGTCGAGGGCGACGGCGGCGGCGAGTGCGATGCCGAACATGGCGATCACGCGGTCGCCGCTGAGGACGAAGGCGAGGAAGACGGAGATCATGATGACCGCAGCCGAGTTGATCACCCGGCTGGTCTCGGCGAGGCCGACGCGCACGGCCCGCCGGTTGTCGCCGGTCTCCAGCCACTCCTCGTACATCCGGCTGACCAGGAAGACCTGGTAGTCCATGGAGAGCCCGAAGAGGACCGAGACCATGATCACGGGCAGGAAGGGTTCGATCGGCCCGGCACGGCCAAGGCCGAGCAGCTCGCTCCCCCAGCCCCACTGGAAGATCGCCACGACGACACCGAAGGCGGCGGCCACGGCGGCGACGTTCATCGCGGCGGCCTTCAGCGGGATGCCGACGGAGCGGAAGGCGAGCAGGAGCAGCAGACAGCCCAAGCCGATGACGACACCGACGAACAGGGGCAGCTTGCCCACGATGACGTCCGCGAAGTCGTCGTACGACGCCGTCATCCCGCCGACGTGGATGTCGAGGGAGGTGCCGGTCTCGGCGCGCGGCAGCACCTCGGTGCGCAGCCGGTCGACGAGGTCACTGGTCTGCCGGGACTGCGGGGCCGACTCGGGGACGATCGTGAAGTAGGCGAGGTCACCGCCGGTGTCGTAGGTGACCGGAGTGGTGGACGCGATGCCCTCGGTGGTGCGGATGGTGGCGTCGAGGTTGTCGAGCAGGAGTTTGTCCTCGGCACCGTCGACCGGGGTCACCAGCGTCAGCGGGCCGTTGACGCCGGGCCCGAAGCCCTCGGCCAGGAGGTCATAGGCCTGTCGGGTGGTCGAGGAGCTCGGGTCGTTGCCCTGGTCGGAGGTGCCGAGGCGCAGGCCCAGGGTGGGCAGGGCAAGGACGGTGATGACGACCAGGGCGATGGCGCCGAGGAGTTTGGGATGCCGTTCCACGAAGGCGGACCAGCGGTGGGCGAACCCGGTGGGGAGTTCGGGCTCGGGCCCGTGCTCGGCGAGGCGGCGGCGCTCGCGCCGGCTCAGGGCGCGCATGCCGATGAGGGAGAGCAGCGCGGGCAGCAGCGTCACGGAGGCCGCGACCGTGAGGACGACGGTCAGGGAGGCGGCGATCGCGACGCCGTTGAGGAAGCCGAGCCGGAGGATCAGCATGCCCAGCAGGGCGATGCAAACGGTGGCACCGGCGAAGACGACCGCGCGCCCGGTGGTGGTGACGGCGTTCTCGATGGACTCGGCGACGGCCAGCCCACGTTTCAGCCCGCGTCGGTGCCGCGTGACGATGAAGAGCGCGTAGTCGATGCCGACGCCGAGCCCGATCAGCATGCCGAGCATGGGCGCGAAGTCGGCGACGGTCATGGCGTGCCCGAGCAGCCCGATCCCGGCGTACGCGGTGCCCACGCCGACCAGTGCGGTGGCGATGGGCAGCAGCGAGGCGGCGAGCGAGCCGAAGGCCAGGAACAGCACGAGGGCGGCGACGAGCACGCCGACGACCTCGGCGAGATGTCCGCCCGAGGACTCGGTGAGGGCGACGGCGCTGCCGCCCAGCTCCACCTGGAGCCCGTCGGCCTCGGCGTCCTTGGCGGTGTCCACCACGGCCTTCGCCTCGGACGCGTCGATGTCCTCGGCGGAGTGGGCGAAGGTCACCGTGGCGTACGCGGTATGCCCGTCAGCGCTGATCCGGCCGGCGCCCGCGGAGTCGTACGGACTGGCCACGGCGGCCACTCCGGGCAGGTCCGCGATCCTGTCCATGGTCGTGGTCATCGTCTGCTCGACGTCGGCGTCCCGGACCGAGCCCGAGGTCACGTGCCAGACGACGGTGTCGGTGTCCCCGCCGAGGTTCGGGAAGCCTTCCTGGAGCAGTGCGGTGGCGCGGCCGGACTCGGTACCGGGGACCTCGTAGTCGTTGGAGTACGCGGAGCCCGTGAGCGCTGCGGCCGTGCTCACTCCGCCCAGGGCGAGGAGCCACAGGAGAACGACGACGAGCCGTTGTCGGACACACCAGCGCGCGAGGGCTGCCACGAAGCTGCTCCCAGGGATGAATTGTGGATCTTTGACCGGGAACAGTCGTTCATGAGGTGAACAGCCCGCAAAGAACGCATGAGCAATGCGTGGACCACTCTCGCAGGCAAAAGTGATCGTTTATGGCGATCGTGCGGTTATTCACAAGAGTGGGAGGCAGATCACAGGACAGTAACGGTCACTCTGTCACATCAGTCGAACTGGTCGCCCAGCGCCATCACCATCACGCCCACGATCAGCAGCCACAGGGCTCTGCGGGTGCGACCGCGGGAGCCGAGGAGCGCCGCGAGCGCACAGACGGTGGCGCCGAAACCGTAGGCGGCCGGGACCAGTGCGGGGGCGGGGCCGCTCAGCCGGAGCGCCGACGCGGCCAGGCCGGCGAGAGCGAGCAGGGCGCCGGTGCCGGATGCCGTCCAGCGGGCCCGCCGGGCGTCCAGCACCTGGTCGTCGTACTCCTCCTGTATGTCGGACGGCTTGGAATTCGCAGGACCGTTCATGGCGGGCGAGCGTAGCGTGTCCCACCGAGAATCCCCGGGCCTGTCCGCCCCCAGCCGAAGCAGGTGCGTTGTTTGAGCGTCCGACCGAGCTCCTCCGTATCCCTTTCCGCGTTTCCGGACTCAAGGAGCCCGTTCACCGATGCCAGACGACATCACCCAGAGGACTTCGGATGAGGACCTCACCCAGCGGCTGACCCAGGCCCGCTACCCCCGCAGCAACAGCTACGACGCCCGCTGGGTCATCGAGAACCAGATGGGCCCGAACGCGCTGTGGCTGCTGGAGTGGCTCGCGCCCGCCCTGGGCCTGGACACCCTGCGCCCCTGCGCGCGCGTGCTGGACCTGGGCTGCGGCCGGGCGATGACCTCGGTCTTCCTGGCCAGGGAGTACGACGTCCAGGTCACCGCCGCCGACCTGTGGGTCAAACCCGACGAGAACGCCGAGCGCATCGCCGAGGCCGGTTTCGCCGACCGGGTGCTGCCCGTGCACACCGAGGCGCACGATCTGCCGTTCGCCGAGGGCAGCTTCGACGCGATCGTGAGCATCGACGCCTACCAGTACTTCGGCACCAACGACCTCTATCTGCCCACGCTGACCAGGCTGTTGAAGCCGGGCGGGCGGATCGGGATCGTCGTACCGGCGGTGCGGGAGGAGATCGAGGGCGTCGAACCGCCGGAACATCTCAAGGAGTACTGGGCGCCCGACTGGTGGTGCTTCCACTCCACCGACTGGTGGCGCCGCCAGTGGACCCGCAGCGGGGCCGTCGAGGTCGAGACGGCCGACTGGCAGCCGGACGGCTGGAAGGACTGGCTGTTGTGGTGCGAGGTCGTCGCCGAGGAAAGCCCGGAGGAGTTCCATCGCACGATGGCCCGACAGGTGGGCGAGGCAGTGCGCGCCGACCAGGGCCGGGCGCTGGGTTTCGTACGGCTCGTAGGACGCCGTAAGTAACCGTACGGCCCCGGAGGACATGTCCTCCGGGGCCGTACTCCGTGCTCTGGCTCAGCCTTCGCTGACGCCCAGCTTCTCCAGGATCAGCTCCTTGACGCGGGCCGCGTCGGCCTGACCGCGGGTCGCCTTCATGACCGCGCCGACCAGGGCGCCGGCCGCGGCGACCTTGCCGGAGCGGATCTTGTCGGCGATGCCCGGGTTGCCGGCGATGGCCTCGTCGACGGCGGTGCCCAGCGCCGAGTCGTCCGACACGACCTTCAGACCGCGCTTCTCGACGACCTCGTCCGGGGTGCCTTCGCCCGCGAGGACGCCTTCGATGACCTGGCGGGCCAGCTTGTCGTTGAGGTCGCCCTTGGAGACGAGCTCGGTGACCCGGGCGACCTGCGCCGGGGTGATGGCCAGTTCGTCGAGCGCCGTGCCGGACTCGTTGGCGCTGCGGGCGAGTTCGCCCATCCACCACTTGCGGGCGGAGGCCGCGTCGGCACCGGCGTCGATCGTGGCGACGATCGGGTCGAGCGCGCCGGCGTTGAGGATCGCCTGCATGTCGAGGGCCGTGATGCCCCACTCGGCGACGAGCCGGTTGCGGCGGGCCAGCGGCAGCTCGGGCAGCCCGGCCCGGAGCTCCTCGACCCACTCACGGGAGGGGGCCACCGGAACGAGGTCCGGCTCGGGGAAGTACCGGTAGTCCTCGGCCTCCTCCTTCACGCGGCCCGAGGTCGTGGACCCCGTGTCCTCGTGGAAGTGCCGGGTCTCCTGGATGATCGTCCCGCCGGACGACAGCACGGCCGCGTGCCGCTGGATCTCGAAGCGGGCGGCGCGCTCCACGGACCGCAGCGAGTTGACGTTCTTCGTCTCGGAACGCGTGCCGAACTTCTCGGTGCCGTTCGGGCGCAGCGACAGGTTCACGTCGCAGCGCATCTGCCCCATCTCCATGCGGGCTTCCGACACACCGAGCGCCTTGATGACCTCGCGCAGCTCACGGACGTACGCCCGGGCGACCTCGGGAGCCCGCTCGCCCGCGCCCTCGATCGGCTTGGTGACGATCTCAATGAGCGGGATGCCGGCGCGGTTGTAGTCGAGGAGCGAGTGCGAGGCGCCGTGGATGCGGCCCGTCGCGCCGCCCACGTGGGTCGACTTGCCGGTGTCCTCCTCCATGTGGGCGCGCTCGATCTCCACACGGAAGGTCTCGCCGTCCTCCAGCTGGACGTCGAGGTAGCCGTTGAAGGCGATCGGCTCGTCGTACTGGGAGGTCTGGAAGTTCTTCGGCATGTCCGGATAGAAGTAGTTCTTCCGGGCGAAGCGGCACCACTCGGCGATCTCGCAGTTCAGCGCGAGACCGATCTTGATGGCCGACTCGATGCCGATCGCGTTGACGACCGGGAGCGCGCCGGGCAGGCCGAGGCAGGTGGGACAGGTCTGCGTGTTGGCGTCCTGACCGAGTTCGGTCGAACAGCCGCAGAACATCTTGGTCTTGGTGCCGAGTTCGACATGGACCTCAAGGCCCATGACGGGGTCGTACGACGCGAGTGCGTCCTCGTACGACACCAGGTCGGTCGTGGTGGTCACGGTCTGATTTCCCTCTCAGCCCAGCAGGACGTCGTCGTCGCCCAGCCGCTTCAGCTCGCGGTACAGGACGGCGAGGCCGGTGACGACGGCGACGGCGGCCACGGTGGCGTCGATCAGAACCAGCGTGTCGCTCTCGGCGCGCGCCTTCTTGAGCCGCTTGGCGACACCGATGGCGCCGAACGCCGTGGTGGCGATGGACAGGTACGTACCGGACTTGGACTTCTTGAAGTCCTTCGCCTTGGTCAGCTTGCTCACAGCGACGGTGCCTCCTCCAGGAGCGGGTGCCCCCACCTTTCCACGAAGGCGGCCTCGACGGCGGCGCCGACCTTGTAAAGACGGTCGTCCTTCAGGGCCGGGGCGATGATCTGCAGTCCGACCGGGAGGTTGTCCTCCGGCGCGAGACCGCAGGGCAGCGACATGGCCGAGTTGCCCGCGAGGTTGGTCGGGATGGTGCACAGGTCGGCCAGGTACATCGCCATCGGGTCGTCGGCGCGCTCGCCGATCGGGAAGGCGGTGGTGGGCGTCGTGGGAGACACGATGACGTCCACCTGCTCGAAGGCCTTCTCGAAGTCGCGCGTGATGAGCGTGCGGACCTTCTGGGCGGAGCCGTAGTACGCGTCGTAGTAGCCGGAGCTCAGGGCGTACGTGCCGAGCATGATGCGGCGCTTGACCTCGGGGCCGAAGCCCGCCTCACGGGTGATCGAGGTGACGGCCTCGGCGGAGTTCGAGCCGTCGTCGCCGGTCCGCAGGCCGTAGCGCAGGCCGTCGAAGCGGGCGAGGTTGGACGAGCACTCCGAGGGCGCGATCAGGTAGTACGCCGACAGCGCCAGGTCGAAGGACGGGCAGTCCAGCTCGACGATCTCGGCGCCCAGCTCCCTGAGGAGGGCGACCGACTCGTCGAAGCGCTGGATGACACCGGCCTGGTAGCCCTCGCCGCGGAACTGCTTCACCACGCCGACGCGCATGCCGGCCACGCTGCCGTTGCGGGCGGCCTCGACGACCGGCGGGACCGGCGCGTCGATCGACGTCGAGTCCAGCGGGTCGTGTCCGGCGATGACCTCGTGCAGGAGCGCCGCGTCCAGGACCGTACGGGCGCAGGGGCCGCCCTGGTCGAGGGAGCTGGAGAACGCCACCATGCCGTAGCGGGAGACCGCTCCGTACGTCGGCTTCACACCGACCGTGCCGGTGACGGCGGCCGGCTGGCGGATCGAGCCGCCGGTGTCGGTGCCGATGGCGAGGGGCGCCATGTGGGCGGCGAGCGCGGCGGAGGAACCGCCGCCGGAGCCGCCGGGGATCCGGGTGAGGTCCCAGGGGTTGCCGGTCGGGCCGTATGCGCTGTTCTCGGTGGAGGACCCCATGGCGAACTCGTCCATGTTGGTCTTGCCGAGGATGACGACGTCGGCGGCCTTCAGCTTCTTGGTGAGGGTCGCGTCGTACGGCGGGATCCAGCCCTCGAGGATCTTGGAGCCGACGGTCGTCGGGATGCCCTCGGTGGTGAAGATGTCCTTCAGCGCGAGCGGGACGCCGGCGAGCGGGCCGAGCTTGTCGCCCTTGGCCCGCTTCTCGTCGACGGCGCGGGCCTGCGCGAGGGCGCCCTCGCGGTCGACGTGCAGGAAGGCGTGGACCTTCTCGTCGACGGCCTCGATACGGGCCAGGTGGGCCTCGGTGACCTGGACCGCGGTGAGCTCGCCGGAGGCGATCTTCGCGGCGGTCTCGGCGGCGGTGAGCTTGATGATGTCCGTCATGACTTCTTAGTCCTCCCCCAGGATCTGCGGCACCTTGAAACGCTGCTGCTCCTGGGCCGGGGCGCCGGAGAGCGCCTGCTCGGGGGTGAGCGACGGACGGACCTCGTCCGCCCGCATGACGTTCGTCAGCGGGAGCGGGTGCGAGGTCGGCGGTACGTCTTGGTCGGCGACCTCGCTGACGCGTGCGACCGCGCCGATGATGTCGTCCAGCTGTCCCGCGAAGTGCTCGAGCTCTTCGGGCTTCAGCTCCAGACGCGCCAGCCGTGCGAGGTGGGCGACCTCCTCGCGCGTGATGCCAGGCATGCAGCGATCCTCTGGGGTGAGTGTGTGTGGTTTGGGGCCAATCCTATGGGTCACGGCCGGATGGCCGTTAAACGGTTTCCCGCAGCCGACGGCAACGGCCTGCCCCCATACCGCACCAAAAGATGCCTGAGGAGGTCACTCCGCCGCCGGCAGCGCTGCCCTAGGCCGCTGCCAGCCCCGCGACCCCCGTGCCCGCAGCCACGCCGTCGTCTCCTCCGGTGGCATCGCCGCCGCGACCAGCCAGCCCTGTACGGCGTCGCAGCCCATGTCGCGCAGGCGCTCCCAGGTCTCGTCGTCCTCGACGCCCTCCGCCACGACGAGGAGGCCCAGGGAGTGGGCGAGGTCGACCGTGCAGCGGACGATCTCCGCGTCCTCGGTGTCGACGGCCAGCTTGGCGACGAAGGAGCGGTCGATCTTCAGTTCGCTCACGGGGAGGCGACGGAGGTGGACCAGGGAGGAGTAGCCGGTGCCGAAGTCGTCCAGGGACATCTTCACGCCGTGTCCGGTCAGCGCGGCGAGGGTGTCCGCGGCCCGCGAGGGGTCCTCAAGGAGGACGTGTTCGGTGATCTCCAGTTGGAGCGCTCCCGCCGGGACGCCGTGCCGGGCCAGGCGTGCGGCCACCGAGCCGGCGAAGCCCGGGGTGTGGACGTCACGCGGGGAGACGTTGACCGCGACCGGGACGTACAGGCCCTGCGCCCGCCACTCGGCGACCTGCGCGAGGGCCGTGTCCAGGACGTACTCGGTGAGGTGGGGCATCAGCCCGGACGACTCGGCGATCGCGATGAACTCGTCCGGCGGCACCTTCCCGCGCTCCGGGTGCACCCAGCGGACCAGTGCCTCAAGTCCCGCGACCTGGCCGTCGAAGCGGACCTTGGGCTGGTAGTGCAGCTGCACCTCGTGCGCGTCCAGGGCCCGGCGCAGATCGCCCAGGAGGCCGAGGCGGTCGGGGGTGTTGGAGTCCCGCTTGGACTCGTACACCTCTACGCCCGTACGGTCCCGCTTGGCCTGGTACATCGCCACGTCCGCCCGGCGCAGCAGCCCCTCGGCGTCCACGGCGTGGTCGGGGAAGACGGCGACCCCGGCGCTGGCCTCCAGGACGAGGGTGAGCCCGTCGAGGTCGAGCGGGGAGCTGAGGGCCGCGACCAGGTTGCGGGCGACCCGGGTCGCGGAGGTCGTGGAGTCGGCGACCGGTAGTAAGACGGCGAACTCGTCCCCGCCGAGCCGCGCGGCCTCCGCACCGCGCGGCAGCGCGATCCGCAGCCGGTCGGCGATCTGCAGGAGCAGCCGGTCACCGGCGAGATGGCCCAGGGTGTCGTTGACCGAGCGGAAGCGGTCGAGGTCGATGAGCATCAGGGCGGACCGGGCGCCGATGCGCTCGGCGTCGTCCAGGGCGGTCCAGATGCGCTCCAGGAGCCACTGCCGGTTGGGCAGTCCGGTCAGCGGGTCGCGCAGCTGCTCCTCGGCCCGGGCCCGGGCCATCCACAGGGTGGAGTCGAGGGCGATGAGCGGGATCGCGAACAGCGGGAGCAGCACGGGCTTGGCGGCGGCGACCACGCAGACCAGCGGGGCGATGCCGAGCAGCGCGACCGCGACCAGGCCCTGTCTGACCAGGGCGGTGCGCGCCATGGTGGGCAGACCGGCGTGGCGTGAGGAGTGCAGGTACCAGCCGAGGACGCGGGTGACCGCGAGATAGGCGGCGGCGACCAGCACCACCTCGGGCCCGGTGTAGAAGCTCCAGGTGTCGGGGTTCCAGGGGGTCTCGACGGACGGCGACTGCCCGGACACGGCGAGGACCACGGCGCCGGTGGCTATGCCGAGGATGTCCACCGCGCCGTGCAGGACGCCCTGCCGCCAGCGGTGGCGTCTGGCTATGCCGACCAGCAGGACGACGGTGAGGCTGACCATCCCGGCCGGCACCCAGCCGTACAGCAGCAGGACGGCGAGGGTGAGGGCGGCGCCCGAGCCGGTGCCGCCCCACCAGCGGGCCCGGCCGAGGGCGACCAGGTGGCCGACGATGACGCCGGTCAGCACGGCCAGCGACCAGCCGACGGTGCCGGACGGGAAGAGGGCGTGGCCGCCGGTGAAGGCCCGGTAGAAGCCCGCGCCCAGGACGAACCCGGCCGCCGCGACGACCGCCGCGGGCAGGGCGGGCCAGGTCAGATGTCGGTCAGGGTCGGAGCCCGGCAGGCCGGGGCCGGGCTCGGCGGTGAGCTGGGCGGTACCCGGCCCGCCGACCGCGGTGTACTGCCCCGCGGTGCGTCCCTCGGCGCCCATGTGGTCCGAAGGCCGTTCGGTCCACCGGCTCGCCCGCCATGCGTCGGTGAACCGGCGCAGCCGTGAGTCCGGGGCGGCGCTCTCGGTCGGTTCCATTCCCGTCCCTCTCACAGCCGGCGGTGCCCACGCCACGCGGCCCGTTCGCCCGACAAAACCTCTCGACGGCGCCGCGTTGGAAACCCTTCCCCTTGCTCATCAGGAGCAAGGGGATGCCCCAACCGCAGCTGGGCACGGCAGGCGCACATCTCAACAGTAGGCCGCAGAAGGCTTCCACGGGCAGAGGTCGTCGACGGTTGCCCGAATGCGCCCCGGCCACCCGTATGCATCTGGTATGCGCCGAACGGGTGGCCTTCAACCGCCGCTCCTCACTACTCCTCAGTGGGAAGCGCCACATCCGTGGCTGCCTCGGGGCCTTGCTCCAACAGGACGTCGAAGCCGTCCTCGTTCAGAACGGGCACCTTGAGTTGCATCGCCTTGTCGTACTTCGAACCTGGATTGTCACCCACAACGACGAAAGACGTCTTCTTCGAAACCGAACCGGTCACTTTCGCCCCACGGGTCTGCAGCGCCTCTTTGGCTCCGTCGCGGGTGAAGCGCTCCAGGGTGCCGGTGACGACGACGGTGAGCCCTTCGAGGGGACGCGGGCCCTCGTCCTCCCCGGAGCCCTCCTCCTCCATGCGCACGCCCGCAGCCTTCCACTTGCGCAGGATCTCCTGGTGCCAGTCCTCCGCGAACCACTCCTTGAGGGACTTCGCGATGATCGAGCCGACGCCGTCGGTGGCCGCCAACTCCTCCTCGCTCGCCTGCTCAATGCGCTCGATCGAGCGGAAGTTGCGCGCGAGGGCCTCGGCTGCGACCGGGCCGACATGGCGGATCGACAGACCGGTCAGGACGCGGGCGAGCGGGCGCTCCTTGGCGGCCGCGATGTTCTCCAGCATGGCCACCGCGTTCTTCTTCGGTTCGCCCTGCTGGTTGGCGAAGACCGTGGCGATCTTCTCCTCGCCGGTCTTCGGGTCGCGCTTGGGCAGACCGCTGTCCTGGTCGAGGACGTACGCCTTGATGGGCAGCAGCTGTTCGATGGTGAGGTCGAACAGGTCGCCCTCGTCGGTCAGCGGCGGGTCCGAGGGCTCCAGCGGCTTGGTGAGCGCGGCCGCGGCGACGTACCCGAAGTGCTCGATGTCCAGCGACTTGCGGCCCGCGAGGTAGAACAGGCGTTCACGCAGCTGGGCGGGGCAGGTACGGGCGTTGGGGCAGCGCAGGTCGACGTCGCCCTCCTTCATGGGCCGCAGGGCGGTGCCGCACTCGGGGCACTCGGCCGGCATCACGAACTCGCGCTCGCTGCCGTCGCGCAGGTCGACGACCGGGCCGAGGATCTCGGGGATGACGTCACCGGCCTTGCGCAGCACCACGGTGTCGCCGATGAGGACGCCCTTCAGCTTGACGACGTCCTGGTTGTGCAGGGTGGCGAACTCGACCTCGGAGCCGGCCACCGTCACCGGCTCCACCTGGGCGTACGGCGTGACCCGGCCCGTACGGCCCACGCCCACGCGGATGTTGATGAGCTTGGTGTTGACCTCCTCGGGCGCGTACTTGTACGCGATCGCCCAGCGCGGGGCGCGGGAGGTGGAGCCGAGCCTTCCCTGGAGGGGGATCTCGTCGAGCTTGACGACGGCGCCGTCGATCTCGTGCTCCACGGAGTGGCGGTTCTCGCCGAAGTACGCGATGAACTCCCGTACGCCGTCGAGGCCGTCGACCACCTTGTTGTGCTTGGCGGTGGGCAGGCCCCAGGACTTGAGGAGGTCGTAGCCCTGGGAGAGGCGGGTCATGCCGTCGAAGCCCTCCAGGGCGCCGATGCCGTGCACGACCATGTGGAGGGGGCGGGTGGCGGTGACGCGCGGGTCCTTCTGGCGCAGTGAACCGGCCGCCGCGTTGCGCGGGTTGGCGAAGGGCTTGTCGCCGGCCTCGACCAGACGGGCGTTGAGCTCCTCGAACTTCTCCATCGGGAAGTAGACCTCGCCGCGGATCTCCACGAGGGCGGGGACCTTGTCGCCGGAGAGACGGTCCGGGATCTCGGCGATGGTGCGGACGTTGGGCGTGATGTCCTCGCCGGTGCGGCCGTCGCCACGGGTCGCCGCGCGGGTGAGGCGGCCGTGCTCGTAGGTGAGGTTGACCGCGAGGCCGTCGACCTTGAGCTCGCACAGCAGGTGGTAGTCGGTGGTGCCGACGTCCTTGGCGACGCGCTCGGCCCAGGCCGCCAACTCCTCGTCGCTGAAGGCGTTGTCCAGCGAGAGCATGCGCGAGCGGTGTTGGACGGACGTGAACTCGGTCTCGTACGCTCCCGCGACCTTCTGGGTCGGCGAGTCGGGGGTGCGCAGCTCGGGGTACTCCTCCTCCAGGGCTTCGAGGGAGCGCAGGAGCTTGTCGAAGTCCGCGTCGCTGATGACCGGCGCGTCGTTCACGTAGTACCGGAAGCGGTGCTCCTCGATCTGCTCAGCGAGCTGCGCGTGCTTCTCCCGTGCCTCCGAGGGCACCGTCGTCTCCGCTTGCTTGTCGCCGGCCACCGTGTTGTCCTCCCGTTACTCTGGGTTGTCCGCGAGGGATCTCGCCGCCTGGACGCAGTGGGCGAGAGCCTTGCGCGCGTACCCCGGGGAGGCCCCCGCGAGTCCGCACGACGGAGTGACCGTGACCGCCTCCGCGAGAAGTCCCGGATGCAGCCCCAGCCTGCGCCACAGCGTCCTGACACCCATGACGCTACCGGCAGGGTCTGACAATGCCGTGTCCGTGCCGGGCACGACACCGGCGAAGAGCCTCGTCCCCCCTTCCACCGCCTCGCCGATCGCGTCGTCGTCACGCTCGGTGAGGAGCGAGAAGTCGAAGGAGATCGCCGCCGCGCCCGCCCTCCGCAGCAGGGCGAAGGGGACGTCCGGTGCGCACGAGTGGACCACGACGGGGCCGCCCGCGTGAACCCCGACGACATCGCGCAGGGTGGCCTCGACGAGCTGCCGGTCGACGGCGCGGTGGGTGCGGTAGCCGCTCGCGGACTTGACCTGGCCTCGCAGTACGGCGATGAGGGAGGGCTCGTCGAGCTGGAGCACGATCTGCGCGCCGGGGGCCCGCCTGTGGACCTCCTCCAGGTGCAGACGCAGCCCCTCGGCGAGTGAGGCGGCGAGGTCCCTGCAGGCGCCGGGGTCGGAGAGGGCGACCTCGCCGTTCCTCAGCTCCAGCGCGGCGGCGAGCGTCCACGGGCCGACGGCCTGGACCTTCAGCTGACCCTCATACCCCTGGGTGAACTCCTCCAGCGCGTCGAGGTCCTCCCCCAGCCAGGACCGGGCCCGCTTGGTGTCCCGCCCCGGCCGGTCCCCGATCCGCCATCCGCTGGGCTCCACGCGCGCGTACAGCTCGACGAGCATTCCGGCGGTACGGCCGAGCATGTCGGCGCCGGGGCCGCGGGCGGGGAGCTCGGGCAGGAACGGGAAGTCCTCGAAGGAGCCGGTGGCGGTCCTGGCGGCCTCCCGGGCGTCGCCGCCGGGGAGGGAGCCGATGCCGGTGGCGGGGGCGAAGCGGATGTCTGCGGTCACGTGTGAAGCCTACGTAGGTGACCGGGCGGCTCTCGCCCGCGCCGGAGAGGTCACCGCCCCGGACGCACCGTCAGGTCATTGATCTCCGCGTCCCTCGGCAAATCGATCGCCGTAAGGATCGTCGTCGCCACCGACTCCGGGTCGATCCACTGCGACGGGTCGTACTCCTTGCCCTCCTGCTGGTGGACCTTCGCCTGCATGGGGCTGGCCGTGCGGCCGGGATAGACCGACGTGACCCGGACACCGTTGCCGTGCTCCTCGTGGCGGAGGGAGTCCGCGAGGGCCTTCAGGCCGTGCTTGGAGGCCGCGTACGCGGACCAGTCGGCGTGGGCGTTCAGTCCCGCGCCCGAGTTCACGAACACCACGTGGCCGCGGGCCGCCCGGAGTTGGGGCAGGAAGTGGCGGGTCAGCTCGGCCGGGGCGATCAGGTTGACGTTCAACTGGTGACGCCAGGACTTCGGCGTCAGGTCGCCGACCGAACCGAGGTCGACCACGCCCGCGATGTGCAGCAGGGAGTCCACCCGGTCCGGCAGCGACTGGTGGGAGAACGCCCAGCTCAGCTTGTCCGGGTCGGCCAGGTCACCGACCAGCGTCCGCGCCCCGGGGAACACCGCCGCCAGCTCCTTGGCACGGCCCGCGTCACGCGCGTGCAGCACGAGTTCGTCCCCGCGCGCGTGCAGACGCCGGGCCACCGCCGCGCCGATGCCGGAGCCCGCTCCGGTGATCACATGTGTAGCCATGCCGCCATGCTCGCATCACGCCGTCACGGCGTACCGAGCGACTCCTCCAGGTACGCCAGCGCCCCCACCGGCTCCTCCGCGAAGAACACCAGGTCGGTGAGCGGACGGGGCAGGAAGCCCTCCGTCTCCATGCGGCGGAACTGCTCCTTCAACCCGTCGTAGAAACCCGCCGTGTTCAACAGCACCACCGGCTTCTCGGTGTGCCCGTGCTTCTTCAGCTCCAGGATCTCGGTCGCCTCGTCGAGGGTGCCGGTGCCGCCCACCATGATGACCACGGCGTCGGCCTTCTCCAGCAGCAGCTTCTTGCGCTCGGCGAGGTCCTTCGCGATCACCATCTCGTCGACGCCCGGACGGACCTTGGCGGCCAGGAACTCCACCGAGACCCCGACGAGCCGTCCGCCCGCCTCCTGCACACCGTCCGCGACGACCTTCATCAACCCGACGTCGGAGCCGCCCCACACGAGCGTGTGGCCGCCCTTGCCCAGCAGCTTCGCGAACTCCCGCGCGGGGCGCGTGTAACGGTCGTCGAGGTCGGCGGCGGAGAGGAAGACGCAGATTCGCATGAGGTCACCGTACGCGGGAAGAACCGGGGGTCCGCGAGCGCTTTTCCGGTATGGCTGAAGGACACACGATCACCATCGAGCAGGTCGACCGGCACGTGCGCGTGGTGCACGGCGACCAGGTCCTGGCGGAGAGCGACCGACCGCTGGTCCTCAGGGAGACGGGCTGTCCCGTCCGGTACTACCTCCCCGCCGAGGACGTACGACTCGACCTCCTGACCCCCTCCGACACCCACACCTACTGTCCGTTCAAGGGCACCGCGTCCTACTGGTCCGTGCCGGACGCGCCCGACCTGGTGTGGTCCTACCCCGAGCCGAAGCCAGCCGTCGCCGAGATCAAGGACCACCTCTGCTTCTACGAGGTCGAGGTCGACGTGTCCTGACCGATGAATCCCGTGTTCTGCGGCAGTCTCCTCAGACATGGACAAGAAGACCCTCTCGCGCGACGGCACGTCGATCGCGTACGAACAGACCGGGCAGGGCCCGGCGGTCATCCTCGTCAGCGGCGCGATGTCCACGGGCGGCACGGTCGCACCCCTGGCCGTGCCGCTGTCGGAGCGGTACAGCGTCCTCGTGTACGACCGCCGGGGCCGCGGTGAGAGCGGCGACACGGCCCCCTACGCGGTGGCCCGTGAGGTCGAGGACCTCGCCGCGCTCATCGAGGCGGCGGGCGGCGAGGCGTGCCTGTGCGGCATCTCGTCGGGCGGCGCGCTGGTCCTGGAGGCCGCGGCAAGCGGGCTCCCGGTGCGCCGGGTCGCCGTCTACGAGACGCCGTACGCCGACTTCCTGGACGGCGGCGCCGAGCAGAACGCCGAGTACACCGAGCAGTTGACGGCCGCGCTCTCCGAGGGTCGGCGTGGGGACGCGGTGCAGCTCTTCCTGCGGCTCACCGGCATGGCCGAGGAGATGATCCAGGGCGCCCGACAGTCCCCCATGTGGCCCGGAATGGAGTCCGTCGCACCGACGCTCGCCTACGACAACGCGGTCATGGCAGGTGGCCTCGTCCCCCGGGACCGCCTGGCCTCGATCACGGTCCCGGTACTGGCCGTGGCGGGCGGCGCGAGCCCCGAGTGGATGCGCGCGGGCACCAGAGCGGTCGCGGAAACGGCCCCGAACGGCTCGTACCGCGTCCTGGAGGGCCAGACCCACATGGTGGACCCGGTCGCCCTCGCACCGGTGCTGGCGGAGTTCTTCGCGATGTGACGGCCGAGTGCGCGCGAGGCCCGTCGGACACGCACGCGCCCGCGGCCCCGTCCGATACACACACGCGTGGCCCGTCCGACACGCACACACACGTGGCCCGCCGGCCCACGTGCACGCCTGCGGCCCCGTCACGCACCCCGGCGAGGCCCCGGCCACAGCAGTGCGATCCCGTGACCCGCACGGGTGCTCACCCTCCGGACGTACATCGCGCGGCCCTACGCGGCACACGCCCATGAGTCTCCTGTGCGCGCCCGCGAGCACAGCGCCGCGGTTCGGTGCGCGGGTACGCACCGCCGGACACCCGCACGTTGATCCCACGGGCACGCGCGCGTGGCCGCGTCACCCAGCCCACACGCCGGTCCCGGCCCGCAAGCCGGCCCCCTGCCACCCGCCGAACGCCACCCACGGATCCCCGACCGCCGACCGCCAACCGGCGGTTCAGGCCACGCCCGCCGCCACCCGCACCGTGGACGCGATCGTCGCCGAGCCCACCACGCGTGTGTCGTCGTACAGGACGATCGCCTGGCCGGGGGCCACTCCGCGGACGGGTTCCGTGAACGACACGCGCAACTCGCCGTCCACCAGCTCTGCTGTGACCTCGGTCTCGCCGCCGTGGGCGCGGAGCTGGGCGGTGTAGGTGCCGGCGCCCACGGGGGCGGCGCCGCACCAGCGGGGCTTGATGGCGCTCAGGGCGGTCACGTCGAGCGCGGCGGCCGGGCCGACCGTCACCGTGTTGTTCACCGGCGAGATGTCGAGGACGTAGCGCGGCTTGCCGTCGGCGGCCGGGGTGCCGATCCGAAGCCCCTTGCGCTGGCCGATGGTGAAGCCGTACGCGCCCTCGTGGGTGCCGATCTTCGCGCCGGACTCGTCGACGATGTCGCCCTCCGCCCTGCCGAGGCGGGAGGCGAGGAAGCCCTGGGTGTCGCCGTCGGCGATGAAGCAGATGTCGTGGGAGTCGGGCTTCTTGGCGACCGCGAGGCCGCGGCGCTCGGCCTCGGCGCGGATCTCGTCCTTGGTGGTGACGGTGTCGCCGAGCGGGAACAGGGCGTGCGCCAGCTGCTTCTCGTCCAGGACGCCGAGGACGTACGACTGGTCCTTCGCCATGTCGGAGGCGCGGTGCAGCTCCCGGGAGCCGTCCTCCCCCACCAGCACCTTCGCGTAGTGCCCCGTGCACACCGCGTCGAAGCCCAGCGCGAGCGCCTTGTCGAGGAGCGCGGCGAACTTGATCTTCTCGTTGCAGCGCAGGCAGGGGTTGGGGGTGCGGCCGGCCTCGTACTCGGCGACGAAGTCCTCGACGACGTCCTCGCGGAAGCGGTCGGCGAGGTCCCAGACGTAGAACGGGATGCCGATGACGTCGGCGGCGCGGCGGGCGTCGCGGGAGTCCTCGATGGTGCAACAGCCACGCGCGCCCGTGCGGAACGATTGCGGGTTCGCGGAGAGCGCGAGGTGGACGCCGGTCACGTCATGGCCGGCTTCGGCGGCGCGGGCGGCGGCGACGGCGGAGTCCACTCCTCCGGACATGGCGGCGAGTACACGAAGAGGGCGAGGCGTGGTGTCAGTCATAACCCTTCAAGAGTACGGGGGCGCGGGAACCGAAGCCCACGAGTATCCGTTGACGATCGCATGGGGGAGAAACAGGCATCCGAGGACGGCGACCGGCGCATCGGTCGCCGTGCTCTGATCGTCGGAGGGACGGCGGCCGCGGTGGGCTCGGCCGTGCTGGCCCGCGACGAGCTGGCGCGGTTGTGGTGGCGGGCTCCGGGGGTGGAGAAACCGCGCGTCGAGGGCGCGGTGGACTTCCGCGGTGCGCAGTGGGTGGCGGCGTCCGACGCGAACTGGCGGCGCGCGGACCGGCCCGACGACTACGGCATAGACATGGTGATCATCCATGTCACCCAGGGCAGTTTCGACAGCGCGGTGAAGGCCTTCCAGGATCCGGGGCACCAGGCCGCCGCGCACTACATCGTCCGCAAGGACGGGCATGTCACGCAGATGATCCGCGAGCTGGACGTGGCGTACCACGCGGGCAACCGCGCCTACAACGAACGCAGTGTCGGCATCGAGCACGAGGGTTTCGTGGACCGTCCCGAGGACTTCACGGACAAGATGTACGAGGCCTCGGCGCGGCTCACCGCGGGGATATGCACGCGGTACGACATACCCGTCGACCGCGAGCACATCATCGGCCATGTGGAGGTGCCGGGGACGGATCACACCGACCCGGGCAAGCACTGGGACTGGGACCGGTACATGAAGCTGGTGCGCAGGGCGCGGAGTGCCCCCGCCCAGGTATGAACTTCCGGCGGCTTCGTCACCAGGCTGCCGCCGCCAGCAGGGCGAGGGCCGGCGGCAGCCCCTGGCCGAGCGCACCGCGCCACAGTCTCGGGAACGACGCGGCGAAGGCGAGTGCCGAGGCGATGAGGAACGCGCAGAAGGAGAGGATCAGAGTGCGGCCTGCCGTGGGTTCACCGGCGTGGAGCGTGACGACCCCGGCGATCAGGCCGAGGCCGAGCAGGATGTTGTAGACGGCGACGCCCGAGCGCCACAGGGTGACCTCGGGGGCGTCGGCGGGGGAGGTGGTGAGGAAGACGCGGACGGCCGTGCGGTCGTAGAAGAAGCGTTCCAGGGTGCCGACGACGAGATGGGTCAGGGCCGCGAGCAGGGCGAGGACCTGCGAGACGAGGTTCACGCCCGGAGTGTCCCGCTACGGGGCCCTCACGTCAGCCCCGCCGCGCGGGCTCGTTCCACCGCCGGACCTATGGCCTTGGCGACCGCCTCGACGTCCGCCTCGGTGGAGGTGTGGCCGAGGGAGAAGCGCAGGGTGCCGCGGGCGAGGTCGGGGTCGGTGCCGGTGGCCAGCAGGACGTGGCTGGGCTGGGCGACACCGGCGGTGCAGGCGGATCCGGTGGAGCACTCGATGCCCTGGGCGTCCAGGAGCAGGAGCAGGGAGTCGCCCTCGCAGCCCGGGAAGGTGAAGTGGGCGTTGGCCGGAAGGCGGCCGCCCGGTGCCGGGTCGCCGCCGAGGATCGCGTCCGGGACCGCCGTACGGACCGCCTCGACCAGGGCGTCGCGCAGGGTGCCGATCTCCGAGGCGAACCATTCGCGCTGTTCGGCGGCGAGGTGGCCGGCCACCGCGAAGGAGGCGATGGCGGGGACGTCGAGGGTGCCGGAGCGGACATGGCGCTCCTGGCCGCCGCCGTGCAGGACGGGGACCGGGGTCCACTCACGGCCGAGGATCAGCGCGCCGATGCCGTACGGGCCGCCGATCTTGTGGCCGGAGACGGTCATCGCGGCGAGGCCGGAGGCGGCGAAGTCGACCGGGACCTGGCCGAAGGCCTGGACCGCGTCGGCGTGCAGCGGGACGCCGAACTCGGCGGCGACGTCGGCGAGTTCGCGGACCGGCAGGATCGTGCCGATCTCGTTGTTGGCCCACATGACCGTGGCCAGGGCGACGTCGCCGGGGTTGCGGGCGATGGCCTCGCGCAGGGCGTCGGGGTGGACCCGGCCGTACGGGTCGACGGGGAGGTACTCGACGGTGGCGCCCTCGTGTTCGCCGAGCCAGTGGACGGCGTCGAGGACGGCGTGGTGTTCGACGGGGCTCGCGAGAACCCGCGTCCTTGCGGGGTCCGCGTCGCGCCGGGACCAGTACAGGCCCTTCACGGCGAGGTTGTCGGCCTCCGTGCCGCCGGAGGTGAAGACGATCTCGCTGGGGCGGGCGCCGAGCGCCTCCGCGAGGGTCTCGCGGGATTCCTCGACCGTGCGGCGGGCCTTGCGGCCGGATGCGTGGAGGGAAGAGGCGTTGCCGGTGGCGCCGAGGTGGGCGCTGAGTGCCTCGACCGCCTCGGGAAGCATCGGGGTGGTCGCGGCGTGGTCGAGGTATGCCATGGTGACGCCGATTCTACGGGGCGTGCCCGGGCGGCCTCGGGCCAGGACCGACCTGCGGTGCGGGCGCTGCGGCGGGGCTCAGAGGTTCCAGGACACGGTGCTGTCCAGCTGCATGAACGCGACCAGGACCAGCAGGTCGGCCACGCCGAGACCGAGGCCCAGGTACGCGCGGCCGCGGCGGGCGGTACCGCGCCACAGGGCCACCGAGGCCAGGACGATGGCGATGGGGCCGAGGAAGACGTTGAGGACGAGAAGGCCGAGGAGGCCGAGGACGAAGGACGCCACGGCCATGCCGTCGGCGTCACGGGCGCCGCTGCGGGTGGCGGGGGTGGCCTGCGCGGTGAGCTGCATGGTGATCAGTGCTCCTGGGGACGGTGCGGCGGGAGTCAGTGGGACGGAGTGTGGCGGCGGGCGTGGCGCTCGCGGAGCGCGAAGACGCCCAGCCAGACGGCGATCACGGCGGCGGCGACGGCGGTGAAGGTGATCGGCGCGTGGGCGACGGTGCCCAGGACGACGCCGAGCAGCATGAGTGCGGCGACGAGGAACAGCATGGGACGGATCCCCCTCCGATACGGCTGTCGTTACGTGGGTCGTTACGTTTGGGTGAACAGTTGTGGTTACAGTTGTTCACTGACTCCAGAGTCTAGCGTGTGCCACGGCTTTCCAATTACGGAGAACAGTTGTTAACTGGATGACATGAGTCACACCCTCGGTATCCGGCAGGCACAGAAGCAGAAGACCCGGCAGTCGCTCCTGGACGCGGCGCTCGGTCTGCTGGAGGAGCAGAGCCTGAGCAGCCTGGGCCTGCGCGAGGTCACCCGCGCCGTCGGCGTCGCTCCGACCGCCTTCTACCGGCACTTCCGCTCCATCGCGGACCTCGGCGTGGCGCTGGTCGAGGAGGCGCTGGGCAGCCTGCACCCGATGATCCGCACGACGGTGGCCTCGGCCGACGACCACGACCAGCGCATCAAGCGCGCCATCGGGCTGATCGCCGGTCATGTGGACGCGTACCCCGCTCACGTCCGCTTCATCGCCCGCGAACGGCATGGCGGGGTCCAGCCGGTCCGGGAGGCCATCCGGGACCAACTGGCCCGGTTCGGGCAGGAGGTGAAGGACGAACTGGCCAAGGACCCGGTGTCCGAGGGCTGGAGCGAGGACGACCTGCTCATGCTGGCCAACCTGTACGTCGACCAGATGCTGATCACGGCCTCGCTGTTCCTGGAGGCCCTGGAGGCCGACGAGGAGGAACGCGATCGGGTCTGCCAGGTGGCGGAGCGGCAGATGCGGCTCATCAGCGTCGGCCGCCAACACTGGCTGGACTAGCCGAACGCCCATGCCGTACGAAGTCCTACGGCGCCCTACGCCGGGTCAGCTCTTCGTGGCCGCCGCGCTCGGCGCACCGCTGGGAGCACCGCTGGGAGCACCGCTCGGGGCCGTACCGCCCGCGCCGCCGCCTGGGCCGCCGCAGCCACCGCCCATGCCGCCACCGGGGCCGCCCTGACCGCCTTGACCGCCGCCGGGCCCGCCGCTCGGCATGCCCGAGGGGTTGCCGCTGGGGGCGCCCGACGGCCGGGCGGTCATGTTGCCGGTGGGGGCACCGCTCGGCCTACCGGAGGCGGTACCGGTGGGGGCACCGCTCGGCCTACCGGAGGCGGTACCGGTGGGGGCACCGCTCGGCCTACCGGAGGCGTTGCCGGTGGGTGCCTGGCAGGTCTGCGGCTGACCCGAGTTGCCGCTGTCCGAGGTCGACCACGAGTCGCCCGAGCCGCAGGCCACCAGGGCGAGGGGCGAGAGCGCCAACAGGGCCACGGCGGGGAGCAGACGCACACGCTTCATGAGAGACAACTCCAGGGAAGATGAGGAAGTCCTGAGGTCGGGAACTCTCGCAACGGCGCATAGGGCTTCCTTGAGTCCGCACTGTCCCCCGCCTGTGCGCAAGGCAAAGGCCCCCTAAAGGAGCCGATCCGACCTGTACAGGCCCGTGACAGAGGCGGCCGCGCGCGCCACCTCCTCGCGCACCTCGGGCGGCGCGAGGACCTCCACCCGGTCGGAGAACTGCAGGAGTTGGCGGGCCTCGCCGACCTCGCCGAGCGACAGCCGGGCCGTCACCCATGCGTTCTCGCCGTCGTCCTCGGGGAGTTCGGCGAGGTACGGCGCCATCAGGCGCAGGAACAGGTCGAGTCGGTCGCGGCGGACCCGCACGGTGACGTCGATGCCGCCGGGACGCTCCTCGACCTGGCGGCGCAACACCTCCCAGACGTCGGCGAGTTCAAGGCCTGCCCGGCGCCCGACCGGCTGCGCCAGGACTGTCGCGGAGTGCACCCGGTCGGCGCGGAACAGCCGGGGCAGACCGCGCCGGTCGGCGACCAGGTACCAGATGCCCGCCTTGGCGACGAGGCCGTACGGGTCGACGGTGTACGTCCGGGTCTCCCGCTCCCCGCTGTGCCGGTAGCGCAGCCGCAGCCGGCGGTCGGCGAAGACCGCGTCCTGAAGGGTCGCCAGGTCCACGGACCGCTGGGGACCGCTCTTCCAGCGGGTGGCGTCGACCAGGATGCGGCGGGAGGCCACCTCGGCGGCCGGGCGGTGCGGGGCGGGCAGCGCGGCCATCACCTTGCGCAGGGCCGAGCCGAGGGCGGAGTCCAGGCCCAGGGCCGCGTGGGCGCCCTGGGCCGCCAGGACGAACAGCGCGCGGGACTCGTCGACGGTCAGGCCCGTGACATCGGTACGGAAGCCGGCGAGCAGTTCGATGCCGCCGTGCCGCCCGCGCTCGGCGTAGACGGGGACGCCGGAGGCGGACAGCGCCTCCACGTCCCGGTAGATGGTGCGCACCGACACCTCGAGACGGGCGGCGAGCTCGTGCGCGGGCACCCGGCCACGGGTCTGCAGGAGCAGCAGGATCGACAGGAGGCGGTCGGACTTCACCCCACCAGGATCCCAGGACCGCCCTCAGCCCAGCCTGACCCGCGCCAGCTGCCGCGACTGTGCGACCAGCCGGTCCTCGCTGTCCCAGACCTCCGCGTCCTCCTCCAGGAAGCCGCCGGCGAGATTGCGGGTGGTGATGGAGACGCGCAGGGGGCCGGGGGCCGGGCGGGACCTGACGTGCACCGTCAGTTCGACCGTCGGGACCCAGCCCTTCAGGCCGATCTCGAACGCGGTCGGCGGTAGCGCGTCCACCGCCAGGAGGAGTGAGAAGGGGTCGGCGTCGCGGCCGTCGGCGAGGCCGAACCACGAGCGCATCTCCCCCTTGCCGGACGGGGCGCCGAGGGCCCAGCCCAGGGTCGAGGGGTCCAGCTTGAGCATCAGCCGCTCGGTGATGGCCGAGCTGCCGTCCACCGGCGCAGGGCCGTCCTCGGGGCCGAAGCACTGGTCCATCGGCGGGAACACGGGCGGCTTCGCCGTCGTACGGACGTCCTCGGGGAGCGAGTCGAGGTCGCCGTAGGAGGCGAGGACGCGGATGCGTTCGACCTCGGCGCCCTGCTCGTCGTACTGGAAGAGCGAGGCCTGGCCGGTGGAGAGGGTGCGGCCGGTGCGGACCACGTCCGTTCGGATCACCGCGGGTCCGGGCTGGGACGCGGTGAGGTAGTGCGCGGAGATCGTGAACGGGTCGGCGTGCGGCAGCGCGTCCGCGAGAGCGCGGCCCAGGACCGCCAGCAGATAGCCGCCGTTGACGGCGCTGATGATGGTCCAGCCCGCGGAGAGGTCGATGTCGTAGACGCCGGGTGCGCGGCGGGTGACCGCGGTGTCCCGGTCGAACTCGCTGTCCCCGATCGTGGCGCGTGTGGCGGAGGCTGCTTCTGGCATGGCTGAACGGTACAACAACCAACTACTAAGCGGTAGCTTTGGAGGCGCCCAGAGCCAGCAGCACGTCCCGCGTGGTGGTGACGGCTGCGCAATTGTGCGCGGCGTAGGTGAGGGCCAGCCGGTGCCGGTCGAGGGAGAAGTCGGCGACCGCGTCGGCGATGAGGAACGGCTGCACGTCGTTCGAGAAGGCGTCCACCGCCGTCATCAGGACGCCCACGTGGGCGTACACCCCACACAGGATCAGCTGGTCGCGACCGGTCTCGCGCAGCAGGTCCAGCAGACCCGAGCGGAACAGCGCGCTGTAGCGCCACTTGGTGAAGACGTGGTCGCAGGAGTGCGGCGCCAGGGGCTCGACGATCCGGCGGTCCTCAGGCTCCGCGCGCATGCCGGAGCCCCAGAAGTCCTTCAGCAGCCCGCGGTCGGTGTCGCTCATGTCGCCCGGCTGGGCCGTGTAGGCGACCGGCACCCCGAGTTGGGCACAGCGGGTGCGCAACAGGCCGCAGTTGTGCAGGAGTTCGTCGGCCGGAGGGAGGTCGGGGGCGAAGGGTCGCAGGAAGTACTCCTGCATGTCGTGGACGAGGAGGACGGCGCGCTCGGGGTCCGGGGTCCACGGCACCAGGCTCTCCGGCAGGTCGCGCTCCGTGGGCATGGGGTACGACGGGATCGGGCTGATACTCAAGGGGGCCTCTCAGGAAAGGGAGTTGCGGTCAGGAGCGCCAGGCCGCGGCGACGGAGAGGGCCTGTCCCGGGTTGAGCCGGGGATCGCACAAGGTGGTGTACGTGCCGCTGCGGCCGACACCGGCCATGTCCTCGTCGTCGGCGGCGCATTCGGCCACCGGGTCGGGCGTCGCTTCCAGATGGAGTCCGCCGGCCGTGCCCCCGCCCCGGCGCACCGCCGTGAGGAACTCACCGACCTCCCGCAGTACGGCGGTCAGCAGCCGTGTCTTGACACCGCCCGGGGTGGTCACCGTGTTGCCGTGCAGTGGGTCGCACAGCCAGATCACCGGATGCCCGGCCTGCCGTACGGCCGAAACCAGGTCGGTCAGTCCGTCGGCGAGCCGGCCCGCGCCGAAGCGGGCGATGAGGGTGAGCCGGCCCGGTTCGCGGTCCGGGTCGAGGGCGGCGCACAGCTCCAGCAGTTGCGCCGGCGTGCAGTTCGGGCCGACCTTGCAGGCGACGGGGTTGACGACATCGGCGAGCAGCCGCACATGGGCGCCCGCCGGGTCGCGGGTGCGCTCGCCGATCCACGGCCAGTGCGTGGAGGTGAGCAGCTGCCGACCGTCGTCGGAGCGGCGCAGCGACGGTAGCTCGTAGTCGAGCAGCAGCGCCTCGTGACTCGTCCACACCCCCGGCTCCGGCAGCGGGGTCCAGGTACCGGACTGCCGGCGCAACCGGTGCATCGCCACGGCGGCGGCCCGGTAGCCGGTGATCAGGCGCAGTGGGTCGGCACGGCGGGCCATCGGCTCGGGTTTGGTGTCGTTGACCACGAGGCCCCGGAAGACGGGCAGTTCGACACCGTCGACCAGTTCGGTGGGGCGCGAGCGCGGCTTGGCGAACTGCCCGGCGATCCGTCCCACCCGTAGGACCGGCAGCCCGGTCCTCATCCTGACGACACCGGCGAGCGCGTCCAGGAGTCCGACCTTGCGGTCGACGACCTCAGCGGTGCACTCGGCGGGGTCTTCCGCGCAGTCACCGGCCTGCACGATGAGCAACCGGCCGGCCGCGGCCTCGGCGAGCAGCGCCCGCAACCGCCGTACCTCGTCCCAGCCGACGAGACCGGGCAGGGCGGCCAGATCCGCCCGTACCTTCTCGACGAGCCAGGCGTCCCCCCAGTCCGGCTGCTGCCCGGCGGGCAGACGCAGGTAGCGGGCCATCTCGTGCTCGGTCGGCGGCGACCGGAACAGATCGGGTGCGGCGAACGTGCCGGCCGGGCTGATCACTGATGCTCCTGGTGGTGCGAAGGGGAGAACGGGGCGTGACCGGGGCGTTCCCGCCCAAGGGTGCGCGGCCCGGCCTCCGCCGTGGCGTCGTCCGCCACGGCGGCCACCGCCGCCGCGACCTCGGGCGCCACCCGGGGATCGAGGACATGCGGGACCACCCGGTCCGCGGCCAGGTCCTCCGCGGCAAGTGCGACGATCGCGTCGGCGGCGGCCAGCATCATCGGCTCGGTGATGCGGGAGGCGCCCGAGTCGAGGGCGCCGCGGAATATGCCGGGGCAGGCCAGCAGATTGCTGATCTGGTTGGGGTGGTCGCTGCGGCCGGTGGCGACCACGGCCGCGTGCCGGGCGGCGAGCTCCGGCGCGATCTCCGGGGTCGGGTTGGACAGGGCGAAGACCACCGCGCCGGGCGCCATGGCGGCGATCAGCTCCTCCGGCACGGCCGCCGACGACACCCCGACGAAGACATCGGCGCCCGGCAGGACATCCGCCAACCCGCCGCGCACACCGGATCGGTCGGTCAGCTCGGCCAGCCGGGCCTTCGCCGGGGTCAGCCCCGGTCGGTCCCGGTGGACGACACCCCGCGAGTCCAGGACCGTCACCTCGCCGACGCCCGCGGCCACCAGCATCCGCGCACAGGCGGTGCCCGCGGCTCCGGCCCCGGACACCACCACCCGCATCGAGTCGACTGGCTTGCCGAGCAGTTCGGCGGAGCCGCGCAGTGCCGCCAGCACCACGATGGCCGTGCCGTGCTGGTCGTTGTGCATCACCGGGCAGTCCAGTGCCTCGTCGAGCGCCCGCTCCAGCTCGAAGCAGCGGGGCGCGGCCACGTCCTCCAGATTGACCGCCCCGAAGGACGGGCGCAGTCGGGCGAGCGTCTCCACGATCTCGTCCACGTCCTGGGTGTCCAGCACCAGCGGGATGGAGTCCAGCCCGCCCAGTGCCTTGAAGAGCGCCGCCTTGCCCTCCATCACCGGCAGGGCAGCCGCCGGCCCGACGTCGCCCAGCCCCAGGACCGCGGTGCCGTCGCTGACGACCGCTACCAGGCGGTGCGCCCAGGTGTACCGGGCGGCCAACCGACCGTCCTCGGCGATGGCCCGGCTGACGTGGGCGACCCCGGGAGTGGAGATCGCGGACAGCGCATGGGCGTCGAGCGGGGTCAGCGGGACATGGGTCCTGATCTTTCCGCCCAGATGGGCCCGGAATATCTCGGCCTCGCCGAGCTGTCCGGCGCGGGTTCGGTGTGCGAGCGACACGAGCGTCCCTTCCTCGGGGAGCGGGTGATCGCATTCGACGCTAGCCGCGCTCGGGGGACACGCGGAACTACTCGACAGAGTGGGCCGGCCTCCATTCCGCTTCTGCCGCGCACCCGCTTCCCGAGGCAGCCGCAACAGGCCCACCCGTTCAAGTAGTTGCATAGGGAACGGGGCGTACGGAATCCTCGTCGGCACCTCCCCCTCACCGTCTTTTTCTTTCTCTTTGCCAGAATTTTTCCGCTGCCTGAGAAATGGACCTGAATTCCAAGGAGTTGCCATGACCGGTCTGCTCGGCACGCTGCTCGTCCCCGGCCGTGAGCCCCCTTCCTACGCACTGCTGCACCGACCGGAGAGCGGTGCGCCCCACCGGGTG
Organism: Streptomyces sp. NPDC048420; assembly: GCF_040651535.1. Classification (NCBI taxonomy): domain Bacteria; kingdom Bacillati; phylum Actinomycetota; class Actinomycetes; order Kitasatosporales; family Streptomycetaceae; genus Streptomyces; species Streptomyces sp. NPDC048420. The sequence continues at coordinate 385,723 of NZ_JBEZKG010000010.1, forward strand.
GAGGTGGTCGTGGGCGAGGTGACCGAGTCGGCTTCCCTGGCCGACCTGCCGCTCGAGGCCGCAACGGGATCCGTCCGCAATACCGGCGCACGGCACGAGCTGCTGGCCCTCGTCCCGTTCCGACAGCTCGCCGAGCGCGGTTTCGCCGCTCCCGACGACGGGGCGCCGCTGCTCGCGCTGCGGATCACCGACCAGGAGACCGTCGGCCTCGCCGATGCGCTGCGGCTGTTGCCCGATGACCGGCTCACCCTCCGTGACGCCGGATTCGCCCTGGACGACGCGGCCTACGCCGACCTCGTGCGGACCGTGCTGACCGAGGAGATCGGCCGCGGCCGGGGCGCCAACTTCGTCATCGAGCGGCCCTTCGTCGCCGAGATCGACTCCTTCGGACCGCGGGCGGCGCTGTCCGTGTTCCGCCGACTGCTGCTCCAGGAGCGCGGCACCTACTGGACGTTCCTCGTCAAGGCGGGCGACCGCACCTTCGTCGGCGCCTCCCCGGAACGACATGTCAGCGCCGCAGGCGGGGAAGTGGTGATGAACCCCATCAGCGGCACCTACCGCTACCCGCCCGACGGCCCGACCGTGCCCGGTCTGCTGTCGTTCCTGGCGGACCGCAAGGAGACCGACGAGCTGCTCATGGTGGTGGACGAGGAGCTGAAGATGATGGGCCGGATCTGCGAGCTGGGCGGCCACGTCGAGGGCCCCTACCTGAAACCGATGGCCCGACTCGCCCACACCGAGTACCTCATCAAGGGGCACAGCACCCGGCCCGTGCCCGACGTCCTGCGCGAGACACTGTTCGCGCCGACGGTGACCGGCAGCCCGCTGGAGAGCGCCTGCGAGGTGATCAGCCGCTACGAGCCGTCCGGCCGCGGCCACTACAGCGGCGTACTGGCGCTGGTGGGCAGGGACGCGGCAGGCGGGCGCTGCCTCGACTCCACCATCCTGATCCGCACCGCGCAGATCGATGCCGCCGGCCGGGTACGCATCGGCGTGGGCGCCACCCTTGTACGTCACTCCGACCCGGAGGCGGAGGTCGCCGAGACACACGCCAAGGCCGCGGGCCTGCTGGCGGCGATCCAGGGCGCCGAAGGACATGACCGGAGCGGTGTGGCGGCCCGGACCGCCCTCCCCGACTGGGCCGCCGACCCCCGTGTCCACGCCACCCTTGCCCGCCGGAACGCCCACCTCGCCTCCTTCTGGCTGGCCCGGCGCGACGACCGACCCGGCCCGGTGCGGGGTGACGTGCTGCTCGTCGACGCGGAGGACACCTTCACCGCGATGCTCGGTCACCAGCTCGCCGCCCTCGGCCTGACACCCCGCATACGCCGCTGGGACGAGGTGGTCGGCACCGAGGAACCCGATCGGTACGAACTCGTGGTCGTCGGACCCGGTCCCGGCGACCCCCGCGCCCTGACCGATCCGAAGATCGCCGCCCTGCGCACCCTCACCCGTGGACTCCTGGACGCGGGCCGCCCCTTCCTCTCCGTCTGCCTCGGCCACCAGGTGCTCGCCGGTGAACTCGGCCTGCGGCTGGTCCGCAAACCCCGCCCGCACCAGGGCCGGCAGCGGGTCATCGACCTGTTCGGCCGACGCCGCCGCGTCGGGTTCTACAACAGCTTTGCCGCACTCGCCGACCACGACCTCTTCACCCCGCCGGGCCCGGACGCGCAGCCCGTCGAGGCCAGCCGGGACGCGTCGACGAACGAGGTGCACGCCCTGCGCGGCTCGCACTTCCACTCGCTGCAGTTCCACCCCGAATCCGTCCTGAGCACCCACGGCTTCGACGTGCTGCACGCGTCGGTGACCGACCTGCTCACTGTCCCGGCCGCCGCCCAGAGCGCCTGATCCCCCAGGGAGACCCCGTGCCGAAACTGATCGTGAGCAACCAGCGCACCGACGAGATGATCGGTGACCTGGGGACCCTGCCCCCCGAGTACCGGCGCTACGTGGCCGGCCAGGCGCAGCGCATGATCTGGCTCGCCGATCCCGGCGACGTGTTCGTCCTCCCGGTCGAGCTGGACGAGGAGTTCCTCTCCTACGTCGCCCGCCTGAAGGGCATCGACCGCGCCTCCTGGACCGTCGTCGTCCCTCCCGTCGGCCGTCTGGGCGAGGACGTGCTCTCCCGGGACCGGCTCGAGGACCCCGAGTTCGTCGACCGGCTGCGCATCGCCGTGCGCGAGCACGATGTGCGCACCGTGCTGCCCTTCCACTTCGACCGGGTCAGCGTCCGGCTGGCCCGCACCCTCGGCCTCGACGCGCACACGCCCGGCTTCCCCTTCGCCGCCCAGAGCGGCACCGCGCTGCTAAACAGCAAGGCCGCCTTCCGCGCGCTGGCGGTCGGCCACGGCATTCCGGTGCCGTACGGCACGGTCACCGACGACCGGTCGGAGGCCGAGGAGTTCCTGTGGCAGGCGCTGGACGACGGTCAACCGGTCATCGTCAAGCAGGACTTCCACGTGGGCGGCATCGGCAACGAGATCGTCAGCCCCGTTCCGGGCATCCGCCCCATCGGCGCGACCGGCACCGAGTTGATCACCGACCGGGCCGCCCTCACCGACCACCTGGACCGGCGCTGGGCGCACTACACCGGCCCGCACCGGGGCCGGGTGGTGCTGGAGCACTACACACCCGAATCGCCGGCCATCTACTCCGAGCTGCTGGTCACCGACGATGCCGTCCGGCTCGTCGGCCACGGCGAGATGCGCATGAAGCCGGTGATCAACGGGCTGATCGTGCCCGCGCCTTCGCAGCGGCTGGCGGCCTTCGCCTCCTTCCTCGACGACTCCCGGCGGCTGTCCGAGACCCTTCACAGGATCGGTTACCGGGGTAGCCTCAGCGTGGATGCCATCGTCACGCCCGACGAGCGGATCCTCGTCAACGAGATCAACGGGCGCGTCGTCGGCTCCGCGCACATCCACCGCATCGGCGAGGAACTCGTGGGCGAGGACTATGCCCGCGAACGCGTCCTGATCGAGAAGCGCCGCGTGGCCTTCCCCGACTTCCGCACGACCCTGGACAAGCTCGTCGGCGCGGGCCTCGCCTACGACCCGGCCCGCCGCACCGGCGTCGTGGTCACGGTCCACGACAACGGTCGCACCGGCGGCTTCGGCGGAAGCTGCCTGATCGCCGAGGACGAGACCGCCGTTCGGCGGCTGGAGCAGGAAGTGGACGCGCTGTTCGGGGACGCGAGTGAGTGACGACGACGGCACGGGAGCGACCGTGAGGGAGAGTACGAAACGGCAGCAGGACGGCGAAAGGCCCCTGAACTACCGGGCGTTGTTCGCCCGGCCCGGGGTGCGGCCCTGGCTGCTGGTCACCTTGGCGGCCAAACTGCCCGTCGCGATGGCACCGCTGGCACTGGTCTTCCTGGTGCGCGAGACCCCGGGCGGGTACGCGCTGGGCGCGGTGCTCGGCGGAGCGTACGTCGTCGGCGAGGTCGTCGGTGCCCCGGTGCTCGGCGCCCGGCTGACCGGGGCGCGCCTCGGCCGGGAGCTCGCCGCCGGTCTCCTGGTGGGCGCCGCCGCCTTCGCGGGGCTGGCGTTCTGCGCCACGGCGCCCCAGCCGCTCACGATCGTCCTGGCGTTCCTCGCCGGAGCGGCTCCCGCCGCGCACGCCGGCGGGCTGCGCGCGCTGCTCGTGGGCGCCGTACCGGAGGAGGCGGTGGCGCGGGCGCTGAGCATCGAGACCACACTCACCCAGGGCGTCTGGGCTGTCGCACCGGCCGCGGTGGCCTTCCTGGCGCTGGGCGCGGCCCCGGGCGCCCCGCTGCTCCTGGCGGCCTGCTGCGCGGCCCTGGCCGCGCTCGGTGTACGAGCTCTGCCGCGGCTGGACACGACGGAGGTGGACCCGGCCGGGCACGCCACCGGCGAACCACCCTCACGCAGCCGGGCGTTGGCCGCAGGCTGGCCGGTTTACCTCACCAGCGCCGCCGCCATGGCGCTGCTGGCCACGGCCGAACTGGTGCTGCCGGCCCTGCTGGAGTCCCGCGGCCTGCCCGTGACCTGGTCGGGACCACTGCTGACAGCCTTCTCCGTCGCCAGCGTCGTGGGTGGCCTGCTGTACGGAGCGCGGCAGTGGCCGGGCGGAGCACGGGCGCAGAGTCTGGTGCTGCTGGTCGTGATGGCGACGTTCGTCGCGCTGATCGCGGTACTGCCGGGCCTCGTCGGAACGGCCGTCGCCCTGCTGCTGGCCGGCGCCTTCAAGTCAGGGGTCATGGTCACCCGGAACCTGTCCCTGCGCGAGCGCGTGCCGTCCTCGATGCTCGCGGCCGGCTACTCCGTCATGTACGCGGTACAAGGCGTCGGTTACAGCCTCACCGCCTCGCTGGCCGCCGCGGTCCTCGCCCACGCGGAGCCCGCGGCCGCCGTCCTCAGCGGTGCGGCACTCACTCTCGTGCTCACCCTCGTCAGCGCGCTGGCCGAACGCCGCCCCCGTATCGCATGACCGAGCCCCGCCCGCAAGCCGCACCCACTACTTTCGGCCGAAGAACGCTCAGCGCAGCCATTTCATACACCGTTTACGGATCAATGGTTACACGCCGATAGAATCCCTGCGATGTCCGGGGCATGGACCGGTTCCGGAAGAAATGGTGAACCAGCGCGGGAAAGCGGTGTGAACCCATTGTCGTTGGAATTAAGGAACGGGAACTCGACACTCCTGAGTTCCGCGTCTCTGCTCGCCTCACAAGGCAGCGTCGACCAGCTCACCGCCTTGTTGCGGGCCGTTGTGACCGAACCTCTGGGACTCGTACGGGCGTTGGCGTCGATCGGTTCCGTCGAGCGAGCGGTGGAACTCGTCGAAACAGCACTCACTCTGGGACTTCCGACGGACCTGACTGCCCGGTTGAGCTGTCTGCTGGTCGAGTTGCGGATGGCGGGCGGTGACGTGCCGCACGCGCTCGCCACGGCCGAGGACATCCTCGGCACCGAGGCGCCGCCCTCGGTGCATGGCGCCGTCACCGCCGGCCGGATGTTCGGCCGGTACTTCCAGAACGCCGCCGAGGGGCGCAGGCACGCCGAGGCCGTCCTGAGCGCCCACGGCGGGCGGATCGACGCAGGCGCCGAAGTGCCGGCCGCCGCCGCGGTGTTGTCCGATGCGGTGTTCTCCGACGGGCGCGTCGCGGAAGGGCTGCGCCTCGTACGGGCCGCCGCGGCCACCGCACCTCAGATGCCGTCGCCGCTCTGGCGGGCCTACCTCCAGATGATGCTGGCCGAACGGCTCGTCGACGCGGGTGCCTGCGAAGAGGCCGAGCGGGTCGTGCAGGCCGCGAGGGCGGACGTCGGCGCACTGAACGACGACGGTGTGGACCTGGTCTTCGCGCACTTGAGAACACGGCTGCTCAGCCACCAGGGCCGACTGGCGGAGGCCCGCGACGAGGCCCACCAAGCCCTGGCGACAGCCGTGGGCCGCGGCGCCCGACTCTACGTACCACCTCTGCTTGCCGCGCTCGGTCAGTTCGCCCTGCGGTTCGGTGACATCAACGGCGCGACCACGTACGTCCGCCGCTACCGCGAGGCACTCGGCACCTCGGCCGGGCACGTTCCCTCCACGGCCTACGACTGGGTCGAACTCCAGCTCACCGCCGCCCGGCACGGGGCACATGGGGCGCTGCAGCCGATGAACCGCCACTACGCGACACCGGACCAGCGCGCCGCCCTCTTCGTACGCCACCCCGACGCCGCCGCCTGGTTCGTACGTACCGCCCTCGCGGCGGGCGACATCCGCTGGGCCACGCTCGCCGCCACGACCGCCCGGCGCCTGGCCGAGCGCAACCCGGGCGTTCCCACCCTCGCCACGGCAGCGCTGCACGTCGACAGCCTGCTCCGGGGCGATCCGGACGGGCTGGTCCGGGCGGCGACCGAACATGGCGACCACTGGGCCAGGACGACCGCCGCCGAAGACCTCGCGAAGCTCCTCGACACCCGGTCACGTCGTCCCCCGTCCCCGGACCGCCCCGCGGAAGTCGCGCCGCCGGAGACTCTTACCGACGTGGAACTAGCGGTGGCCCGACTGGTCAGCGAGGGCCTGACCAACCAGCAGGTCGCCTTCCGCCTCCGCCGCTCACCGCACACCGTCAACTACCACCTGCGCAACATCTTCCGGAAGCTGGCCATCGGCTCCCGCGTCGAACTCGCCCGCCACACTCGCCTGTAGGTGAGACCAGGGCAATTTCCAGGTAAGTGTCCGTACACATCCGTAAACCGATCCCGTCGTCCGCCCCTCTGTAGGGACATGAGCCTCACCGGGACCGCGTTCCTCTACACGCTGATCGTGCTGTCCGTCGTCGCCGTCGCGCTTCCGCTCGCCCTGTGGTCGCGGATCAGAGGGCCGCAGGCCCTGCGCACCACGGGCCGGCTGCTGATGGTGCTGTTCGCCCAGGGCACCGCCGTCGCCCTCGTCTTCGTCCTGGTCAACAACCAGAACAACCTGTACGACAACTGGGCCGACCTGCTCGGCACCGGCGACCACGTCCAGCAGGCCGCGAACCTGGGCGCCGACGGCACCGGCGGCATCTCGCTGAAACGGCTGCCCAAGGTGAAGCAGCACTTCACGAACGCCTCCGGACCCGGCATGAAGGGCGTGCGGGTGACCCAGCTCAAGGGCCGGGTCTCGGGGGTGAACGCCGAGGTCTACGCCTGGCTGCCACCGCAGTACGGCAAGCCCGCCTACCGGCACCACAAGTTCCCCGTGGTGGAGCTGCTGTCGGGCTACCCGGGTTCCGCGAAGGCCTGGTTCGGCTCGCTGCACGCGGTGAACCAGCTGGCACCGCTCATGCGGAGCGGCCGGGTGGCCCCGTTCATCCTGGTCGCCCCGCGCATGAACCTGCTGGCCGGGGTGGACACCGGGTGCGCCAACATCACCGGCACGGTCAACGCCGACACCTGGCTCAGCGTCGACGTGCCCAAGATGGTCACCGACAACTTCCGCGCCCAGGCCGGTCCCGCGGGCTGGGCGGTTGCCGGGTACTCGGCGGGCGGGCACTGCGCGACCAAGCTCGCCGTCGCCCACCCCGACCGCTACCGGGCCGCGGTCAGCATGTCCGGGTACAACGACCCGATCGGCGAACGCAACTCGCTGGCCTCCGAGACCCCCGCCCTGCGCCGCGCCAACAACCCCTACCTGCTGCTGCGCGAGGCCCGCACCCCGCCCGCGATCGCGCTCTACGAGTCCGGTCAGCCGGGCGACGGCTATGAGGCGGCCATGGGCCTCGAACAGATCGCGAAGGCGCCGACGACCGTGCACACGGTCTACATCCCGAAGAGCGCGGGCGGGCACAACATGGCGCTGTGGCGGCCGCAGGTGGTGCCCTCCTTCGTCTGGCTGACCGAGGAGATGGGGCTGCTGCACGGCCGGGCGGGCGCTACTCCTCACGCACGGTCGAGCGCCGGTTCCACGCCCGCGGAGCTCGCCAGTGGAACCGCATCGCGAGCAGGCGCAGTACGAAAGCCGTGAGCGCCGCCAGTCCGCTGGTGAACGGGGTGAGGGCGTCGTAGCGGATGCACAGGACGACCATGGTGGCGCCGACGATCGCCGGGACCGCGTACAGGTCGCGGTCCCAGCGCAGCAGCGAGGGCACCTCGTTGGCGAGCACGTCCCTGAGGACACCGCCGCCGACGGCGGTGGCGAGGCCGAGGGTGGCGGACTGGGTGAGGCCGAGCCCGTACTCGTACGCCTTCGTCGTCCCGGCGACGCAGAACAGGCCGAGGCCCGCCGCGTCGAAGACGTTCACGCCGACCTGGATGCGCTCCACGTGCGGGTGCAGGAAGAAGACGAGGAGGGCGGCGAGCAGCGGGGTGAGGAAGTACCCGAGGTCCGTGAAGGCGGCGGGCGGAACCGCGCCGATGATCAGGTCCCGGAACAGCCCTCCGCCCAGCGCGGTGACCTCGGCGAGCACGGCGATGCCGAAGATGTCGAAGTTCTTGCGGACGGCCAGCAGCGCGCCGGAGATGGCGAAGACGAAGATGCCGACGAGGTCGAGCGTGTGCTGGACGGAGGGGCTGAACAGTTGCTGGAGCACACCGCATTCTTGCGCAGGGGCTGCTACAGGGCGGGTTTGCCCGTCGTGGAGAGCCGGGTCCGGAACAGGTCCCCAGCTGCTGTCCCTGAGCGTGCCGAACGGGAGAGTCTCAAGGTGCCGTGCCGGCCCTTTCGGGCGTGTACCGACAAGTCGGACACGGACGACTCTTCACTCTCCCGTTCGGACATGTACATGACGTTGCCAACCTGTCATGCATTACTTGTCAGTTGACTCCTGACCAGTGGATTCCGGTTCCGGCGCGGCCACCTCCGCCGCCACCGCCGCCGACGTCTCCGCCGACTCGGCCAGTACCTCGTCGGCGACCAGCTCCGCCGCCTCCTTGGCCACCGTCAGGAGCACGGTGTCCTGGGGGGCCTGGTCCTCGAAGTTCTCCGGGTGGTGGCAGGCCACGCGCTGGCCGGGGCGGAGTTCGATCAGTGGCGGCTCCACGGTCTTGCAGATCTCCGTCGCCTTCCAGCAGCGCGTGTGGAAGCGGCAGCCGCTCGGCGGGGAGATCGGCGAGGGCACGTCACCCTTGAGCAGGATGCGCTCGCTCTTGGCGTTCCTGCGCCTCGGGTCCGGGATCGGCACCGCCGACATGAGCGCCTTGGTGTACGGGTGCATCGGCGCCTTGTACAGCGCCTCGCGGTCGGCCAGCTCGACGATCTTGCCGAGGTACATCACCGCGATCCGGTCCGAGACGTGCCGCACCACCGAAAGGTCGTGCGCGATGATCACGTACGTCAGGCCGAGCTCTTCCTGGAGGTCGTCCAGCAGGTTCACGACCTGGGCCTGGATCGACACGTCCAGCGCGGAGACCGGCTCGTCCGCCACCACCAGCTTGGGCTTGAGCGCCAGCGCGCGGGCGATGCCGATGCGCTGCCGCTGGCCGCCGGAGAACTCGTGCGGATAACGGTTGTAGTGCTCGGGGTTCAGGCCCACGACGGACAGCAGCCGCTGGACCTCCTTCTTGATGCCGCCCTCGGGCTCGACGCCCTGCAGCTTGAAGGGAGCCCCGATGATCGTGCCGATGGTGTGGCGCGGGTTCAGCGAGGAGTACGGGTCCTGGAAGATCATCTGGACGTCGCGGCGCAGCGGACGCATGCCGCCCACACCGAGATGCGTGACGTCCCTGCCCTCGAACTCGACCTTGCCGCCGGTCGGTTCGAGCAGCCGCGTGATCAGCCGGCCCATGGTCGACTTGCCGCAGCCCGACTCGCCCACCACGCCCAGGGTCTCGCCCGAGCACACCTCGAAGTCGAGGCCGTCGACGGCGTGCACCGCGCCCACCTGCCGCTGGAGCAGCCCCTTCCTGATCGGGAAGTGCTTCTGCAGGCCGGTGACCTTCAGCAGCACCTCGCCGTTGGCGGGGTTGGTCTCGCTCTGCGCGGGTTTCGTCCCGGCTTTCTCGTTACTCACAGCTTCGGCGCAATCTCTTCGGTCCAGATACGCTCCCGCTGCTCCGTGCTCATGTGGCAGGCGGCCCAGTGCTGGCTGCCGACCTCGGTCAGCTCGGGGCGGACCGTGCGGGTCACGTTGTCCTTGGGGATGTCGGCATACGGGCACCGCGGGTTGAAGGCGCAGCCGGACGGGATGTTGATCAGGGAGGGCGGGGAGCCCTTGACCGGGATCAGACGCTCCTGCTGCTCGCGGTCCAGGCGGGGCATCGAACCGAGCAGACCCCAGGTGTAGGGGTGGCGCGGCTCGTAGAACACCTTCTCGGCCGGGCCGCGCTCGACGCAACGGCCGCCGTACATCACCAGGATGTCGTCCGCGAGTTCGGCGACGACGCCCAGGTCGTGGGTGATGACGATGATCGCCGAGCCGAACTCCTTCTGCAGGTCGCGCAGGAGGTCGAGGATCTGCGCCTGCACGGTCACGTCCAGGGCGGTCGTCGGCTCGTCCGCGATGAGCAGCTCGGGGTTGTTGACCAGCGCCATCGCGATCATCGCGCGCTGGCGCATACCGCCGGAGAACTCGTGCGGGTGGCTGTCGACCCGTTTGTCCGGCTGCGGGATGCCGACTCGGTCGAGCATCTCGATCGCGCGCTTCTTCGCGGTCTTCTTGTCCACGTCGTGGTGGATCCGGTACGCCTCCACGATCTGCTGACCGATCGTGTAGTACGGGTGCAGCGCGGACAGCGGGTCCTGGAAGATCATCGCCATCTCGCGGCCACGCAGCTTGCGTACCTCGTCCGGGTCGGCGGTCAGCAGTTCGGTGCCGTCCAGCCAGATCTCACCGGAGATCTGGGCCTTGCGCTTGCCGTACTGGCCGGCGGTGTGCAGGCCCATGATGCCCAGCGAGGTCACCGACTTGCCGGAGCCCGACTCGCCCACGATGCCGAGGGTCTTGCCCTTCTCCAGCTTGAAGGAGAGCCCGTCGACGGACTTGACCAGGCCGTCGTCGGTCGGGAAGTGCACCTTGAGGTCGCGTACTTCCAGGAAGGCGGTCGGCGCGGGCGAAGCGCTCGTAGGCTCGCCCACAGCCGCTCCGGTCTTGCTGAGTTCGGTCATGAGAGCCTCACTCGGGGGTCGATCACGGCGTACAGGACGTCCACCACGAGGTTGGCGATCAGCACCGCGAGAGAAGTGATCAGGGTGACGCCCAGGATGATGGGCAGGTCCTGGTTCTTGATGCCGTTCAGCACGGCCTGGCCGAGGCCGGGAAGGCTGAACGTCGTCTCGGTCAGGATCGCGCCGCCGATGAGGGCGCCGAGGTCCATGCCGAGCATGGTCAGGATGGGCGTCAGCGTGGAGCGCATGGCGTGCTTGCGGATGACGACCTGCTCCTTGAGGCCCTTTGCCCGGGCGGTACGGATGTAGTCCTCACCGAGGATCTCGAGCATGGTGGCTCTGGTGATGCGCGCGTACATCGCCGCGTACAGGAACGCCAGGGTGATCCAGGGGAGGATCATGCCGCCCAGCCAGCCGGTGAAGCTGTCACTGAGAGGCACGTACTGGCCGTCGATCCAGCCCAGTCCATAGCTGAAGATCGCCAGTGAGAGCAGACCCGTGAAGTAGATGGGCAGGGAGACACCGCTGAGGGCGACGACCATCGCACCGCGGTCCCAGATGCTGCCCCGCTTGAGGGCGGAGAGCACACCTGCCGAGACACCGAGGATCAGCCACAGCACGGCGGCACCGAGCGCGAGACCCAGGGTCACCGGGAAGCGGTCGGTGAGCACCGGCCAGACGGCCTGCTCGCTGCGGAAGGAGTAACCGAAGCACGGCGCGGAGCAGTGAGTGACGTCGCCGCCGGCCGCATAGGTGCGGCCCACGAAGATGCCCTTGAAGAAGTGCCACACTTGCACGAACACCGGGTCGCTGAGACCCAGCTTCGTCCGCACCGCCTCCACCGCCGCGGGGTCGGCCTGCTTGCCCACGAAGCTCGTGGCGATGTCCACGCCCGCCCACTTGGGGACGAGGAAGAAGATGCTGAAGACCACCAGAATGATGACCACCAGCATCACTGCGGCGGCGAAGAGCCGCCTGAGGAGATAAGCGAGCACAGCTAACGGCCCGCTGCGAACCAGGGGCCGCCGGAGGTCTTCCGGCGGCCCACGGTCACGCCGCGCCGGCCTTCACCTGCCTTTCGTGCCGTTCGGCGGGTGTGCCGGGATTACTTCGTGGACTTCAGACCGAGGTTGACGAAGTCGTAGTAGCCGCTGTACGCGTCCGTCGTGTACACGTTGGCCAGCCGCGAGGAGCGCCAGTTGAGGAGCCGCTCGAAGGTGAAGGGCAGGTAGTAGGCGCCCTCGCTGACCTTGTGGTTGATCTCCGTGGCGATCTGCGTCTTCTTCGCGTCGTCCAGTTCGGCGTTGTACTGGTCGAACAGGCCGTCGATCGACTTGTCGTTGATCATGGCGAAGTTGTTGTTACCGCTCTGCAGGATGTACTTGCTGCTCCACAGCGGAATGCCGTAGCCCTGGACCGACGGGAAGTCCGGCCCCCAGCCCATGATGATGATGCCGAGCTTCTTCTTCTCGACGTTCGAGGGGCTGCCGATGATGCCGGAGCTCTGCGAACCGTCGTACTGGTAGATGTCGGCGGTGATCCCGACCTTCTTCAGCGACGCCTGCAGGGACGTGGCCGTGGCCACCTCCTGCTGCTTGTTGTTACGGACGGCGATGGTGGTCTTGAAGCCGTTCGGCTGACCACAGGCCTTGAGCTCCTGCTTGGCCAGGGCGTCGTTGCCGTTCTTGTTCTCTCCGGCGATCTTGTACGGGTCGTACTTCTGGCCCTCGGAGCCCGGGACCGACGGCGGGAGCATGTTGGTGCCGATGAGACCACCGGCGACCGGGCCGCCGCGCGCGGTCTGGAGCGACACGTGGTCGGCCGCGTAGATCACGGCCTTGCGGCAGTGGATGTTGTCGAACGGCTTGACCGTCTGCGGGAAGACCGCGTAGCGGATGAAGCCGGAGACCGGGTTGTCCAGGTTGCCCTTGTGCTTCTTCAGGGCGATGGTGCGGCCCTGCGGGCCCAGACCCGTCTGGCCGGCGTCCAGGTCGTAGTCACCGTTGATCAGACGCTGGTCCATGTCGCTCTGGTTGGAGGAGATGGCGAGCGAGATCTTGTCCGGGTAGGCCTTGCGGATCGGGTCCGAGGAGGCCTTCCAGTTGGTGTTGCGGACCAGCACCAGCGACTTGCCCGGGCTGTACGACTGGAACTTGTACGGGCCGGACGAGAACGGCTTCAGGCCGTACTTGGACTTGGTGTCCTTGTCCTGGCGGACCGGCGAGGCCGAGGTCATGGCCAGCACCTGCTTGAAGTCCGAGTTCGCCTTCGGCAGGTGGAAGACGATCGTCTTGGCGTCGGGCGTCTCGATCGCCTTCAGACCCAGCTTGTCCGGGGACGTGTCCTTGTACGGACCCTTGTAGGTACCGTCGGGGTCGAGCATCTGCTGGACGTAGATCGGGCCGCCGGACAGGACGTCCTGCGCCCAGACGCGCTCGATGCCGTACTTGATGTCCTGGGAGGTGATGGCCTTGCCGTCCTCCCAGGTGATGCCGTCACGCAGGTGGAACGTGTACGTCTTGCCGTCGTCCGAGACCTGGCCCTCGTCGGTGGCGAGGTCCGGCGTGAGCTCGGCTCCCTTGGCACCGGGCTCGGTCTTGAAGGTGAGCAGCTGACGGCTGTAGTAGCGCGAGAAGTCCCACATGAAGCCGTAGTAACCGCGCGTGGTGTCCCACGAGTCGGCGTCCTGGGCGGTGACGAATTTCAGCTCGCCGCCCTTCTTGACCTGCGAGGCCTGGGCGACCTTGTTGTTCGCGGCGTCGAAGCCGGCCGCACCGGTCTTCGAACCCCCGTCGTCGTTGCCGCCGCCGCACGCCGCCATGGTCAGCATGCCGGCGACCGCGACGGCAGCGGCCAACGCCTGCTTGCGCCGCCCTGTGGTGCGTTGGGTAGTCACGATCTCGGATCCTCCGGTTTTGATGAGAGACCCCGTGTGGATACCACGGGACGCTTGCGGTACGGCAGTTCAGCGGGACCCCTTCGGGTCGAGCGCGTCCCGCACGCCGTCGCCGAAGAGGTTGAAGGCCAGAACGGTGATGAAGATCGCCACGCCCGGGACGACCATGAACATGGGGTCCGAGTCGTAGTAGTCGATCGCGGTCGAGAGCATCTGTCCCCAGGAGGACGTGGGCGGCTTGACGCCCACGCCCAGGAAGCTCAGCGCCGCCTCGGTGAGGATGTTGGTGGGGATCATCATCGTCGTGTAGACGATGATCGGCGCGACGAGGTTGGGCAGCAGTTCCTTGAAAAGGATGTAGAACCGTCCGGCACCCAGGGATCGGGCCGCCTCGACGTACTCGCGCTCACGCATTGAGAGGGTCTGGCCGCGCACCACGCGTCCGATGTACGGCCAGCCGAAGAAGCCGATGACCAGGATCATCACGAACACGCGCACGCTGGAGCCGGTCAGGCCCAGCATGTCGTTCGGCATGACCGAGACCAGCGCGATGATGAAGAGCAACTGGGGGAAGGCCAGCAGGCCGTCCATGACGCGGCTGATGACGGAGTCGATCCAACCGCCGAAGAAGCCGGCCAGGATGCCCAGGACGGTACCGATCACCACGGCGACGAGCGCGGACAGGAAACCGACCAGGAGCGAGATACGGGCGCCGTAGAGGATGCGAGCGAAGATGTCGCGGCCGTTGACCGGTTCGACGCCCAGCCAGTGTTCTCCGCTGATACCGCCGAGAGATCCCGTGGGCGTACCGAACAGGGGGTCGATCAGGCTCTCGTGGTAGGCGTCGGGGTCCTGCCCGTACAGGCTGGCAATCATGGGTGCGAAGAGCGCGATCACGATGAGGAGGAGCACCACGATGCCGCCCGAGAGGGCGAGTTTGTCCCGCTTCAGCCGCTCCCAGGCGATCCGCCCCAGCGAACGTCCCTGGACAGCCTTGTCGTCGGCCGCCGCGACCGCCGCTTCCTCAGCCGCGCTCGGGGCCGCTTCCGCAGTCGGCTCGTGCAATGGTGCCGTCATCTGGCAGGGACCCCTCTCAACCGGCGGTGACCGGCCCACATGTGCCGCTGTAGCGGCGTGATCACTCTTTGGCGCACGGGGCGAACCACCCCTGGTGCGGGAGTCTTCAACGGTTTGGCGATCTGTAGCCAGACTTGGCGAGGAAAGGATGCATAAACGTGATGCGGTGAAGAAGATTCCGTTATCCGGACGGCTGGTCGCGAGGACCGGACAGCCATCAATCGGGATACATCTACACCAGATCGGACCTTTCGCACCAGATCTACGCGCGGAGAAAGCATCGCACGACACTCGATGCACAGCAGCAGGGTTCTTCTCCGAGTGTCTCTCGGTGACGTGCGGTCAGTACCGACCCTGGACCGGCGGGTAGCCGTACCCGGCCGCCGGGGCCTGGGCGGGGGCGGCGTGGGCCTCGCGGTCGTAGAACGGACGGGCGCCGGCGCGCATCCACAGGGCCACCGGGTCGTACTCGTCGGACATCGCCACCGTCGACACCGGGAGGCCGTCCGGGACCACGCCGATGGACTGCTGCATCATCGCGCGCACCGAGTCGACGGCCGAGGGGCTGGTGTCGTACACGTCCAGCCCGATGGCGAGATACGGCGCACCGAGCGCCGGCTGCACCCAGGCGCGGCGCAGTGAGCGGACCGCCGGGGTGCGGTGGGCGTTCTGCACGAGCAGGGCGTAGAACTGGGGGATCTCGATAGCGGGTTCCTCCAGCCGCAGCGGCCCCGCGGGCTGGCGCTCCAGGCCGGTGGCGATGCGGCGCAGGTCGAGCCAGGGGATGCCGACGCCGCCGCCGGGGGCGTGCGGGTTGAGCCAGAGGCCGTAGTGGTCGGGGTAGAGGGTGCGGGCCACGTCGATGCCGTCGACGACTTCGTACGAGCGGTTCCAGCCGCTGGCGCTCAGCTCCTGGGCGGAGGTGACGCAGGGGGCGTAGCCGTAGCCCTCGACTTCCATGTTTCCGTACTGGGCGTCCGGGGAGCCCGCCTGGCCGTGCCACAGGAGCATCCAGATCTGGCCGGAGTTCGGGGTCGCGAGGGCGCGCAGCAGTGCCTCGTAGGCGTCGTAGCGCCCGGGGGTCACCTGGCGCAGCATGTGCTCGACCGTGCCGGTCGCGGTGCCGCTGGCGCTCACGTCGTATCGCCCCTTCTTGAAGGTTGCCCCGAGTATGAAACCAGCTTAAGCGCCTAGGAGCTCGGGTCTTGCTGTGGTGCGCGAGTGCGGGTCGTGGGGGCTGATCGCGCCCACGCGGCGGAGCCGCACATCGGCACAGCCCCGCGCCCCCAGGCGGGTCGACTAGCCCTGGGTGTAAAAGGGCCGTACCTGGTCGCGCATCCAATGACCCACCGGGTCGTCCGCCACATCCAGCAGGACCAGGTTCACCGGCCACTTCACGGGAGTCGTCCCGAGAGCCCGGCCCAGGGCGTCCATCGGCAGCGTGCGCAGGTCGCCCTCCCACTGGGAGAGTTCCACGCCCACGAACATCACCGGGTCGGCCGTCTCGATGGCGGCCAGGCAGCGGCGGGCCGTGAGGACCACGCCGGTTGCCGCGAACTCGGCCGCGGCGGAGGCCAGGAAGTCGACCGGGTCGTCCTGCCAGTCGGGCTCGTAGAGCTTGACGCGGCCACCGGTGTTGGGGCCGTCCAGGGGGGTGCGGCCGACGCGGCAGAGGTCGGCCACCGCGGCCGGAGGCAGCGGGACGCCGACCACGCCGTCGGGGTTCACGGCGATGCCCACGTGCGGGGGCAGTCCGCGGGCGAACTCGACCGCGGGGGCGATGGTGTACGACAGATGGGAGCCGACGACCTGACGGAACTGCTCCTCGGAGCTGAAGACCGGCACGAACGCCTGGCCCTCGATCTCCAGCGTGGGCAGGTCGAGGGGACCGCTGTGCGGGCCGCCGCCGTTGGGCAGCGGGATCCAGACGAAGCTGCGGCCGAGCACCTCGATGATCCGGCCGCCGGCCGAGGGCATGCCGAGGGAGGCCGAGAGCACCTCCTCCAGTTCGTTGCCCGGCCATCCGCCGTGCGGATGGGGGTGTGCCGTCTGTGCCGGGAACTCCGAGAAGTCCGCGGGGAGATCCGCCGGGAAGTCCATCTGTATGACCGCCTGCTGTGAACCGCTGATGTGGCTGAAAGGCTAGCGGGTGCGGGCGGTGTGTGGCTCAGCCCGTGAAGCCGATCCGCCGCAGCACGTCCGCCGCGTCCCGGTCGAGCAGCACCGCCGAGCCGCAGCCCGGTGGCAGGTCGCCGCGCTCCACGGACCGGATCAGCCGGGCGGCCGCGCCCCGGTGGCGCAGGAAGGCGTACCGCGAGACGCCCCGGCCGCGCTCGCGCTGGCCCTCGAGAGCGGTGTCCGCCGGGACGTCGAGCAGCAGCAGGTGCAGGGTGCCGCCCCGGCGCCGGGCCTCACGAGCCAGCCAGCCGCGCACCCAGGTCTGGGTCCCGCAGTCGTGCACGACGACTCCCTCGCCCGAGCGCAGGGCGCGGCGCAGGCCAGCGTAGTGCGCGAGCCGTACCAGGGGGCGGTAGAGGGCGTACGGCAGGAAGCGGGACAGCCGGCCGTCCCAGCGGTCGCGGGTGTCCTGCGAGTCGATCCTCGCGCCCTTGACCGCGCGCTTCATCAGGGTGGACTTGCCGCTGCCGGGCAGGCCGGTGATGACGACGAGGTCCTCGGGGCCGAAGAGCAGGGCGTGCGGGCTGCGGCCCGCGCGGTCGCGCAGGTCGCGGACGACCGGACGCGCGCCGCAGGCCTGGGCGGCCGGGGCCGCGGGCTGCTCGGGCAGCGCGATGCCCGAGGTCGTCGCGTATGCCGTGGTCCTGTTCACCGTCATCGTCCTCCTCCGGGGTCGGGGTTCCCCTCCCCACCGAGCGTAAAGAGAAGGTAATGCGCTGTGTCTCCGGTTTTCGTGATCGTCGTGCCACAAGCCGGTCACAACAGGGAGGGTCCGGTGCGGCCCTGCCACCCGCCCGCGATGCGTGCAATGATGTCCGCGCCAACTGCATACCGGCCGTTTGAATCCGCGCGGGAGAGTCCCGGGGTACGTCTACCCGGGCGCCGAAGGAGCAAGTCCCTCCCTTGAATCTCTCAGGCCCCGTTACCGCGCGGGCGAGGCACATCTGAAAAGCGGGCCGCCGTTCGTGTGGCCCCACCCAAGGTGCAAGCCATGTTCTTCATGGCGAACCTCTCAGGTTCCGATGACAGATGGGGAGGACTACCTCGCCCGTCACACCCATGTCCTGGGATCCTTGGAGACGACGTCCGATGAGCAGTTCTGAACCCCGTCGCACCGCCCTCGATGCCCTGCATCGCTCGCTCGGTGCGACGATGACCGACTTCGCCGGCTGGGACATGCCCCTGCGGTACGGCTCCGAGCGCGACGAGCACAACGCGGTGCGTACGAAGGCCGGTCTCTTCGACCTCTCCCACATGGGCGAGATCACCGTGACCGGCCCTCAGGCGGGCCTTCTGCTGAACTTCGCCCTCGTCGGCAACATCGCCTCTGTCGGGGTGGGACGGGCCCGCTACACCATGATCTGCCAGGCCGACGGCGGCATCCTTGACGACCTGATCGTCTACCGTCTCGCCGACACCGAGTTCATGGTGGTCGCCAACGCCTCCAACGCGCAGGTCGTGCTGGACGCCCTGACCGAGCGCGCGGCCGGCTTCGACGCCGAGGTGCGGGACGACCGGGACGCCTACGCGCTGATCGCCGTACAGGGGCCGGAGTCCCCCGGAATCCTCGCCTCCCTGACCGACGCCGATCTCGACGGGCTGAAGTACTACGCCGGGCTGCCGGGCACGGTCGCCGGGGTGCCCGCGCTGATCGCGCGCACCGGGTACACCGGGGAGGACGGCTTCGAGCTGTTCGTGAGCCCTTCGGACGCGGAGACGCTGTGGCAGGCCCTCACCAAGGCCGGCGAGGGCGTCGGCCTGGTCCCCTGCGGGCTGTCCTGCCGGGACACGCTGCGCCTTGAGGCGGGCATGCCGCTGTACGGGCACGAGCTGTCGCGGGAGCTGACGCCGTTCGACGCCGGGCTCGGGCGGGTCGTGAAGTTCGAGAAGGAGGGCGACTTCGTCGGGCGGGAGGCGCTGTCCGAGGCGGCCTCCCGAGCCGTGGAGAACCCCCCGCGCGTCCTGGTCGGCCTCGTCGCCGAGGGGCGTCGTGTCCCGCGTGCCGGGTACGCCGTCGTCGCGGGCGGCGGGGTGATCGGCGAGGTCACCTCCGGGGCCCCCTCCCCCACCCTGGGCAAGCCGATCGCCATGGCGTACGTCGACGCCGCCCACGCGGCGCCGGGAACCGCCGGGGTCGGTGTCGACATCCGGGGCACCCACGAGCCGTACGAGGTCGTGGCGCTGCCGTTCTACAAGCGCCAGAAGTAGCCGCCGTAGGTGATGCTGAGCACGTAGTCGCTGCTCACACACGCCTTCCGCAGTCCCCCATTCACCAGCACTCCCCCGCGTACAGGAGAATTCAGGCCATGAGCAACCCCCAGCAGCTGCGTTACAGCAAGGAGCACGAGTGGCTGTCGGGCGCCGAGGACGGCGTCTCGACGGTCGGCATCACGGAGCACGCGGCCAACGCGCTCGGCGATGTCGTCTTCGTCCAGCTCCCGGAGGTCGGTGCCGCGGTGACCGCGGGCGAGACCTGCGGCGAGCTGGAGTCGACCAAGTCGGTCAGCGACCTGTACTCCCCCGTCACCGGTGAGGTCACCGAGGTCAACGAGGACGTCGTGAGCGACCCGGCGCTGGTGAACTCCGCCCCCTTCGAGGGCGGCTGGCTGTTCAAGGTACGCGTCGCGGAGGAGCCGTCCGACCTGCTCTCCGCCGACGAGTACACCGCCTTTTCCGCCGGCTGAGGACCGTAGATGACTCTTCTCAACACTTCCCTGCACGAGCTCGACCCGGAGATCGCCGCCGCGGTCGACGCCGAGCTGGACCGTCAGCAGTCCACCCTGGAGATGATCGCGTCGGAGAACTTCGCTCCGCTCGCGGTCATGGAGGCGCAGGGTTCGGTCCTGACCAACAAGTACGCCGAGGGCTACCCGGGCCGTCGTTACTACGGCGGCTGCGAGCACGTCGACGTGGCCGAGCAGATCGCGATCGACCGGGTCAAGGAGCTCTTCGGCGCCGAGTACGCCAACGTCCAGCCGCACTCGGGCGCCTCCGCCAACCAGGCCGCCCTGTTCGCGCTGGCACAGCCCGGCGACACCATCCTCGGGCTCGACCTCGCGCACGGCGGTCACCTGACCCACGGGATGCGGCTGAACTTCTCCGGCAAGCAGTTCAATGTCGTCGCTTACCACGTCGACGAATCGGGTCTCGTCGACATGGCCGAACTGGAGAAGCTCGCCAAGGAGCACCGGCCCAAGGTGATCATCGCGGGCTGGTCCGCCTACCCGCGGCAGCTGGACTTCGCGGAGTTCCGCCGGATCGCCGACGAGGTCGGGGCGTATCTGTGGGTCGACATGGCGCACTTCGCCGGACTGGTGGCGGCGGGGCTGCACCCGAACCCCGTCGAGCACGCCGACGTCGTCACCT